>MGSS01000033.1 GCA_001798595.1 Deltaproteobacteria bacterium RIFCSPLOWO2_12_FULL_60_19 | reverse complement strand
TAGAGATGCCTCGCATTCATTTTCCCGGCGCATTGTCCCACCTCGTCACGCGGGGCAATCAAGGGCACGTCATCTTCAAAGCGCCGGAGGATTTTCGTCGCTTCCCGGAGTTTCCTGACAAGCTGCGCTCCGGGAGCAGGCGAGGGAGTGCAGCCAAGGCCAGAGCAGAGGTTGCCCGACGGTCGGTGGTTCGTCATGGGATGCCTTTATCAGAAGAAGGAGCAACGATCCGTATCATCAGTGCAAGGCCGGCAAACCGCCTTGAGCGGAGGAAATATGAAGAAGGGGACTCGTAGAGACAACGAAATGCGCGATCACTATGACTTTACCGGAGGCGCACGCGGCAAGTATGCGCGCCGGTATGCCGAAGGCACCAATGTGGTGATGCTTGATCCAGACGTAGCGCGCGTATTCCCAAATCGTGAGAGTGTAAACGAGACGCTGCGGGCCGTTGCCCAGATTGTCCAAATACAGGAGCGAAGGCGGGGCAAGGCTAACCAAGCCACTGCACCTGACCGGCGCCCGGTTGCGGGTCGGAAAGAACGTGAGCAGTCTCGTTCGGGTGGCGTCAGGTGATCGTTCGGTCGGAAAAGCGGTCGGGGGTCCTTTCTGGCCTGGCAGTCACGCTTGCCTTGAGCGTTCGATTTCCCGTTTGAGTTCATCGGCGAGAGAAGCGTCAAGAGCGAGCAGAACTTTGTGCTGCGCCGCTGCGTCTTTCACGTTCCCCAATGCGAGATAAGCCAGGGCGAGGTTGAAGTGGCCGTTGGGGTTCTGCGGGTCGAGCTGGACGAAGCAGCGAAAGACGTTACAGGCCGCGACGTAGTTCTCCGTCTGATGCAACGCCATGCCGAGATGAAAATGGGCTTCGGCGTCTTCCGGCACGACTCGAAGCGCATCTTTCAACACTTCGATCGCCTCGCCGTGCGCTCCCAATCGCAGGTAGGCGTGGCCGAGAGCGGTGTAAGCCTTTCCGCAAGCGTGGTCGCAGTGGATCGCCTGCTGCAGCGGCTCGATGGCATCCTCAAAACGGCCGTGCTCCAGGTAGAGCATGCCGACTTGGAAATAGGCTTCGGTAAAGTCGGGCCGCGCGCGAAGCGCCTCGCCGTATGCAGCGAGAGCGCGGTCGTGCTGCCCAAGTCGCGCGTAGGCAAAACCGAGGTTGGTGTGCGCCTCGGCAAAGCCGGGCTTGAGGCGAATCGCTTCTTCGTAAGCTTTGACCGCGCCGCCGTAGTCCTTGAGGCCGACGCACGCGTTGCCCAGATTGTAGTGCGCCTCCGCAAAATCCGGCTGCTGTTTGAGGATTTCCTCGAACGCCGCGACTGCGTCCGCAAATCTGCCTTCCTGCAGTGCACGAAAGCCGTCGAGGAACTGCGACTCACTCATTCGGTCGTTACTTGGTCTTGGCCCGCAAGCGGTCGATGAGCGCGGTGACTTCCGTCAGGCGGGTGTTGACTTCGGCCTCGGCCTTCTTTAGCTCATCGACCGGTGCGCCCTTATCCACAGCATCCTCGTAGGCGGTCACGGCGACGCCGAAAACTTTCAGCACGCGGCGAGTTTCATCGGTCGGCATGGGTCTCCTCCAGGTTCAAAGCAAATGCAAAAATCAAAATGCAAATTGAAAAATGAAAAATGTCCGGACAGGGCTCTCGGTCTCAATTTTGACTTTTGCATTTTGCACTTTTCATTTTGCATTGGTCTCAAGGGCAAACACGAAAACTCATCACATTGAGATTCCGAGTTCGCTCAGCTTAGCTTTGGGTACATATCCGCTCTCATCCCAGCCTCTGGCTCTATAGTAACTCTGAAGCATCTCGCGCAGCTCGCTCTCGCTTAGACCGACGCCCTCAGCGACGCCCGTCGGCAGGGCCTCTTTCAACAGGCGCGGCGGCAGCCAGTCGTCGTTCGATTTCCAGCCTTCGCGGACGTTGAACAGTTTTTTTAGCGTGTGAATCCGCTCTCCCGCCCGTTTCAGTTCGTCGGCGGAATAACTCCAGCCGGTGACTTTGCTTATCAGGTCCCCGGCCTCGGCGTAAAAATCGGTGAAACACTTGCGCAAAAACTTGCAGACGATCAACGAATCGAGGACGGCGGAAAAATCTTCCGACGCCGCGACCAGCATGCCGCGCCGCCCGTCTGTCTTTAGTCGATCCACTTCGCCGGAGAAATCCACCTCGTAAGCGCCCGAGCGGTTGTGGCACGCGCCGCGCGGGCTGACGGCAAGTCCGAGCGCCATCGTCTTCAAGCTGCGCGGCTCGTAGCCCGGCAGCTCAAGCCCTTTGACGTGCATCGCCCAATCGCCAGTCTCTCCGCCGATCCGGGCCGCCGCTCGTTTCGAGCCTTCTGCCAGCAACTCGCCGAGACCGCTTCGCTGGGCGATGGCCGGAATGATCTTCATTACGGCGTCCGCGTTGCCGAAATTCAGTCCGATGCCGGAGGCCTCGGGGAGAAGTCCTTTGGCGGCGCACTCCATCCCCCAGGCGATCGTGCCGCCTGTGCTGATCGTGTCGAGGCCGTAGAGATCGCACAGGCGCGCGGCTTCGAGAACGGTAGTGGAGTCTTGAATGCCGCAGAGCGGCCCGAGGGCGAAGAGCGTCTCGTATTCGAGGCGCTGTTCCTCTCCCGCCAGAGATTTAAACAGATGCTCGCAGCGGATGGTACACGAAGCGCAGCCGTATCTCCGGCTGAAGTTGTTCTCGACGAGACTCTCGCCGGTCAGTTCCTCCGCGTCGTCGAAGGTCGATTGCTGGAAGTTGCGCGTGGGCAGCGTCCCCAGGCGATTGAAAACGGCGAGGTTCGCGACGGTGCCGATCTCGCGGTATTTCGCGGTCATTGTGCCGAGGCTCCGCGCGCGCATCGCTTCGGCGATCGCCTCGACGCCCTGTGGATCGGCGACAGTCGCGGCAGCGTTTCCGCGCGCGGCGATCGCTTTCAGGTTCTTCGACCCCATCACGGCGCCGACCCCGCCCCGTCCGGCGTGTCGCCCTTCGTTGCTGATCGTGGCGAAGCGCACGCGGTTCTCCCCGGCCCGGCCGATGGCGGCGACACGAACTCCCGTATCTCCAAGCTCCGACCGGAGCGACGATTCGGTCTCTTTCGGACTCTTTCCCCATAGATGATCCGCGCGGCGGAACTCTACTTGCTTATCGCGGATGAAAAGATAGGTCGGATGGGATGATCGACCGGTGATCACCACCGCATCCGCGCCGATCCGTTTTAACTCAAGCGCAAAAAAGCTGGAGGAGAGGGAGTCGGCGATGAATCCGGTCAACGGAGATTTCGTTACCACGGCATACTTCGCCGTGGTCGTGAGGCCGGTGCCGACCAGCGGCGCGCTCGTGAGAATCAGCGGATTAGCCGGGGAGAAAGGCTCCACGCCCGCCGGAGCGAAATCGTACAGCAGGCTGGTCCCCAGACCGATCCCGCCGAGAAAGGCGCGCAGGCGGGACTCTTCCAGCGCGCGCCACTCGTAGGTTTCGGCGCTCAGGTCGATGGTGAGCAGGCGGCCGTGAAAGCCGTGCATCGCTTAACCTCCCGCGTCGGCGGAGATGATAAAAATGCTGTCTCCCGGTTGGACCGGAGCTTTTGGATCCCGCACGAAGGTCCTGCCGTTGATGTTGCAGGCGTTGCCGCTGGTCAGGCTTTTTCTATCCGTCGCGATTATCGGGCCCACGAGCACGGGCAGGCGGTCGGACAGCGCCGCTAGCACGTCCGCGAGCGTCGCTTCCCGCGGCAGCGCCAGGTCGATTTTGGAAGTCTTGGCCAACAGGCGCGCGACGCTGAACAGCTCGACGGTGCATTCGCCGCCTGGGGGCATCGGAGCAAGGGCGCTGGGGTGAGGTCCTCCTCTGCCCCTCTGCTCCTCTGCCAAACGCTGCCAGCGTTTCAGCGCCGCTTCATAGTCTTCCGGCGTATTCATGTTGAGAAAACTTAAGCCTTCCGGATCGAAGCGCCGGATTTCATCTTCGGAGACTCGGCGCGTGCGCACCTTTTCGTAGAGAAAGATCGGGCGCAGCTCTCCTCGTTCCAGTTGTTCTCCCAGCAAGGGCGCCACGCTCCGGCGGTAGACGGCATGGAGCGGCTGGAAGCGTTCCTGCCAATAGGGCACCACGACGTCGTAGTCGGAGATTTGGGAGATGAGATGTGAGATCAAAGCCAGGTTGAGGAAGGGAGCGTCACACGAGGTCAGGAAAACGAATTCACCTTTGGCCTCGCGCAAACCGTAGTAAATTCCGCCGACCGGTCCCTGATAGGCGATCTCGTCGCGGACGAGAGTTAGATTGGGTTTGTTGGGTTGATTGAGTTCATTGGGTTTGTTGAGTTCATTGGGTTGATTGGGTTGATAGGGTTTGTTGGGTTGATTGAGTTCATTGGGTTCGTTGAGTTCGTTGGGTTGGGAACTCAATGAACGCAATAAACTCATTAACTCAACAAACTCTGCTCCCGCGCCGCCTACAACCACGACCTCGGCAAACAGGGGCGCAAGCGTTCGCACGAGATGGCGAATCAACGGCTCGCCGTCGAATGGGAGCAGGGCCTTGGGCCGGCCCATGCGCGAGCTTTTGCCGCCGGCGAGGATGACGGCGGAAGCTCGATCCCTTGCTTCGGCGCCCTTCACGCGACGCTCCTACTCGCTTTCCTGCTCGCTCACGCAGGCCGCGCATGGGCAGAGCGAGCGCAGGTAGTCATAGCTGTAAATGCCGGTGCTGTGGCCGTCCTGCCAGTGAAACTCGACGGCGTAATTTCCCACCGGCGCGATGGTCTGCAAGCCGACGCCGGGAACAGAGATGAATTTCGTGCCCAAGGCCGCATCGTGCCCCTGGCAAAGCGCGCAAGGGCAATAGCCGCGCAGGTGTTCCAACGGGTAGTCGCCGACGTGGCCGTCGTCCCAGGTGATGCGGACCAGCCGCTGCGCTTTGACGTGGTTGATCTCGACCGGGATATGTTTTTCCATCAGTAGCTAAAACTATAGGCCGGCGGGGTCTGTACAGTCAACAGAGGGAGGAAGCCGATCATTGGCGGAATTCGCGGGGTATGCCCGCCTGCGACGCGCGGGTTTCGAGGTCGCTGATTTTCTGCTCCACGGCGCGCAGCTGCTTCTCAGCCACTTCGTTTGGCCCGGCTGTGCCCGTGGTGGAGCGGAGGGCTTCGTAGCGCCTCTTGACTGCATAGAAGAGGCGGAATTTTTTCTGCCACCATTCGAATGAGTGGCCCCCATAAGCGCGCTGTTGGGGTTCCAACACCACTTGGTTCTCCGCGTACCTAATATTAACCTTGTAGTCCAGCAGGAAGTCGGCCCCGAGCAAGCCGGTATCTTTCAGCGGAGTGTCGCTTAGGGTCACATCCAGGTTGTTGACCTCCGCCTCGCCCAGGCGGATGCTGTTGATTTCAACCAACGGCACCTCTCTTGAGCCTCCCATGCCGGTCATCGTGATCAGAACGGCGGCCTCGGCATCGATTCCCAACTGCTGGCCCACTGAGCGAGGAAGGGTGGAGATCTCCGCGCCGGTGTCTAGAATAAACCTGACCGGCGCCGTGTTATTGACGAGCCCTTCGACGATGATGAGGTTGCCGTTGCGCTTAAATGGAACCACGATCTCCCCCGGCTGGGACCGGCTAAACGAAACTTCCGGGTTCGACGCCGATGACTCTTGTGGGGGGAGATAGACCCTCTTTTGTGCCTGGTTGCGATATTTTTCCGGGATCGAGTGGAGATTGTCGGTGAGATGGACGGCGCCCTTGTCATCCACCCAGCGGTAGAATTCTTGAGTAGAAACGGTCGCGGGTAAAAAGCAGATCAATGCCAGCGATAGGCAAAGGAGGGCTTTGGCGGCAGAGTGTCTCAATCTCTTGCGCCCGATGACCATCGAGACGAGATTAACATATCATGGGCGCCACTTCATAGTGCTGCCGTGAAGGACGGATCAGAAGGCGGCAGGCCCTTCGACTGGGCTCCCTTCGATTAACTCAGGGCCTGAGCTTGTCGAAGGCAGGGCAGGCAGGAGGCAGGGAGGAAAATTGTAGGGGCGACCGGCCGGTCGCCCCTACACTGTCGCGTTCTTCTCTAAGGATACGGATTTTCCATCGCTGCGCGCTTCATCTGGGCGTGCAGGTCGATCATGGCAAGGGCGCAGTATTCCATGGAATAGCCGGCGCGGAATTCTATGTTTCCGTCTTGCAGCACGCGCTCCAGAATCGCGCGGTTGAAGGCGCCGTGACCCATCGCCTCCACGCCGGTGTCTCCCAACGCGTGCGGTTCGAGGTCGGCCTCTTCATGGGTCGAGAAATAGACGGCTTGCGATTTGCTGAAGCCGTAATGCGTGGTGAGCGCCTTGAACCACTGCCCGGACCAGTGGGAGAGAGATTCTTCGAAGACGTGGAGTCCCCAAAGCTCGGCGATCGAGCCGTCCATGAAGATCTTGTGCGTGAAGTCGTTGATCGCGCGCGCTTCGGGCAGGTAGGGGTCTTCCAAAACCTCCTGGCGGCTCAACTTCATCGCCTCGGCGGTTTTAAGCAGCACCAAAACGTGCCCCGGAGGCTTGGGCGAGATCAACTCGTCGGCGATCTTGGCGCAAAGGGGGCCGAGTAGATCGAAGTTGCGAACGAAAAACGGCAGGTGAATGTAATACGAGACGGCGTTGAGGCCGTTGACTTCAAGCGAAAAGCGCCCCCAGTTCTTGAAAAACCGCCGGATCACCGGCATGGGCAGCTTCCCCGCTCTGAGTTGCGTCATGAACTGGCCGGCGTCGATTTTTTGCTTCCAGCGCGCGTACATCGTCTCATAAAGGTAGTCCACGTAGGCTTTCGCCTCGGCCGGGCTCATCTTCTCCCCCGCTTTCGGCTCTTTCGGTTTTTTCACTGATCGTCCTCCATAAGCTTAGAATAAGAAATTCAGTTATCATCGCATAGTTGCGATGTCAACGAACGGCGAATTGAAAAAGCAGGGGAGGGTAGGTTACAATTACTCCATGCCTACGACGCCGAGCAAAAATCTTGAAACCTTTCCCAACCCGCGCCCGGAACGCGACTATGAGATCGGCATGGAGTGCCCGGAGTTCACCTGCGTCTGCCCGCGCACCGGCCAGCCGGACTTCGCCACGATCCGCGTCCGCTACGTGCCGGACCGGCTCTGCGTCGAGCTTAAATCCCTCAAGCTCTATCTCTGGTCGTTCCGCGACGAGGGGGCGTTTCACGAGGCCGTGATCAACCGCATTCTCGACGATCTGGTCGGCGTCTGCCAACCCCGATCGATGACCGTCGTCGGCGATTTCAACGTGCGCGGCGGCATTCATACGGTGATTAGCGCAAGTTACCCGGCGAAGTAGGGTCGCGGGCTGTTCAGCGGCCGGCCTTCAGCTTTACCTCCCATGACCGATCTCAGCGTTCTAAGAGAACTTCTCATCGTCCTTGCGGCGATCCTCTTCATCGTCTTTGTTTCTCAGAAGCTGCGGCTGCCGGCGATCATCGGTTTTCTTTTGGCCGGGGTCGTCATGGGGCCGCACGGCCTCAAAGTGATCCGGGACGCGGCGCAGGTCGAGACCCTCGCGGAGATCGGCGTCGCGCTCCTGCTCTTCACCATCGGCCTGGAATTTTCATTGGGCCGCTTCGTTTCCGCTTCGCGCGCGCTGATCCTGGCGGGCGCGCTTCAGATATTGCTGACGACCGGCGTGGTATGGGCGCTGTCGATCGTCTTCGGCTATCCGACGGAAACCGGAATTTTCTACGGTTTTCTCGTCTCGCTCAGCAGCACCGCGATCGTGCTGAGGATATATAAGGATAGAGGAGAGAGCGACGCGCTGTCGGGAAGGGTGGCGACCGGCGTCTTGCTCCTCCAGGATCTCTGCATCGTCCCGATGATGCTGTCGGTCCCCCTGCTGGGTCAGGCGGGCACGGTGTCGGCGCCGCTGGTTGCCTGGGCGATGGGCCAGGCGTTGCTGGCGCTCTTGCTTATCGCTTTCGGCGCGCGAAAGGTGTTCCCGTGGCTGTTGCGTCAGATCGCGCTGTTGCGCAACCGCGAGCTGTTTGTCCTGTTCGTTGTCTTCATCTGCTTGGGAACCGCCTGGCTCACTTCCGAAGTGGGCCTTTCGCTGGCGCTCGGCGCGTTTATTGCGGGGCTGGTGATCTCCGATTCCGAGTTGAGCCACCAGGTGATCGCCGAGGTGCTCCCGCTCCGGGACTCTTTCAGCGGCATTTTCTTTATCTCGATCGGGATGTTGCTTAGGCTCGACAATCTGCTGGCGGACGGTCTCGCGGCCTTGGGAATCTTTGCGGTGATCGCCTTGCTGAAAGGGCTCATAGTCTTGCTGGTCATCGCCCGGCTCTATCAGTCGATGCGGCTGGCGGTCGTCGTGGGATTGAGCCTGGCGCAGGTTGGGGAGTTTTCTTTTCTGCTCGCGCGCGCGGGCCGCGACTATGGATTGATGACTTCCACGGAAGAACAGATCTTTCTCGCGGCCTCGATTCTGAGCATGTTCGCGACTCCGTTCCTGATCCAGTCGGCTCATGCGTTGGGCTTCGGTCTCCAAAAAATGATCGGCCAGTCCACGGCCGAGGCGGACGCCGAACCACGCGCCGAAAGCGGCCATGTGCTGATCGTCGGCTACGGGTTAAACGGCCAGAATCTGGCGCGAGTGCTGAAGGAAGTCGGGATTCTGTACACTATCCTGGAAATGGACGCGGCGCTCGTGCGCGATGCGAAAGCCGCCGGTGAGCCGATCGCCTTCGGCGACGGGACGCGGCCGGAGGTGCTGGCGAAGGCTGGGATCGCTGAGGCCCGGGTGCTGGTCGTGGCGATCTCCGATCCGATCGCGACCGCGCGCGTCGTCTCGCAGGCGCGCTCGATGCGCGGCGATCTCTACATCATCGTCCGTACCCGCTACGTGGCGGAGATCGACCGTCTCTACCGTCTCGGCGCGAATCAGGTGATCCCCGAAGAGTTCGAGACTTCCGTCGAGATCTTCGCCCGCGTGCTCCAGGAATATCACCTGCCGCGCAATCTGATCGCGCTGCAAGTCGATCTTATCCGCAAGGAGCACTACGGCGCGCTGCGCGGGCTGCGTCTTGAGGGCAGACAGTTGGATGAACTCAGCCGCTATCTCGTCGGCACCACGACCGATACGGTGCTGGTGCTCGAAAGCTCCCCCGCCGCCGCCAGGACTCTTGAGCAGATCGAGCTTCGCTCGCGCAGCGGGGTGACGGTGATCGCCGTGGTGCGCGACGGCAAGTCGATTCCTGCGCCGCCTCCCGATTTTCGCCTCGCGACGAACGATATCCTGGTCCTGCTCGGCAGCCACCAGGCGCTGGGCGAGGCCGCGCAGATTCTTTCTCCTCGACTGCAAGATTGATTTCTCGCGCGATTTTGAATAGTAAGAAATCACTTCCACTTTTGCTACTGGAGGAAAAGGTTGATGTCGTCCTACGAGGTAAAAAACTTAAAGCTTAAAGAATGGGTTCGTGAAACCGCCGAGATGTGCAAGCCCGATCGGGTTCACTGGTGCGACGGCGGCAAGCAGGAATACGATCAACTCATAGCCCAAATGGTCGCCGGCGGCGCCGGCGTGGCGCTCAAAAAGCGGCCGAATAGCTATCTCTTTTCCTCTGATCCGAGCGACGTAGCGCGGACCGAAGAGCGAACTTATATCGCCACCGCGACCGAAGACGAAGCCGGCCCTACCAACAACTGGGTGGCCCCGGACGAGCTCAAGCGGACGATGGAGGCCCTCTACGACGGCTGCATGAAGGGCCGCACGATGTACGTGATCCCGTTTTCGATGGGGCCGATCGGCTCGCCGATCGCCAAGATCGGCGTGGAGATCACCGACAGCCCTTATGTCGTGTGCAGCATGCATGTCATGACGCGGGTGGGCACGAAAGTGATCGAAGCGCTCGGCGCGGAAGGCAAGTTTATCCCCTGCCTCCACTCCGTCGGCGCCCCTCTCGCCAACGGGCAAAAAGACGTCGCGTGGCCCTGCGCGCCGATGGATAAGAAATACGTCAGCCATTTTCCGGCGGAGAATCTCATCTGGTCCTTCGGCTCCGGCTACGGCGGTAATGCGCTGCTCGGCAAAAAGTGTCTCGCGCTGCGCATCGCGTCGGCCATGGCGAAGCGGGAAGGGTGGATGGCGGAGCACATGCTCATTATGCGCGTCACCAATCCGGCCGGGAAGCAGTACCACATCGCCGCCGCGTTTCCGTCCGCCTGCGGCAAAACCAACCTGGCGATGCTGGTGCCGACCATTCCGGGCTGGAAGTGCGAGACCATCGGCGAGGACATCTCCTGGATGAAGATCGGTCCCGACGGGCGCCTTCGCGCCATCAATCCGGAGAGCGGCTTTTTCGGCGTCGCGCCGGGAACCTCGACCCGCTCCAACCCGATGGCGATGGCCTCGCTCAAGGAAAACGTTATCTTCACCAACTGCGCGCTTACGGACGACGGCGATGTCTGGTGGGAAGGAATGGACGGCGCGCCTCCGGCCCATGCGATCGACTGGCAGGGGCGGGATTGGAGCCCGGGGAGCAAAGAGCCGGCCGCGCATCCCAACGCCCGCTTCACAGTGGCGGCGACTCAATGCCCGGCCATCTGCAGCGATTGGGAAAAGCCCGAAGGAGTGCCGATCGATATCTTTATCTTCGGCGGCCGCCGCTCCGGCGTGGTCCCGCTGGTGACCGAATCGCTTGACTGGGATCACGGCGTTTTTCTCGGCGCGACTGCGGCCTCGGAGACCACCGCCGCGATCGTCGGCGAGGTCGGCGTGCTTCGGCGCGATCCTTTCGCCATGACGCCTTTCTGCGGCTACAACATGGCGGACTATTTCCAGCACTGGCTCGACATGGGAGATCGGCTGGGCAAGAAGGCGCCGCGCATCTTCTACGTGAACTGGTTTCGCAAGAGCCCGGAAGGCAAGTGGCTGTGGCCGGGGTTCGGCGACAATAGCCGCGTTCTGAAATGGATGTGCGAGCGGCTGGAAGGCAAGGCCGGCAGGCGGCAGACGCCGATCGGATATCTACCCGGCGAGAACGACCTCGACTTGAGAGGTCTTGAGTTTCCGTCACAAAACCTCAAGGAGTTGCTGAAGTTTGACAGCGACGCCTGGAAGGCGGAAATCTCCGATCTTGAGCGCCACTTCGCCCAGTTCGGCAGGCGACTGCCGCAACGGCTGAAGAAGCAACTCGGCGAGTTGGTGACGCGGCTCGAGAAGTTCCAGGGTTAAAGGGTTTCAGGGTTGAAGAGTCGATTCTCCTGAAAAACCCTAAGAATGCTTCGACTAGGCTCAGCATGAACGGAAAATCTCCAATGATCTCAACCGCTCCACCGTTCGTCCTGAGACTCTCGAAGGATGAACGGAGGGTTTTTCGGCAGAATCAAGAGTCCGATTTCCTCGATCCCTGCAACCATTGATCCCTTTAGCCCTTAAACCATCTTATGTCTTTTCCTCATACGCTCGTTCTCTTCGACATCGACGGCACGTTGGTGGACTGCGGCAAGGCGGCGGGGAAGTGTTTCTCGGCCGCATTCAAGGAAGCCTTCGGCGTTCCTTGTCCGATCTTCGCTGCGGAGGAGGTCTCCGGCCTGACGGACGCGGCCATTTTGATAGAGGTGGTTCGCCGCCTCAACCTCAAGCCGGACGATTTCGAGCGCCGCCGCGAGCTTGCATTCGAGCGCTATGCCTGTAATCTCGCGGAGGAATTGAAACTCCAGCCGGCGCGCGAAATTCCGGGGGCGGGCCGGGCCGTTCAAACGGTTCGCGTGATGGCGGAGTGCGCGGTTGGCCTGCTCACCGGCTCGACGCATGCGACGGCGCGGATCAAGCTCGGATCGGCGGGAATCGACTTCGCGCAGTTTGTCTGCGGCGCCTATTCCGAAGACGGCGAATCGAGGGAGTCGCTCCCGCCCGCCGCGCGCGGCCGCTTCGCCAAACTCTTTGGCCGCGATCCCGGCAGCGTCGTCCTCGTCGGCGATACCCCTCGCGACGTTCAAGCCGCGCTGGCGACGGGCTGCGCCTTTATCGGCGTCACGACCGGTCCGTATAATAAGGAAGCGCTGGCGAAGGCGGGGGCGCGCGTCATTTTGAACGATCTGACGGATCTGCGCTCGCTATGCGAAGCTATTGCAACGGCCGGCAAACGTTTTTAGTGTCGCCCGCCTGCTTGCGGTCCGCGCTCGCGTCTCAGCGAAGAATATCTTTTCACGAACGGAAAAATTTTCTTGCTTTTTGTTTTCGTTGGTGTAGCTTGATTTCACCGTGACTCGCTTCATTCCCTGCAACTCAAAACTCAAAACTAAAGTATGGCGTCCTTAGAAGAGAACCTCCGTAAAGTTCCGCCGCAGAATCTCGAAGCCGAGGCTTCGGTCCTGGGCGGCATCCTGCTGGAGAACGAGGCGATCAACCGCGTCCTGGAGACCATCACCCCGGACGACTTCTACCGCGAGTCCCACCGCAAGATCTTCCGCGCGATGGTGGAGCTTTCCGACCGCAACGAGCCGGCCGATATCATCACGCTGAGCGAGCTGCTCAAAGCGCGCGGCGATCTCGAGGCGGCGGGGGGAGCGTCCTACCTTGCCTCGTTGAACGATGCGGTGCCGACCGCCGCCAACATCGCCTACTACGCCCGGATCGTGCGCGAAAAGGCGATCCTGCGCCACCTGATCACGGCCGCCACGCAGATCGCCACGCGGGGCTACGAGGAGCAGAGCAACGTCGATGAGTTCCTCGACGCCGCCGAGAAGGTCATTTTCGACATCGCGGAAAAGAAGATTCAGGCTTCGTTTGTCGCTGTCGGCGACATGATTAAGGACACCTTAAAGGCGGTCGAGAGGCTCTACGAACGAAAAGAGATGGTGACCGGCGTGCCGACGGGCTTCAAGGATCTAGACAAGTTGACGGCGGGGCTCCAGCCGTCGGAACTGATCATCGTGGCGGGAAGGCCGAGCATGGGCAAGACCGCGTTTGCCCTTAACATCGCGACGCATGCCGCGCTGAACGCCGGGGTCGGAGTCGCGGTCTTTTCGCTGGAAATGGCCAGGGAGCAGTTGGTGCTGCGGATGCTCTGCTCCGAGGCACGGGTGGACAACTCCAAAGTCCGGGCCGGCTACCTTGGAGAGCGCGACTTTCCCAAACTCGCGAACGCGGCGGGGAGGTTGCACGAGGCATCCATATATGTAGACGATACGCCGGCCATCTCCGTCTTGGAGCTTCGCGCGAAGGCGCGCCGGCTGATTCGAGATCGGGAGAAGAAAGTTGGGCTGGTGGTCGTCGACTATCTGCAGCTCATGCGCGGCATGGGAAACGCGTCCAACCGGGAGCAGGAGATCTCCGAAATCTCCCGCTCGCTGAAGGCCCTGGCCAAAGAGCTGCGCGTGCCGGTCATCGGAATCTCACAGCTCAACCGCCGCGTGGAAGATCGGGGAGATAAGCGGCCCATGATGGCCGACTTGAGAGAGTCGGGCGCCATCGAGCAGGACGCCGATGTGATTGCCTTTATTTACCGGGACGAGGTCTATAATCAAAAGTCGGCGGACAAAGGGATTGCGGAGATCATCGTCGCCAAGCAGCGCAACGGTCCGATCGACACCGTCCGTCTGGCCTTCCTCAACGAATTCACCCGCTTCGAAGATCTCGCCGAGCGCGACGAGATCAGTTACGAAGAGGCCGAGGAGGGGTAGGGGGCGGCGGGTCCGTCTGCTATTCCGTCCCAACCCTCGCGGCAAATTCGGCGATGACCTCCGCCGCCGCTTCGGGGACATTTTGCAGCACCATATGAGACGACGGGAGGACGACCAGCTCAACGCTCGGCTTGAGCTGCTTGATTCGCCTTCGATTGTGCTCCGGTACGAGGCGATCCCAAGCCCCCGCGATGTATAGGAGTGGCACGCGACAGGCTGAAAGCGCCTCCTCCGCGTCGACCATGACAATCTCCCGCGCCCGTGCCGCCATGACTTCCGCGGTAACCAACCTGTGCGCGTGCTCGACCAGCTCGAACATCGCGCGGCTCGCATAGCCGACAAACAGAGCCCGGCAGCGAAACCAGGGCGGCCAGGAGCTGAAGATAAACGGCTGAATTAAGCGACGGCAGGCCCGCGGGAAAAATCTAACCGGGTTGCGCACGAAAGAAGCGCACAGAATCACGCCCTTCAGCCCGGGAGGGTTCTTTGCGGCGATCCACAACGCAAGCGGCCCGGAAAACGATTCGCCGAGCAGAACGAACGGCTCGGATACCGGCAGCGCCGATTGCGCAATGGGCAGCAACTCGTCGTACGACAACGGGACATCGCCGGGATAAGACTGAACCACCGGAGTCAGTTCTTTCGGCAAAACCCGGATAATCGGTTCAAACAGGATGCCGGTGCCGTCCAGTCCCGGGAGCAAGACAAGCTTCATTTGGCCACGCAATAGACGAGTAACTTTGCCCCCTAAGGATCGGCCTAGGGCAGAAACTCAGCGTCCATCATCCCGTTAGACCACAAGCCAGGCCCGATCATTCCTCGCACGGCAGATGGGCTTCATCGATCGCGGCCCAGCTAACCCGGCTGCCCCATTGTCTATGAGCGGTCGGGCCGGTCGGCGGCTCGTCGTCGAGCGTGCCTGACGGAACGATGATTTGTTCGCGACTGCGCGTCGGACGCGGCACCGGAGAGTTGCAGCGCGTGCAGATCGCCGTCGAAAAACTTCTTGCTTCCGGAAGATCGTAGCGCGAGATCAGCTCTTCACCCGAGATCCAGCGGAACTGTTCAGGCGCGACGGCGATGTTGGTTGCCCGCGCGGTGCCCGTTGCTTTCCGGCAACGCGAGCAATAGCAGTGGGTGAATCTGATAAACGGCGGCTTCACCTCATACTTAACGGCTTTGCAAAGACAACTTCCGCGCAGCGCTTGATCGGACATGGCGACCTCCATAACGGGTGTGTGCGCTCGTAGCTTTTATTCCCGCCCGACTTTGGTATCCACGGCCCGAAGCTCGGGAAATGGGATCAGCGCGGCCAGGTTCTGCCCGAAGCCATCCAGGCCCGGAAACAAGGTCGCGGAACTCATGTTCATGGCGAGGAGTTCCTTGGTTGCCTCCTGAAGAAATGTTCGTTCCGAGGGCAAGGGCATCTTGACGACCACCTTGTCGGGGACATCGACAGCTCCGAGGTTCTCCATAAATGGTTTTGTGATGTCGCCGGGGACGACGAATACGCTCTGTTGAAGAATCAGCCGTTGGTTCATCTTCGAGGGATTCAGCGGAAACACCAGGGCGTGGCGCGGCGAGGAGTTGATGATCGCATCGACGGTGACCTGTTTCTTGGCGTTGGGATCGTCGTTGAGCAGGTTTCTCAGATGAGTTTTCGCTTCCACGACTTCCCGAATCCGGCCGAGATTCATCGCCCAGATGCACGGCTGCTCGTCGGCGTCGGCCCGGTTGAGGGCGAAGTAAACAGCCACGAAAAAGGAGTAGGTCCAGTCATGGAGTCGCGTCGGGGCGCCGTGATGGCGCATCAGGGAGAGCCACCCAATGATATCGTCTTCATCGGGCTCGCGGGTCAGGTAGAGATGGGCCTCGCGCTTAAAGCGGCGCAACAAGCCGTTCTCGATGTCCGGCATCTCGGGCCAGTCGCGTTCCCAGCGGTCGATCGCGGCACGCTCGAGACTCGTCTTGAGACCCCGTCCCGCCCGGTCCCCGCGGAAGCACCATTGACCGGATTTGAAGTCCCCGTACCGGTCGAGCAGGTCACGCCAAGTGCGGATTAGTTCCGAGGTCATAAACGTTCAAAAACCGTTTTCCGGTTCAGCTGCAGGCCGCCTGACGCGGGGCTGATCAGCATAATATCAGTGTGGCTGACAAAAGAAACGTCCATCAAAGGTAGCAATGGAGGGAGAAGGGGTTCACTGAACCGGCGCCAGTCGCCAGCGGCCGTAGGCGACGAACGCCGAAAGGAGCCCCACCACCAGCGGGATCAGCGCCATCGCGACATCTCCCGTCGCGAGCGTGATCGCGGTCGCGCCGATCATGACGATCACCAGCCCGGCGGCGGCCAGCGGCGTCAGGCCCGGCCGAATGCGCAGGAGCCCGGGGAGGATCAGACCGAGCGCGCCGAGTACCTCGGCCACGCCGGTGAACCGCATGAACAGGCCCGGCAGCGGCACCGGCCCCTCCAGCGCCTCAAGTGGCAGGACCAGCTTCATTCCGCCGGCCCAAAGAAAGAGGAGCGCGAGCAACCCCTGAACGATCCACAGTGCGTAGGTCATGATCGGGTTCCTCCGGTTCCCTTATCTCGATCCATGTTAATGAATCTCTCGCACGCCCGAAAGGCCCGAGCGGAAGAGTTCGAGTGTGAACCTTTTCGGATTTTTGCGACGGAGAGGGCTGCACGGCGTCTCGGCGATGTGAACCGACATCTCCAGCAGGCTAAGGCCCGGACGCTCGTTAAGCAGCCAAGAGAGCTGGAACATGAAGTCATTCATCGACCCGAGCACGCGTTTGCTCCGTGTCGGACCGTAAGCAAGCTGCGCCATTTCCCGGGTTTCGCTTTCGATCAGCCCTTGAGGCACTCCGATCCGGTCAAGAATCTCGCGCGAACCGGCCGCTAGACGAAGCGGCAGGGTGTCGAGCTCTTTGGCGAGGACGACGACCGGAAGCAGGGTGCGCTCGCTCATGCAAAGGACCAGCTGCTGGGGCCTGGAAAAGAGGATGTTCGCATACCAGTCGCCGAGTAGGGTAGTCGGCGGGGATGCTGCGAATTCGTCGGGAACGCGCAGCCGCCGGAGAAGCCTCTTAGTGCAGCGGAGCGTCGTCATAATTCATGCGGGTTACGAAAAGACTCTCAACCCGTTTTTTTCCCCTCACAATGATTCAACTTCGGCGGTAAGAGAACAGCCCTCCATGTCATATTCGTCAAACACGGACTCTGCGACAGGGTATGGTGGTCCCGCCAGCCATAGTGGGTCGTCGGTGGTAAAACGGACCTCGCGGGCGGGACCGCCAGGTTGATCGCCCGGTACGATGGATATCACGTCGTGTGGTTCAAGGCATATTGCGACGACGACCCGAGAGCCAATGTCGGTACAGCGCCAACGCTTGCCTCCACACCAGAACTCTTGACCGATCGCAAAGTCGCCGCGTTTCATCATAGACGACTAAATCAGTAGCTGCCACATGATTCCGTAAGAAAAGAGTCCCGCCCCTTTTCTTTGCTGCGGACCCAGGGCATCAAGTATTTCTCGGGGATCGAACTCAAGGCCACCGCCGGATTCCGTTCCGTCTCGAATGATCAAGCCCCTCATTCGTGTCAAGAAAAGACTTCATTTCTCCCGACGCTCAAATTCGCTTCGCCCTATCCTGGGCGTTTTGCGCCGAAACATCGGAGAGCTCCCGTTCAAGCCCTTCTCGGAGCGGGCGCGACTGGGAAAGGGCTCTTTCGAGGTTTCCCAGCACTCGAGTGAGGTCTTTTTCTGAAGCCTCGTTTAGCCGTGCCTGGTCTGCCGTAAGTCGCGTGGCCTCCTGCGACAGTTCCGATGCTTTTTTGTCCTTTTCGTCCAGCTGGTCCAGACAACGCTGTTCGTTACTGCAACCGGGCTGCCCAGCAAAAGTAAATTGAGTTCGGTACTGCGGCCGTAGTTCTTTGGTTAGGTCTGCGATTCGTGATGCCTCGGCAACGACAGCAAAGGCATTTGAGATAATTTCACGCGTGGCCAATCGTTCAAGAGTTCTTTTAGCGAGGCTGGCTGACGTCTCCGATGCCTTCGCCGAACGAGATGCCGCAAGTGCAGAAAATACGCTCACCACCAAGGCACCTACCGCTATAATGCCGGATACCGTGTCCACCTCATACGCTCCTAGGACAAGCCGCAGCGACCTTGATACGGGTTCTGACTGGACGCATAATTAATAACCATGCGGGGAAGGGCTAGCCTTGCATAAGTGAATGAAGGCATCATCGTTGAGTCTCCAAAAGACGAATCAACTCATCATTCAGCCATCCAAGCCTAACCGGCTTAGTCCCCAATTCTTCAACTGCCGCGGAGTCTAGAAGCCGGTCTTCTTTCCGCGATAGACCTGAAGTTTGTTGTGCAGTGTCTTCAAACTGATCTTCAGCAATTCTGCAGCGTGTGTTTTGTTTCCACCTGTCTTCTTCAAAGTGGCAATGATCATCTCCCGTTCAATCTCCTGGATTGGGGTCCCTACGGAGAACATTATTGTCTCGTTGTGCGTAGAATCGTGTGACTCTTTGCTTGTACTTCCAAGCCCATGAGACGTTTCGTCTAAGAGTTCTTTTACCTTGCTCAGAGAAAAACCACAGTTGGAACAGAAACGAGTGTTCGCCATCACTTGGCGCTGACTACACTGAGGACAATACATAAAATGAGCGGTTGTGTACGGTTGGTAAACTGAACGAATCCAAACACAAGGCCTAACACTTCGCGGCAAGAGCTTTGATGCCGTGCCGCTTCTGGGCCGTTAATACTCCCCAACCCTTATCGAGTCAATGGTAAGTTTTAAGTGGGACCAGGAAAAGATCAGATCAAAGTCTGCCCGGAAGGGCGAGGATTCTTCTGACCTTCTCCGCCGCATCGTCGGCCCCCATCAGGTCGCTAATAATTGCCGCTGAGTCTGCGCCGGCCTTCCAGACTTCAGCGACATTCTTCTCCGTGATGCCGCCGATAGCGACGACCGGAATCTTCACCGCCTTGCGGATTTCCCGCAGCATCTCCAGGCCGCGTGGGGAGTAGCCCGTATCCTTGGTCGCGGTGCCGAAGATGGGGCCGAAGCCGATGTAGTCGGCGCCGTCGCGCTCGGCTTCTTGAGCCTGGGAGAGATCGTGGGTGGAGACGCCGATGAGTTTTTCCTTGCCGAGGATTTTTCTAGCCACGCTCAACGGCAGATCTTCCTGGCCGAGGTGGACGCCGTCGGCGTTGCAGGCAAGCGCGATGTCTAAGCGGTCGTTGACGATGAAGATCGCGCCGGCTTCGTGAGCGAGGCGGGACGCTTCTTTCGCTACGTTAAAAAATTCGGCTGAGGTCAATTCCTTGGCGCGGAGTTGGAGGAGCTTTGCGCCGCCTTTGAGGAAGTCGCGAAGTATGGTTGTTAAAGGACGGCCCTTGGCTAGGCCGGCGTCGAGGATGGCGTAGAGAGGGGAGGGAATCGGACCGCCTGCGCGGTTTCTAACCTGGCTTGTTCTCCGTTGAACGTCACCCTTGGCGTGCTTTGCGGCTTTGCGCGAGCTTGTTCTTATCAGAGGTCGTTTCATCGCGCCAAGACGCCAAGAGCGCAAAGAAGCATATGAGGCTTTGGGAGCGGCCTGCTACCCGGGCTCTTTTTTTACGTTAATGCGGAGGTCGACGATCTTTTTGCGCAGGGTGTTGCGGTTGATGCCGAGCATCTGCGCGGCGCGGATCTGGTTCCCGCGAGTCTTTTTAAGTGTCAGCTCGATCAACGGGCGCTCGACCCGCTCGATCACCAGGGAATAAATATTATCCACGTCCACGTCTTTGGTCCGCTGAAAGTAGTCTTCCAGCTTGCGGTGGATGATCTCTTCGAGGGAGAGGCTGTCCACTTCGGGCAGAGTCGGGCCCGTCTGAGCCTGGAGGGCGAAATCTTTAGGGAACAAAATCGGCCCGGGAGAGAGCACGGCTGCGCGGATGAGCGCGTTTTCCAACTCGCGCACGTTGCCGGGCCATGAGTAGTCTTCGAGCAGGGCAAGCGCTTCGGGGGAGATGCCCGAGACCTGCGTTCCCATCTCCCGGTTGGTCTTGTCGATGAAGTGGCTGACCAGCAAGGGGAGGTCGCCGCGCCGCTCCCTCAACGGCGGCAGGTGAATCGGGATGACTTTCAGGCGGAAATAGAGATCTTCGCGAAATCTTTTTTCCTTGACCGCCCGTTCGAGGTCCTGATTGGTGGCGGCCAAAATCCGCACGTTGGCTTTGAAAACTTCCCTGCCTCCCACCCGGCTGAACTCCCGCTCCTGCAGCACTCTCAGCAGTTTCGTTTGAAGCTCCAACGGGATATCGCCCACCTCGTCGAGAAACAGGGTCCCTTCTTCCGCGAGTTCGAATTTGCCGATCCGCCGCTCCAGCGCGCCCGTGAACGAGCCTTTCTCATGGCCGAACAGCTCGCTCTCCAAAAGTTCTCTCGGAATGGCCGCGCAGTGGACGACCGTAAAAGGCTTGTCCCAACGCTGCGAGCTGTAGTGGACCGTTTTCGCCACCAGCTCTTTTCCCGTGCCGCTTTCGCCCAGGATCAAAACGGTCGCGTCGGTGTTCGCGACCTGGCCGATGACCTTGTACACCTTCTGCATGGCGGGGCTCGATCCGATCATGTTGCCCGGCTCATAGCTCTTGCGGACCTCTTTTTTGAGCTCGCGGAAATCGCGCAGCAGCTTGCGGCTCTCGAAAGCGCGCCTGACCAGCAGGGAGATTTCCTCCAGGTCCCAAGGCTTCGTAACGTAATCGAACGCGCCATTTTTCATTGCCTCGATGGCGTTGCGCATGGTGTTGCGGCCGGTGACGATGATGATGGAAGCGTCCTTGCCCGACTCCTTGGCCTGTTTGAGCAGCGTCAGTCCATCGATGTCGGGCAGGTTGATGTCGAACAGGCAGACGTCGAAGTCGCTTTCGGTAAGCGCCGTCTGGGCCAACGCGCCGGTCTCGACGGTTTGGACCCAGTAGCCTTCGTCCTCCAGGGCTTTTTTAAGCACCCGGCGGTGAGACTCTTCATCCTCCACGAACAGAACTTTACCTTGGTTCATGTTTATTCTGCTACGAGTAGCGACACTTTAAACGTCGCGCCTTCGCCCTCGCGGCTCTCGACGCGGATCAAGCCTCCGTGCTCGTTGACGATGCGATGGCAGACCGCCAATCCGAGGCCGCTGCCGTTGTTCTTCGTGGTGAAGAAGGGGGAGAAGATGTGCTGGAGATCTTCCTCCCTGATGCCGGGGCCGTCGTCCTCGACGTCCACCCAGATGAACTGATTGCGCTTTTTCCCTTGCTCACGGATATGAAAGTCGGTCTCCATCCTCGTCGTGATGGTCAAACGGCCTTTCCCGTTCATCGCTTGAAACGCGTTCTTTATCAGGTTCAAAAATACCTGCGTGAGTTGAGCGCGGTCTCCCATAATCGGCGGCAAACTCGGATCGAAGATCTTTTTTACGGTTACGTCCCAGTCCGCCACCGCTTCGCGTTCCAGCAGCAGCACCTCTTCGAGCAGCTCGTGGATATTCAGCGGATCGAGATGGAGCGTGGTGGGGCGCGTCAAGTCGAGCAACTGCTCGATCAAAAGATTGACCCGGTCCACCTCGCGGACCACGATGTCGGCGTACTGCGCCAACGCCGCATTCGAGGCGACCTCCCGTTTGAGCAACTGCGCCGCTCCCCGGATGCCGCCCAGGGGATTTTTTACCTCGTGGGCCAAACCGGCCGCCAGCGTGCCGAGCTGCGCCAGGCGGTCGGAGCGCTTGAGATCTTCCTCCAGCTCTTTGCGGTGGGTGAGATCGCGCAGCACGAGCACGCTACCCAACGGCCGGCCGTAACGATCCTGCAGCGGAGAGACGGTCAAGCTGACCGGGACCTGCCGGCCGCGGCGGCTGGTGAGATCGCCTTCGCCCCGGCTCGCGATCTGGTGCGGCGGCCGGCTCTTGTTGACCATTTCGACCAGCCAGGCGTTTTTCTTAAACAGCGCGGTGTGCGGTTGGTGGAGCGCCTGCGATGCGGAGATCTCGGTCAGAGTTTCCGCCGCCTGGTTCATAAAGGAAGCCTTGCCGTTCCGGTCGATCAGAATGACGCCGTCCTCGAGGCTGGTGAGGATATTCTCCCAGGAGATTTTCCCGTCGGGGGCTTCTGTCATAACCGCGTTTTTCATGGTGAAAGCGCCGAAAAAATCATAGCATAAGCCATTTCAAGAAAACATAGGACAAGGGCCGGCGCTTGCATTGAGTCCTCCCGGTATGGTAGAAAATTACTACACTTTAGGGGTTAGCACTCAAAGTGGGCTCTTGCCCGCTTTTTTATTTTAGGGGTATGATGAATGCAGATCCGGTTCTATCCCGCATCTGGGAGATCGCCGGTCCGATCGCAGCCGGCGAGGGGATGGAGGTCGTCGATATCGAATTTCGCCGGGAGGGCGGGCGCGGAAGCCGGGTGCTGCGGGTTTTCATCGACAAAGCGGGCGGTCCGACGGTCGACGACCTGACACGGGTGAGCCGCCGGCTTGGCGAGGTGCTGGACGAAGGGTTGGAATTCGAGGGCCCCTACACGCTGGAGGTCTCTTCGCCGGGGATCAATCGGGCGCTCAAGAAGGTCGAACATTTCGCCCGGTTTGTGGGGAAAAGAGTCCGCGTGCGCACCCGGGAGCCGATCGACGGAAGGAAATCGTTTTTAGGGCCGCTCAAAGAGGTCCAGGCCGAAGGAATCGCGATGCTGCAGGACGGAGTCGAGGTCCGTATCGGCTTCGCGGCGATCGAGAAGGCCAACTACGAGCACGATTGGGGTAAGTAAGCATATGCAGCAGGACTTGAATCGAGTCATAGAGCAGGTGAGCAAGGAAAAAGGTATCGACAAGGCGATCCTCATCAGCGCCTTGGAGAACGCGATGGTTTCGGCGGCGAAGAAGACCTTCGGCCCGCTCAGAAAGATCGAAGCGCAGTACAACGCGGAAATCGGCGAGGTGGAGTTGTTCGAGGCCAAGACCGTGGTCGAGCAGATCGCCGATCCCAGCGTGGAGATTACACTGGAGGACGCGCGGGAAAATATGGACCCCGATGCGGAAGTCGGCGACGAGCTGCTGAGCAAGCTCGACACCAGCTCCTTCGGCCGCATCGCCGCGCAAGCCGCAAAACAGAATATCGTTCAACGAGTCCGCGACGCCGAACGAGAAATCATCTACAACGAATTCAAGGGCCGCGAGGGGCAGCTGCTCAACGGCATCGTCCAGCGCTTCGAGAAGAAAAATATCATCGTCAACCTGGGCAAGACCGACGCGATTCTCCTGGAGAAAGAGCAGGTTCCCCGTGAGCGCTACCGCCAGGGAGACCGCATCCGCGCGCTGATTTTGAGCGTCGAGATGACCGGCCGCGGGCCACAGATCGTCCTCTCGCGGACGCATCCGGCTATGCTCACTAAACTATTCGAGCAAGAAGTGCCGGAGATTTATGAGGCGATCGTCGAGGTCAAAGGGGCCGCGCGCGAGCCCGGAGGGCGGGCGAAGATCGCGGTTATCTCGCACGACGCGGATGTCGACCCGGTGGGCGCCTGCGTCGGCATGAAAGGGACCCGCGTGCAATCGGTGGTCCAGGAACTGCGCGGGGAAAAGATCGACATCATCCATTGGACGGCGGATCAGGCGGAATATGTGTGTCGCGCGCTCGCGCCCGCCAAGGTGTCGAAAGTTATCATCGACGATGACGAGCACAGCATGGAGGTCATCGTTCCCGACGACCAGCTTTCGCTGGCCATCGGCAAGCGGGGACAGAACGTCCGATTGGCCGCGCGGCTGAGCGGGTGGAAGCTCGACGTGCGGAGCGAGGCCGAGCTGGAAGAGGAGACGCGACGCGCGCGCGTTTCGCTCGGAGCGATTCCGGGCGTGAACGATATGGTGGTCGAGCTATTGTGCCAGGCGGGTTTCAAATCCGCCGAGGAGCTGGCGGAGGCCGACCTGGAAACGATAAAGGAAGTCGATGGGATAAGCGGCGAGAAGGCCGAGGCGATCTACAAGTCGAGCCGGGAACATGTGGTGGAGAAGCGCCGTAAAGAAGAGGAGGCCAAGGCGTTGGCCGAGGCCGAGGCGGCCCGGGCGGCACAGGCGGCAAGCGATGCCGCAAAGGAGACCGAGGGCGCCGCGAAGGAGATCGAGGGCGCGAAGCCAGCAGGGGCCTAAATGCAAAATGAAAAATGCAAAATGCAAAGTTCAAAATTTTGCAACTTACACTTTGCAATCTGCGTTTTGCATTGAAGGTAGATCGCCGTGAAGCGGGATCGTCGTCCGCGGCGGAGCTGTCTCGGCTGCAACGCGGCGGACGGGCAAAGCGCGCTGCTCAGAATCGTGATTGAACATAGCGGAGAGCTTAAAGTGGACAGACTGGGAACCGGCAGAGGAGGTTACCTTCATCAGATGGAGAGCTGCTGGGAGTCCTTTTTGCGCAGGAAGAGCCTCTACCGGGCTTTCCGTCAAGAGGTGACGCGGCCGGCGAAGGAGAAGTTGGTGCTGGCTCTGCGCGCGGGGTATTAGTTTAACCGCGAGAGGTTGAATGTAAACCCGCCTCTTGAGGCGGGCACAAAGCCGATGGGGTTTCCAAAGGGGAGAAGCGGCAGCTCTCCCCTTTGGTCGAACACGGGGTTTGAAGCCCGTGTTCGATATAAATTGTTGTCGAACGGGACTAAAAGAGATGGCGAAGATTAAAGTCAATGTGTTGGCGAAAGAGTTGGGCCTCGAGGTCAAGGACCTCATCGCTCAACTCGAAAAACTGGGCATTAAAGGGAAAAAGGCCCAGAACGCGCTCGAAGACGAAGAGGTTGTCCGCATTAAGGCGGCGCTGGCCGGGCCGGTTAAAGCGCAGGTGGTTGTCGGCGAAGAGAAGGTGGTCGCCGACCGGGTTTTTACCACCGAGGACGAGAACATCGGAGAGATCCAGGCGCATGAGAAGATTGTCGAGCGCCGTGTCCGCACGAACGTTATCCGCCGCCGGACCAGCCGCACCGAGGTGGTCACCCAACCCCCGCCGCCAAAACCGGAAATCAAGGAACCTCCTGTCGTCGAAGCGCCGATAGCGGCCGCTCCGGAAGAGCCGGCCTTCGCTCCGGCTCCCGAGCCGGTCGTCGAACCTGAAGCGCCGAAAAAAGAAGAGGCGCCCGCATTAGAGGCCGAGGCTGTAGAGCCTGCTCCTACGCCGGCTCCCACGCCCGCAGCGGAACTGCCTCCGGTCGTCGAAGCCAAGGCTAAGCCCGTCGTCGAGGAAGCTCCGAAGGGGGCGCGAGTTCTGGGCCGCATCGACCTGAAACGCGTCACCCTGATGGTGCCGAGTCAACCGGCGCCGCCGTTCCGTCGCCCGGCGCCGGGTGAAGCGCCTGGCCCCCGAGCTACGCGCGAGCCGGCTCCTGCCGTGCCGGTCGCAGGGGCCCCGGTCGCTCCCGGTGACGCGGCGGCAGCCAAGCCCGGGAAACACAAGAAACGAATCGTCAAAAAGCAGGATGTCCTGGAGCTGCGGGAGCGCGAGATGCGCTCCGGGCGTTTTCCGAAGAAAAAGCGGGCGATGCCCGGCAAGGAGCAGAGGAAAACCGAAATTACCGTTCCCAGGGCCAGCAAGCGCGTGATCCGAATCACCGAAGTGGTCAGCGTCGGCGACCTGGCCAGGGAAATAGGCGTGAAGGCGGGCGACCTGATCAAGAAGCTCATGGCGCTTGGGATGATGGCCACGATCAATCAAATGCTCGACGTGGACACCGCGACGCTTGTCGCCGCGGAATTCGACCACCAGGTGGAGAACGTCGCCTTCGACGCGGAGAGCGCGCTGGAGGTTGAGCATCAGATCGAAGAGCCCGAGGCCGGCCTCAAGCCGAGACCTCCGGTGGTCACCATCATGGGCCACGTGGATCATGGAAAAACTTCTCTGCTGGACGCCATTCGCAGCGCCAACGTGACGGCGCAGGAGGCCGGCGGCATTACGCAGCATATCGGCGCCTATCACGTTCAGGTCGACGGCCGGGGCGTGACGTTCTTGGACACTCCGGGCCACGAGGCGTTCACCGCGATGCGGGCCAGAGGCGCCAAGGTCACGGACCTGGTAATTTTGGTCGTCGCGGCCGACGACGGCGTCATGCCGCAGACGGTCGAGGCGATCAACCACGCCCGCGCGGCCGAAGTGCCGATGTTGGTTGCGATCAACAAGATCGACAAGGCCGATGCAAACGTCGAACGGGTGAAAAAAGGGTTAATGGAATACGGGCTGGTTTCGGAGGAGTGGGGCGGCGACGCGATTTTCGTTCCCGTATCGGCGCGGACCAAGGAGGGCATCCCGCAACTGCTGGAGATGATTTTGCTCCAGGCCGACGTGCTCGAAGTGAAGGCCAATCCCGACAAGCTGGCGCGCGGCACGATCATCGAGGCCAAGCTGGACCGAGGGCGCGGCCCGGTCGCCACTGTGCTGGTCCAGGAAGGGACGCTCAAAGTCGGCGATCCGTTTGTCTGCGGCGTGTTCCACGGCCGGGTGCGCGCGATGATCGACGAGCACGGCAAGAAAATCGAGCAGGCGCCGCCGTCGTTCCCGGTGGAGATCCTCGGCTTGCAGGGCGTTCCCCAGGCCGGAGATTCGTTCGTCGCCCTGACGGACGAGGCCAAGGCGAGACAGGTCGCGGAACATCGCCACAGCAAGCAGAGAGAAACCGAGCTGGTGAAGACGAGTAAAATTTCTCTCGACGAGCTTTACGGCCAGATCAAGACCGGCGAGGTCAAGGAGCTGCGCGTCGTGCTGAAGACCGACGTTCACGGATCGGTGGAGGCTTTGACCGAGGCGATGAATCGCCTGTCGGGAAATGAAGTCAAGCTCAAAGTGATCCACGGCTCCGTCGGCGGCATTACGGAAAGCGACGTCCTCCTGGCCGCCGCATCCAACGCGATTGTGATCGGCTTCAACGTGCGGCCCGAAACCAAAGCCGCCGCTCTGGCTGCCCAGGAAGGCGTCGATGTCCGTCTCTACAGTATTATCTACGAAATCGTGAACGATATTCGCGCCGCGATGGAAGGCTTGCTCGAGCCGACCTTCCGCGAGCAGACTCAAGGGCGCGTGGAGATCCGGGAGATCTTCAATATCAGCGGCGTCGGGACGGTCGCGGGCTGCTACGTCACAGAGGGCAAGATCCAGCGCACCAGCTTGATCCGCGTGCTCCGAGACCAGAGGGTGGTCCACGACGGCAAGCTCAACAGTCTCAAGCGCTTCAAAGACGACGTGCGCGAGGTGACTTCAGGTTACGAGTGCGGCCTCGCCCTGGAAGGTTTTCAGGACATCAAGAAGGGCGACGTGCTGGAGGCCTATGAGCGCACGCCCGTGATTCGGCGCATGGCCCCGACACCCGGCGGCCGCGAGGCCCCCCGCGCCTCGGCGTAAGCAGGAGAAAGTCGATAGCACAAAACGCGCCCTCCAATACCGCCGCTCCCGCCGTGGTGGGCGTTCTCAAGCTCGGTCTGATCCTGGCTGAGAACCACTCCCTCAAGGGAAAACGGGGAGTCCTTAAAAGCATCCAAGCGCGGGTCTCCAACCAGTTTAACGTCTCGGTTGCCGAGTGCGGCGATCAGGAGCTGTGGCAGAGCGCGGTTCTGGGATTCAGCGCGATCGGCAGCAGCCGGCAAGTCGTGGAAGCCACGCTACGGGAGATCGTCGAGTTCGTCGATGGCCTGGGGCTGGCGCAGGTCAACGATTCGGACATAGAGTTTTTTTATTGCTGAAAGCTGACCGCTGAAAGCTTCCCGGCTTATGGATTACAATCGTTCGGATCGCGTCGGAGATCTTCTGCTGGAGCTGGTTTCCCAGCTCCTCATGAAAGAGGTCAGCGACCCCCGCATCGGCGCGATTACGCTCACCGGCGCGGAAGTGAGCAAGGACCTTAGACACGCGAAGATCTACTTCAGCATCCTCGAGGGAAGCGAGAAAAAGACGCAGGTCGCCTCCGGCTTGAAAAGCGCGACCGGCTTCATTCGCGGCCGCGTCGCCAAGGACCTCAAACTGAGATTTGTCCCGACCATCGAGTTTATCTACGACGAGACCGAGGACCGCGCCCGGCGCATCGAGGATCTGCTGAAACAGGCCGATGTCAAGAAAACCACTTAACCCAATGCGAAATGAAAACTGCAAAGTGAAAAAGTTAAAGTGAAAGCCAGTAATCAAATACGGGAAGGCGGAACGGTCGTCCCCGGTTTTAACTTTTGCATTTTTCAATTTGCACTTTGCATTTTGCACTGAGCGCGTCATGCAAAGTGGACTGTTGCTCGTAGATAAGCCCGAAGGACCGACCTCGGCGCAGGTGGTGGGGCGCGTCAAGCGCATCCTGGGGGCGAAGAAGGTCGGCCACCTCGGCACGCTCGATCCTTTCGCCTCCGGCCTGCTTCCGCTCGGCATCGATGACGGGACGAAGATCGCCGATATTTTTCTTACCGCGCGAAAAAGTTATCGGGGAGTAATCGCCCTGGGGAGCGAAACCGACACGCAGGATTCGACCGGTGTGGTGGCGGCGGTGAAAGAGGTGCCGCCGATCGGAGACGAGGAAATCAAAAAACTTCAGGAGGCCTTCACCGGCAATTTGCTTCAGACTCCTCCCATGTTTTCGGCGCTCAAGAAAGAGGGAGTGCGGCTTTATCGCCTTGCCAGAAAAGGGCAGACCGTCGAGCGCGCGCCGCGCGAAATAAAAATCGAAAGTCTCCTGCTCTGGCCGTTGGGTCCGACTGAGCTCGGCTTCGAGGTCACCTGTTCGAAGGGCACTTACATTCGCACACTCGCGGCGGACATGGGACAATCTCTCGGCTGCGGCGCGCACTTGAAGAGCCTGCGCCGTCTCGCGTGCGGCCACCTGAGCGTGGAGAACGCGATTCGGCTCGACGACGTCGAGGGCGCGAAGGCCAGGGGAGAAGTTCCTATCCTGTCACTCAACCAGGCGTTGAGCGACATCTCAGCGGTCCAGCTCGAGGGGCGCATGCTTTCCCGCATCAAACTGGGCCAGCAGGAGTTGCTCGCCGGACTGGGCGCGCCGAAAGACGGGGAGAAGATGCTCCGCCTGATAGACTCCGGAGGGAATCTCTTCGCCATTGTCCATTGGGTGGACGATGCCGCAGGGGGACGGTGGAGGCTGTACCGGGTCTTTGGCTCGTAGCAGGCCGCTGAAAAGGGCCCACCTACTG
>MGSS01000032.1 GCA_001798595.1 Deltaproteobacteria bacterium RIFCSPLOWO2_12_FULL_60_19 | reverse complement strand
TCACGTCGGAATTCTTCGTCCCGCCGACGATGTGCGGGCTGAATCTTTTCACCTCGCCGTTGGGCCACGGTTTCAAGCTCATGTCGGTGTCGGTGATTATCGTGGCCGACGAGGCGCCGTCGGCCCGGTGGTTGCCCTTGCCGAAGAATATCGGGATACCGACCACGCGGCCCGCCTTCATCAAGCGCACGGCGTTGTCGATCCACGGCTTCATCCGCGCCTTTTTCGCCGGCTCGGCGTCGTGATAATAGCCGTTCAGAATGTCGAAGAACAAAATGCCGGTTTTTTTTAAATTTAAGTCGTTGACGTTCACGTTCGGCCTCCTCTAGACGGCTAACCCGAAGAACTTCTTGGCGTTGTCGAGCATGATCTTCTGCCTGACTTCCGGCTTGATGTTGATCTGCTGAAACTCCTCCAGCCAGCGCTCGACGCCGATCGCCGGCCAGTCCGAGCCGAACATCACCTTGTCTTGGAGGAGCGTGTTCACGTTATGCACCAGCTCGCTCGGAAAATATTTCGGCGCCCAGCCGGAGAGGTCGATGAAGTAGTTGCTCTTGTGGCGGCAGATCGCCAGGCTCTCCGCGGTCCAGGGCCAGGTGGGGTGGGCGGAGATGATTTTCAACTCGGGAAAATCGGCCGCCACGTCGTCGAGATAGATCGGCTGGCTGTATTTGAGCTTGGTGCCCATGCCGCCCGGGGTGCCGGCCCCGGCGGCGGCCATGCCGCCGTGAAACAGGATCGGCATGCCGAGACGCCGGCATTCTTCCCACAGGGGGTAGAAGCGGATGTCGTTCGGAAAAAAATGTTGCCGCGCGGGGTTCAGCTCGCCGATGCCGGTGAGCCCCAGCTCTTCCTTGCAGCGCTTGATCTCCTGCAGCGCGAGCTTTCCGGTCCAGGGATCGATCGCGCCGAAGGCCAGAAACAGGTCGGGATATTTGCGCACATATTCCGCCACGTGATCGTTGGGCACGGGCGGCAGGCCGGTCACGGTCTCGTCCCTCGTGTTCATGATGACCGCCATCATCTTGCGCTGGCGGTACTGCTCGGCCATCTCGTCCATAGAAACGGGCTTGCGCTCCCGGCCGAAATAGCGCGCCATCTGCTGGGTGCGCGGTCCTTTGGCTTTCAGCGTCGTCTCGTCGCAGAGGTGAACGTGCACGTCGATTGCGGTGACTTCCATAACTAGTCCCTCCCTTTTCTCTCCAGTGTCAAAGACATTCCCGGTTTCTCTATGTGAATCCGGTTGCATTCGGTCCGCCGGGTCAGCTCTTCGAGCAGCGTCAACAAAGGATGCGCCACGGTAACATATTCCTTCACCGGGCCGGCGGCGCGCATCGCGTCGATTTCCGTCTGATGCAACAGCCAGCGGAGCAGCAGCTCCTCGTCTGAGACTCCGGGGCCGCCGATCTTTTGGCGGACTTCATGCAGCGATGGCTCCGGCGGCACCCACTTGGCCAATTCCTTGGCGCGCGGGCGACTCAAAATCTTCTCCTTCACGTTCGGGTCCATCGTTGTAGCGCCTTCCTCGCCCCAAAGCCCGAGCGCGTACTGAATAACCTGATCGGTGACTTCTTTATAACGCTCGCCAACGATCACGTTGATCGCCGCCTGGCTGCCGACGAACTGGGAGAGGGGAGTCACCATGATCGGATAGCCGAACTCCTCGCGGACGCGCGCGGCCTCTTCCAGCGCGTCTTCGATGTGGTTCTCTTTTCCCACGCGCTTCAACTGGTGGCGGAGATTCGACACCATCCCGCCGGGCACCTGGTGGAGATACTGCGCGTAGTCGTATTCGACCGGCGCGCCGATGCGGAAGCCCTCACGCTTCGCCACAATCGTAAAATGCTCTTCCACCGGTTTCAGCACATCCTCGTCGATCGCGGTCGCGTAGCCGAGCGCGCGGGCGTTTTGCGCGACATTGAAAATCGACGGATTCGACGACGCGTTGGCCAGCGGCGGGATCGCGGTGTTGATCGACTTGACGCCGAGCTTGATCGCCTCCAGGGCGCAGAGACCGCCCAGGCCCGTCGTGCAATGGGTGTGCAGCTCGACCGGTATGCCGTTGCCGTGCTTGAAGATCAGCGGCACGAGGGCGCGCGTGCGCTCCGGCGTGAGCAGGCCCCCCGGGTCTTTGAGGCAGAGGCGATAGGGCTTGAAGGCCGCCGCTTCGCGCGTCTTCTGCGCGTAGTATTCGTCGGTGTGCTTGGGCGAGACGGAATAGATGAGGTTCAGGATCGGGTCAAGCCCGTAGTCTCGAGCCGCCTGCACCTTGCGCTGCCAGCCGGAGATGCTGTTCCACTCGCAGGAAATCCGCGCCTGGCGCATGCCGTTCGCCGCCATCCTCTCGATGAAGAGCCGGTAAATGGACTCGGGCGTGATCTCGAAAGTGTTGACCCGGCCGGCGATCAACCGGAGCGGGGTCTTGGTGATGCGTTTTGCAATCAGCCGGATGCGGTCCCAGGGATCTTCTTTAAGCTCCTTCACGCACTTTTTCATGTGCGAGCTGGAGATCAGCTCGATCGCTTCAAATCCCGCGTCGTCCAACCGCTTGGCCGCGGGCAGCATCATGCCGGTGGTCATATTCTCAGCCCAAAGACTCTGGTGGCCGTCGCGGATCGTGGTGTCTACGAAATGAATCTCTTCCATCTTTTTTCTCCTAAGGCTGCTGAAAACGCCCATATGCCGTCAGCTCGCCTGGAAATCTCTCTCCGGGCCGACGCATGCCCTTCGGGATTTCAGATTTCAAATCTCAGATTCCAGATTCAATTTGAGATCTGAGATTTGAGATTCCGAGCGAAGCGAGGATATATCGGCCCTCCGAGAGACCCCCCAGGCGAGCGGTGCTGATGGTTGTGCTCGGCCTCGCAATGAAAGCCGCCGCCCGGTCGAAGAGCCCGCGCATCCGATACCGCTTGCGCGGGCTCGGAGAGCGGGTGGCGGCTTTCACCAACTATATCGCGGCTGATTCGGCCGCAGCCGGCTGAAACGATGACGCGGCAAGCACCGACTCCAGCCAGCGCGTGTTCACCTCGCCTTTGACGTATTCCAGCCGCTGGGCGATGAAGCGCAGAAAGGGAATCGTCGTCTCGATGCCGGAGACAACGAATTCCTCCAACGCGTCCTGCATTTTCCCCACGGCCTCGATGCGATTTTCCCCGCGCACGATCAGTTTCGCTAAGAGCGAATCGTAGAAAGGCGGCACGCGATAGCCCGCGTAGCAGTGAGTATCCACGCGAATGCCCGCGCCATCGGGCGGCTGCCAATCGGTGATGAGTCCCGGGCAGGGCCTAAAGCCGTGGGCCGCCGACTCCGCCGTGATGCGGCACTCGATGGCGTGGCCGCTGAGCTTCACCTCGGACTGCGAGCGGCTGAGCGGCTCGCCGCCGGCGATGCGGAGCTGCTCCTGGACGAGATCCATCCCCGAGATCGCCTCCGTGACGGGATGCTCGACCTGGATGCGCGTGTTCATTTCGAGAAAATAAAAGCGCTCCGCGTCCTGGTCGAGAATAAACTCGATCGTCCCGGCGTTCTCATAGCCGATCTTTTTCGCGATCGTCACCGCGGCGTTCTGAATCTCTTCTCTCAGCTTGAGCGGAAGCGCGGCCGCCGGCGCCTCTTCGATCACTTTCTGATGGCGGCGCTGCAGCGAGCAATCGCGCTCGCCGACGTGGATCACGTTGCCGTGCCGGTCGCCCAGAATCTGCACCTCGATATGTCGCGCGTTGGCGATGTAGCGCTCGAGGTAGAGCGTCGGATCGCCGAACGCCGCGCGCGCCTCGGCGGAGGCCATCTCGAACGCCCCTTGCAGTTGGCCGGCGCTCGCGACGATCTTCATCCCGCGGCCGCCGCCGCCCGCCGCGGCTTTGATCAACACGGGAAAGCCGATCTTTCCGGCTTCCGCCGTAGCCTCTCTGAAGTTGCGAACTTTTTCCGAGCCGGAGACAACGGGAATTCCGAACTCTTTCGCAAGGGTTCGCGCCCAAATCTTGTTGCCCATGCGGCGGATGCTCTCGGCATCCGGTCCGATGAACTTGATGCCGTTTTTCTCGCAGGCTTCGGCCAGCTCCGGCCGCTCGGCGAGAAAGCCGTAGCCGGGATGGAGCGCGTCACATACCGTCCCCAACGCGGCCGAGATGATGGCTTCTATCTTAAGGTAACTGTCCGTAGATCGTGGCGGGCCCACGCAGATCGAGCGGTCGGCCGCGCGCGCGACCAGACTGTCACGGTCCGCTGCGGAAACCGCCGCCACCGTCTCGATGCCGAGAGCGCGGCAGGCCCGGATAACGCGGAGCGCGATTTCTCCGCGATTGGCCACGAACACGCGATAGATGCTCATTGAGAGGATCTCTTAGCGGCGGAGCCGCCATCCGGCCTGACGATAAAGAGCGTCTGACCGTACTCGACGAACTGGCCGTTCTGGACACAGACTTCGGCGATAACGCCGCGCGCGCGGGACTGTACGGCGTTGAACACCTTCATCACTTCGATCAAGCCGACGGTCGTCTCTTCGTCCACCTTCGCGCCCAAGTCGACGAACGGCGGCGCGCCCGGCTCCGGCGTGGTGTAGAAGGTCCCCACCATCGGCGCGACGATAACCACCCCGTCGGCTGTGGCAGGTTGTTTCGGTTTTGCCGCAGCCGGCTCCGCTTTTGGCTTCGCCGTTTTGAGCTCAGTCACGGGCTTCGCAACCGGCTGAGGATCGCTCGCGACCGCAGGGGCCGCGGCAACGCCCGGCACGTAATTGCCCTTGCTCACGGTGAGCTTCAGCTCCCCGACCTGGAGCTGCATGAAGTCGAAATCGGATTTCTCGATCAGCTGCAATATCTGGAGCACTTCCTCTTGCGTCAGTTCCATGATGTCTCCCGGTATTTTTCTAAACTAATGGCCTCGGCGGAGTTCCACGCCGTTTACTTATAGGATGCGCTCCGGCAGGTCAAGAAAGGACTGGCCGTTGAAAAAGGCTCATATGCTTCGTTACCGAGGATGAGTTTGGAAACTTGAGGTGCCAATTTGGCACCTCAAGATGGGGCGGCCGGCGTTATTTTCCGTACGCTTTTACTGAGCAGGGAGTCGCGATGCTGTCCGGGGTTCTACACAGCCGGCGCGCCATTCAAGTCAACGTCGAGATCATGCGGACCTTTGTTCGCTTGCGCAAATTACTTGCCTCCAACGCGCAACTGGCTCGCAAACTTGAGGCGCTGGAGAACAAGTACGATGCCCAGTTTAAGGTGGTGTTTGACGCTATCCGCTTTCCAGCCTTCGGCCGCGTACCAGTCGATCTGGCGGAAGAGACCGGTCAAGATGCGCACGTCGGTTTCCTCTTTGCAGAAAACTGAGAGGCGCCTTCTCGCGCGACCCCCAGTGGGGATAGGCTTTACTGACCGAGTAGGCCGTGGTATTACGCAAATTGCGTAACGCAACTTGCGTAATACGAAGAATCCCTTATCTGATCTTCAATCCCTTCCGCTCTTTTTCCTCCACCGTTTTCCAGCCCTCGGCGACGTACCATTCGATCTGGCGGAAGAGGCCGGTCAGGATGCGCACGTCGGCTTCCTCCAGGCCGGCGCGGCCGAGGACGCGGCGGAGGGCGAAGAGGATGTGCTCGGGATTTTGCGAGTCGAGAAAGCCGATCTTCAACAGCGTGCGCCTCATACGGTCGAACAGCCGCTCCACGTCTTCGGCGGGCGCGCGGGTGATTTTTTGGGGAGCTTGCCCCAGCCTGGCAATAAAGATTTCGTACACGCAGATCATGACGGCTTGGGCGACGTTGAGCGACGGATAAGCCGAGCCGGACGGGATCGTAATCAACGTCTGGCAGTATTTAAGATCGCGGTTGCTGAGGCCGTGATCCTCCGGCCCGAAGACCAGGGCGCATTTTCCGGCTTGCATCGCGGCGACGATTTCGGGCGCGGTCTCCCTCGGCGTGCGGCTGTGGCGGCGGTAGAGGCCGCCGCGGCAGGTCGTTCCGACGACCAGGCCGCAATCGGCCACCGCCTCGCGCAACGTGGCGAATCGCCGCGCCTGTTTCAGCACGTCTTTCGCGTGAGAAGCCATCGCCCTGGCCCAGAAACTCTCGGTCCTGCCGCTCCCGACGATGGCGAGATCGCCGAGTCCCATATTCTTCATCGCCCGGGCGATCGAGCCGATGTTGCCCGAGCCTCTAGGCTCGACGAGGACGATGCGGAGGTTCTCTAACGTAAGGGGTGAGGCCCTTCGACTTTGCTCAGGACAGGCTTCCGGCGTGAGGCGTGAGAGAGGATCTTTTTCTGTTGCCTGCTGCCTCATGCCTGTTGCCTATTTCCGGAAGGGGCAGAGCCGGTTTTTCAGGACGATGGCCCGGCTCTTCATGTCGAAATCTTCCCGATAGTCGAAGTTGTCGTTCATGATGGACCTCGGGTCGCTGACGTGCTCGGCGCCGAAGATGTGGCCGAGCTCATGGACCAGCACGATCACATCCAGCGGCGGCGCGGCGTTGGCGCCGCTGTAGCGATAGGGGGCCGTAACGCGGCTCACCAGATAATTCCCCAGCCCGCGGCCGCAGTCTCCAAGAATCGCCATGCCTTTTCCCCCGGAGTACGAGCTCAGCGGCTCGCCGGTGAAGGCGACGATGAGGTCGTAGCCGTCGGGCTGATCTTTGGACGCAAAATCTTTTCTGAGCCGGGCGAGCAGGTCGACGGCCGCGGGAGACTCTTCCTTGTGCGACCACGGTTCGATCTTTTGGGCGACAAAGCGGACGCCGAATTCGCGTGAGTAGAACTCCGACGCGCCGCGCAACAGCGCCACGGCCGTCTCGCTCCATTGGGGGTCGTTGGCGCGCAGTTTCTGGTCCGCCACGACCCTTACGCGGACAATCCTGTCCGGCTCAGCCGGCGCCATCAGCGCGCAGGCGGAGAGCCAGGGGAGGCTAAGGATTAAGCAGATTGTCCGTCGGCGCATAGTCGTCGGTTAACACCGGCACGTCCTGGTCGGTGAGTTTGGCGTCGAAGAAGGAGACCGCAATGTCGGTCAGGGGATTGGGAAAGAGGTCGCGGCCGAGCGCCGTCGCCCGTTTGGTGATCTCGCGGATGTTCAACCGCTGGGCTTCTTTGGTGGCGACGACGATCACGTTCTGAATCGTGTCGAGGCTCACGTTGTCGGCCCGCCGCGCGGCGAAGATATAAACCTGCGGGAAAATGCCGCGCAGGGTCTTCACCACGGAGCGGGTGATTCTGCCGCTATGGCCGGTGACCGCGCCGATGATATTGATCGCCACCACGCCGTTGGCGGTGAGCTTCTGATCGGCAATCTGAAAGAACTCCCGCGTCGTCAAGTGGAACGGGATGCTGTCGCGAAAGTAGGCGTCCCCCAGGATCAAATCGTAGCGCTGGTTGGTGCGGGCCAAAAACTGCCGTCCGTCCTGGGCATGGATGCGCAGGTTTTTTCCTTCCTGTAGCGCAAAATATTTCTTCGCGACTTCGACGACCGCGGGATCGATCTCGGCCACGTCGATCTCAAGCGAAGGAAATTCCTTCTGATATTTTTTGGGAATCGAGCCGCCACCCAGGCCGATAATCAACGCTTTCCCGGCGTCCGGCCGGAACGCCAGCCCCAGCGAGGCGTAGCGTGAATAAATCAGCCTAAGCCCGGTGGGGTCTTTGAGCGTCATCGCGCTTTGGAGCGTATGGTCGAAATACATGTAGCGGGCTTCGTCGTCCTCCTCGACGCGGATGCGATGGTAAAAGGAATCCTTCTCGTAAAGCGTCTTGACCCGCGCCTGGACGGAGCTGGCGGGAGCGAGGAAGATCGCGGTCAGCGCCAGGGCAACGGCGGCCTTGGCCGCCGCGGGCGCGCGCCGCTCGGCCCGTTTCAGCGCGAGGCGCGTGAGCGGCCACATGCCGAGCGCGAGCAGAATCAGCGTGAGTCCGAGCGCGTGGATGATGTTGCTGACCCCCAGCGCCGGGATCAGGTAGAAGGCGGTGAACAGCGTGCCGAAAATGCTGCCGCAGGTGGAGAGGGCGTAGAGCGTGCCGGCCGTGCTCCCGACCGTCGAGAGCGTGGTGGCGGCGAGACGGATCGCGTAGGGTGAGACCATGCCCAAAAAGATTCCTGGGATGAGAAAATAGATCGTGCTCGCGATCAGCGGATTCAGCCGGACGCCGAAGTCGGCGGTCGCGATCCGGAGATTGACCGACGGGTAGAGCCAGGGGAGGACCGAGATCATGACGCCCGGAATCAGCAGGAGAAGCAGGAAGCGGGCGAACGAGGGATTGCGGTCCGCCAGCCGCCCGCCCCAGTAATAGCCGGCGCTCAGCGCCGCCAGAACGACGGAAATAAGGCTTCCCCAGACGAAGATCGAGTTGCCGAAGTGGGGCGCGAGCACGCGGCTCCCGACGATCTCCAGCGCCATCAACACCGCGCCGCTGATAAAGACGATGATATCGAGCAAAAGACGAATCATGATTACCTCTCCCAGCCCCGGTCTATAGACTCTTCGTCCACCACCGTCACCGGCTCGAGCAGATCTTCGGGAATCCCCTCGATAAACTGCGACGGGCGCGACAGGACCGCATGCAGCCCCTGATCGAAAACTCTGGTCGGATAGGCGATAAAGAGATTTTCCTTGGCGCGCGTCGCCGCGACGTAGAGCAGCCTCCGCTCCTCCTCCAGCTCCTCGTCGCTGTTCATGTTGTAATAGGAAGGAAATCTTCCTTCGAGCGCCCAGATGATGAACACCGAGTGCCACTCCAGCCCTTTGGCCGAATGGATCGTCGAGAGGACGAGCGGCCCTTCGTCGGGATCGACCGCGAGCGCGCCGTCCACGCTGTCGTTCGGCGGCTCCAGCGCCATGTCGCTCAGCAGCCGCTCCAGGCTCCGGTAGCGCTCGGTCATGCCCTGAAAATGCTCCAGATCTCTCAGCCGCTTGGGGTAGTCATCGGCGTATTTGCGCTTCAAGATCGGCTGGTAATACTGCATGAGATATTGGCTCTGCTCGGCGGGCGTCTGTCCGTCGGAGCAGGCCGCGAGCACCTGCGCGAGCGTTTTCAAGCCGTGGGCGACTTTACCCTTGGCGCTGAACGAGCGCAATCGCTCGATCGGGTGCGAGCCGTCGGCGAGCCAGCGGATGATCTTCTGGCTCTGCTGCGAGCCTACGCCTTCGAGCAATTGCAGCGCGCGGTTCCAGGCGACGGCGTCCTGCGGATTGGAGAGCACTCTCAGATGGGCGAGCAGGTCCTTGACGTGGGCGGTCTCCATGAACTGAAAGCCGCCGCGCTTGATGAACGGGATGTTGTGGCGCGCCAGCTCGATCTCGAGATCGAAGGAGTGAAAGCTCGAGCGGAACAGCACCGCGATGTCCCACAGCGGGACACCTTCTTCGCGCAACTCCAAAATTTTCTGGCAGACGAAGCGCGACTGCATCTGCTCGCTGTCGGCCTGGGCCACCACCGGCGTATCGCCCTCCTGCTTGGCCGTAAAGAGCCGCTTTTCGTATCGCTCTCTGGCGCGGGCGATGATTTCATTCGTAAGATTCAAAATGGGCTGGGTGCTCCGATAGTTTTCTTCGAGGGAGATCAGCCGCGCGCCGGGAAAGTCCTTGGGAAAGTCCATGATGTTGCGGAAATTCGCGCCGCGAAACGAGTAGATGCTCTGGGCGTCGTCGCCTACGACCATGACGTTGTCGTGGGTCGCCGCGAGCAGGCGGACGATCTCCGACTGGAGACGGTTGGTGTCCTGATATTCGTCCACCATGATGTAGCGATAGGTGTCCGACAGCCGCCGCCGCGCCTCTTCGTGATCCGCCAGCAGCGTCTTGAGCTTGATTAACAGGTCGTCGTAGTCGAGCAGGATGCGCTGGCTCTTGTAGGTCTCGTAGCGCTCGAAGAGCCGGAGCAGGTCTTCGAGCGAATCGTAGAGATAAGGATAATCGCGCTCGACGAGCTCGGGGATGGTCCATTGCTTGTTGAGCGCCAGGCTGAAAATTTCGCCCACGGTATGCTTGCGCGGGAAACGCCGTTCTTTGGCATTGAGGCCGAGCTCGGCGCGCAGGAGTTGGATCACGTCCTCGCTGTCGGGGCGGTCCATAATCGAAAAGGAAGGGGACAGGCCGATTTTCGGGCCGAAGTGGCGCAACACGGTATTCGCAAAGGAATGAAACGTTCCGCCGGAGACCTGGGCGCAACGGCTGTCGATCAACAGGCTCGCGCGCCGGAGCATCTCCTCCGAGGCGCGTCGCGTGAAAGTGAGCAGCAGGATCGACCGCGGATCGATGCCGATGTCGACCAGATGGGCGACGCGGTAGACGAGAGTGCGGGTTTTGCCGGTTCCGGCGCCGGCGATGACCAGCAGGGGGCCGTCGACGGCGGTGACGGCCTCGTGCTGGGCCGGATTGAGCTCTTTGCGGTAGTCGATTCGCGAATCGGAGCGGGTTGGCAGGTCGCTGCGTTTTAGGATATATTTTTGAGCCAAGTGGCTTGCTCCATGAACAGGGGTAAAAACAAGGTACTAACTTTTGCGAAAGGTCGCAAGGTATTTTGGAGGCCGTCGTCAGCCCGTCTGGAGATCTCTCTCCGGGCCGACGCATGCCCTTCGGGATTTCAGATTTCAAATCTCAGATTCCAGATTCAATTTGAGATCTGAGATTTGAGATTCCGAGCGAAGCGAGGATATATCGGCCCTTCAAGAGACCCCCAGACGGGCCGTTACAGTCGTTGCGCTCAATCGCGCCGCTCCGACATGAAGCTCGGTCGCCGATCCATTTTGCTTGCGTTGGCTCTGGCCGGCGCTCTTGCTGCTCCCGCGAGCGGCCAGGAGCAGGGCAGACCCTCGCCGCCGCGCTCCGCGACTGAAGAGCGGCTGTTGCAGCTCAACTCGGAAGTGGCGCGGACGGTGGAGGAGATCAAGGAGAGTCTGGGGCGGCTGCTGGCAATAAACCAGCAGGAGGTGGAGCGGGCGGCGCGTCAGGTGGAGTTGCGCGCGCCGCTCCGCGCGAAGGGCTATGTCTCCCGGCTGGAGTTTGAGGAGAGCGAACGCGCGCTCGCCGCCGCCGAGGCCGCGGTCGAAGAGACGCGGCGGCAGCTCGCGCAAACCAACATGGCGCTGGCGGAGGTGAACGCCCGGGCGCAGCTTGGAGGGCTCGCGGCGCTCGCGACCGGCGCGTATCGGGAAGAGAGCGAGCTGATCCTCTACTACGGCGGTGTCTGGTCGCTGGCGGACGCAGGAAAGATCGAGACCTTTTTTGCCCAGCGCTTCGGCCGGCTCCTGCCGGTGAGCGCGCGTGGCCAGACGGCCCTTCACAGCCAAATGAAGTTCGATCACAGCAACGCGATGGATGTGGCGCTCCACCCCGACAGCTCGGAGGGGCGGGCGCTGATCGACTACCTGCGCAAGGCCGGCATACCGTTCGTGGCCTTCCGCGAGAGGGCGAGAGGGGTTTCCACCGGCGCCCACATCCACATCGGCCGACCGTCGCTCCGGCTCGCTGCGCGGTAGATTCCGCCGCCATTTCCGTAATGGAGGGAACGCCGTGAAAGACTTAATTGCCGTCGATCTCAACGGCGCTATCGAAAACGTTCGGAGCGCGGGCAAGGGGCGTTCGATCCTGTGGCAGGACTCGGAGTCGATCGCGTTCCTGAGCCGCGGGCGCAAGATGCGACGCGATTTTCACATCGACCCGAGCGACGAAGTCACGCTCCAGCTCGCCGGCGAGCAGCGCCTGCATTACAAGACCCCGGAAGGCGAGGAAAAAATCGCGCTGATCCAGCCCGGCCAGGCGCTCCTCTGTCCGGGCGGCGTGCCCCACTCGCCGCGAGTGACGGAGGATGCCTGGTTCGTCGTCTTCGAGCGCAAGCGTCGCCCCGGCGAGGAAGACCGCTTTCTCTGGTTTTGCGAAACCTGCGGCGAGAAAGTTTACGACGTGGCGGCCTACGTCGGGGATTACAGCCTGGACCCTGTGTCCAAAGTTCACGAGCGCTTCTACGGGGATGAATCCCTGCGCACCTGCAAGAAGTGCGGTACGGTCGTTGCCTGCCCTCCGGTTTGAATCCCATGAACACTTACGTTCGCTCGCTGCTGCAACTCGCCGAAAATTACCGCCGCGCGGAAGTGGAGGTGGTGAAGGCTTACTTCCGCAAGCCGCGGGACAAGAAGAGCCACATCCGCTGGCTTGAGGCTCAGGCATTTAAAGAGTATTCCGCGATCCGGCCTCTGCTCCAGTTGTTGACGAACCTTCACGGAGAGCTGGACAGAGCGATAAACCGCCATGAGTACGAAGGGCTGACTGAGAAGCTCGAGGAGGAGACAAAGCACATGAGGCTCATCGTCGACCTGCTCGAAGAGATCGCCGGCAAGCGGCTGACGCCGAAGTTGCTTCCCTGGCTGCCGGAGGACCGAAAGCTCGCCAAAGTCAGGGCGCGCTACTCCCGGACCTATGCCGGGCTGTTGCACGGCTCCGAGAATTTAAACGGAAAAGAGATCCGCCGCAAAGACGAGGCGCTCGAGCGCGCCGCGATCACGCTGACCGAAGGAGGCGGCGGGGCGCTCTACGAGGTCTGCAATCGTCTTACGAAGGGACGAATCGAGCGAAAGATCGCCGCCGCTTTCAGGGAGATTCACTCCGACGAGGTGGAGCACAAGAGCGTCGGCGCGCGCGGGCTTGTGGGTCTGGTGCGAAGCCGCAAGGATTATGAACGGGCGGCGGAGGTGATCCGGGAGGTCTCCGCGCAGCGTCTCCGCATGCGCAACGAACAGTTCGGCTTTCCGCTGAGTGAAGAAAAATTACGGGCGCTCGATCAACGATATGGCGAGGTTGCCGACTGAAGGTCATCCCTTACGCCGCTGAAAAACTCTCCGTTCGCCCTTCGACGGGCTCAGGGCGAACGGAGGGACCTGCAAATGATTGAGTTTTTCCGTTCGTGCTGAGCCCGTCGAAGCACGAAAGCTCGTAGCCTGTTAATCAACGAACGTCTTCAGATACTCCGCGCTTGCCTGTTCGCAATAACGCATGTCTTCTCCGCTCAGCGCCGCACAGAAGGGGAGGGCGTACTTGCCGTCCCAGGTGTTGTCGATTAGCGCATAGACCACGCCGCGAATGCAGGCGTGCCGGGCTTCGCCCTGCGCCTGCCCGCACTTTTCGGCGACCGCGCGGCTATTGTCGCCGCGCGCCATGTTCGACAGATCTCGGCCGATCGACTGCGCGCACTGCGTTGCAAAAGCGCCCGCCCTGGAGCACTCGTCGAACAGCTGCTCCGTGCCAAGCCCCATCTCCTCCATGCGCCAGGTCTGCATCAGATAGCACTCGCCGCGGTATTTGGCATCCACGCGGCTGCACGGGTAGTGGTAATCGGACGCGCTCACGTCTCGTTTCTCCGGCGCGGTGGAAAAGACGTTTTCCATGAAAACGCCGCCGTAGCAGGAGCTGCGGCTCCAGTCGTCCGGCAGCGTGTCGCAGGCCTGCAAAGATTTGTCTAGCTGATTCTCGGTGAAGTACATGAGCGCGTGGCCCAGGCCGTGCAGGCATTGAAAATAGATGCGCCTCGGGGTTTTGGGGTGGCACGCCGCCGAAGCTTTGCGCGTCAACTCATCCTGGCTCACATGTCTCGCTCTTCCGTCCTGCGGGCCGTCGCCGCGCAAAAACCGCTCCACCGCGCCGTGGTAGCAACCCGAGTGGCAGGTCTGGTCGCACGCCGAGAACGAGTCGTGAATGTTGCCTTTCACGCGGAAGATTTCTCTTCCCAAGGAGTGGACGACGGGGTGGCAGGAGAGGCGCAGCCCAGGATCGGTGTCCTGATATTTCTGGAGCGACTGAAGCAGTTGCGCGGGCGATTGTTTTTCCAAGGCTTCGCGATAGAGTCCGTCCAGACATTGATCGCTGCCGGGCTTGCCGAGGCAGGCTTTAAGCGCCGCCGCCGCCGGCGCCTCGAGCGCTTCCGCCGCGAGGAGAGATGTTATACCGAGAGCCATCCACACGAGCGCAGCCAGGCCAACGGTGAAATTCTTCATTGCAGTCTTCATAGCACAAGTCGCCGCCTTTAGGACAACTGCTTGATGGCTCTTTGCGCGCGGCCCCCGGTTGAAATAGAATAGAGCCGGAAATCAATGGTTGGGCGAAAGGAGTCAGTCATGAAAACGCCTCTTAAAGTGACCGGCATCGATCACGTGGTTCTCCACGTCAAGGATCTCGCGCGCTCGAAAAAATTCTACGTGGACTTTTTGGGGATGAGCGTCGAGCACGAAAGATCGTGGCAGCTCTTTCTCAAGTGCGGCGATCAGGGAGTCGCGCTGTTCGAAGCCGACGACGGCGATGAGATTCACGGCGGCAGCGAGATGAACCACATGGCGCTGCGTCTCAAGTCGGGCGAGTATGAGAAAGTGAAGGCGGTGCTGGAAGAGCAGGGCATCGAAGTCAACGGCCGCCGAGGCGATCCGCGCTGCATCTACTTCTCTGACCCCGACGGCCACCGCCTGCAGCTCCTGACGCCTGGGGAGGAGTGAGATCAGTTAGGCTGGAAGATTCCAAGATTTGCCTCCAGTTCAGTGAGCAATAGCGTCAACCAACGAGATTTAGGAAATGCCTGAGGTATCTAGATTCTTCGGCATCGTCATTCGTATGTATGTTGAGGCCGGAGGAGCGCATCACACGCCTCACTTTCATGCCTACTACCAGGAGCACGTCGGAATCTACGGCATCGAACCGATTGAACGGTTGGCCGGGTCGCTTCCAGTGCGACAGGAACGCCTTGTTCTCGCGTGGGCGGAGCTTCACCGAGAGGATCTGTTGCGGAACTGGCAGGTGTTGCAGCGAGGGCGTCCAGCGGGTAAGATTGAGCCGTTAAAGTAAGAGTTCCTTCTATGTCGCATAAGATTTGCCGCGTCGTCTCCTTCGAGAAAGTGGCTCCATTCACGCTGCGAGTCCGCTTCGACGACGATACTGTTCAAGTGATCGACTTTCGCACGGTGCTGGCGGGGGAGTTGTACGGCCCGTTACAGGATGCCTCCCTCTTCGACCAGGTCCGTATCGATCCCGAAGTCCACACTCTGGTTTGGCCTAACGGCGCAGACTTCGATCCGGCGATCCTGCACGACTGGCCTGAGTCCGGCGAGGCGCTTAAGGGTCTAGCGAAAAATTGGACGTCGCCTCATCCGGAAACACAACGAGCCAGCCGTTGAAATCGGCCCATTCGTTTAATCACTTTCTCCGACTCCGAAGGTTATCGTCTTCAACTCCGGACGCAGGTGGCGAGGTAGACAACAGGCTACTGTAGGAGTGCAGACATGATCTCGTACCGCCCGTACGTGAACCACAGTTTGAGCGGCCTGCTCTTTACGTGGCTTCTGCTCATCCCTCCGTCGTCTTACGATCCGACATGGGGAACCGGAAAGATTTTCGACACGGAGAAGCCACTCAGCGAGTGGATACTTGTTGGGGAGTTCAACACGCAGGATGAGTGCATTGCTACGCGTGAGCAAAACCGTCTAACCATGGCGCTGCGGGGTAATGCCGACGCTGCCCAGCGGTTCAACCTGGGCCGATGCATAACCAAGTGAAGGGTGATAGTAAGAGGTAAGGTCTCAGGATCTAACTACTTATTTTTTCCTTCCCCGCCATACTGTCGCCACTTCCTCCGCCGTCGTTACATCGAATTGCGTCCGTTCCATTAATTTAAGCGCCATGTCGTGCAGCTCACGGTTCCGGGAGCCGACGCCGTCTTTTAGGATGACCATGTCGTAGCCGAGATTGCGTCCTGTTCGAGCAGTCCCTTCGACGCCGCCTTCGGTGGCGACGCCGCCGATGACGATGGTTCCGATCCCTCTGCTCCGGAGCATCAAATCGAAATCCGTTCCAATGAAGGCGTCCGGACGCCGCTTCTGAAAAACGATGTCAGCCGGCTCGGGTTTCAGCTCATCGACGATTTCCCGGCCGTGCGGATCGTCTTTCTCTTTCAGCAGTTGAGCGGGATCGGTGACGTTCGCTCGTTTCATCCTGATCCGCACCCACACTCCGGCCTCTTCTTTTGCAAGGTCAAAGGGCGTCTGTACGGAATAAAATACCTGCACCCCCGCCTGGCGCGCGGCGCCCGCCAACACTTTCAAGTTCGCGGCTATGTCCTTATAGTTGAAGGCGTTCGGCGCGATGGCATATTCCATGTCCCAGAGAAGCAGGGCAGTCCGGCCTGGATCGAGAATTTCCGCCAGAGTGTTCGGTATCTGTTTTCCTGACAGCTGCAACATAGGCGCTCCTTCCTCAGCATCTAAAGGTTATACAGCGTCTTCGGGTTATCATAGAGAATCTTATCGATAACCTCTTATTTTAGCTCACCTTTCGTTTTTCAATTCGCAGCGCTTCGATCTCGCTCGACGTGCCGGCTTGGCCGTCATCGTCGGTGAGGATCTAGTTTTCCGTTACCGCGTGGCGTACACTTTCGTCTTGCCGGCGCGGTCGAAGGTGTAGACGCTGTAGGGTTCGGGCGGGCCGGTCATTCCCGGAGAGCCGCTCGGCATGCCGGGGACGCCGATGCCGACGACGGCGGGCTTTTCTTTCAGCAGGCGGAGGATGAGATCGGCGGGGACATGACCTTCGATAACATAGTTTTCGACAATCGCCGTATGGCACGCTTGCAGAGACTCCGGGACTCCGTACTTGGTTTTGATCTTGAGCAGCTCAACGTCCGACACACCGTTCGATTTTACGTTGAAGCCATTCGCGCGCAGGTGACCCACCCACCCGGAGCAGCAGCCTCAGGTGGGGCTTTGATAGACCGTGACGGTAGGACCCGCCGAGGCTGCTTCGATGTAGCGCGCCGATGGAACCATGAGCAACAGGACTGTGACAACCAGTGTCGGCAGGTTGCAGCACCGTTTGTTTCGCATATCGCCCTCCAGGGGGAGAAAATCCACTCTCTCGCTTCCTGTTTCTAAAATATTAGGCTAAATTGCTGCTCTTAACAATGAGCAGTCAAGTCAAAATCGGGCCACGCTCGAAAAACATTCCGGCGCTGGAGTTGCGCCGCGTCTCCTATTCCCTCGACGGGAAACAGATCCTCGACTCGGTCAGCTGGACAGTGCGGGAGGGCGAGCACTGGGCGATCCTGGGGCCGAACGGCGCGGGAAAAACGACGCTCCTTAAAATCGCTTGCGGATATCTCTGGCCGAACAGCGGGGGCGCGGTGTATCGGAGGGGAGAGGCTTTGATCAATCTGCCCGAGCTGAGAAAGAGCATCGGCTGGGTGACATCCACGCTGGCGTCGCAGATTCCGCCGCGCGAAACGGCCTTGAGAACCGTCGTCTCAGGAAAGTTCGCGCAGATCGGGCTTTGGGAATCGCCGGCGAAGAGAGACTACGCGCTGGCGAGAAAATATCTCGCGCAGATGGGCTGCTCGCGCCTGATCCGGCGGGAGTTCGGCACGCTCTCTCAAGGCGAGCAGCAGAGAGTTTTGATCGCGCGGGCGCGCATGACCGAGCCGTATCTGATTTTGCTGGACGAGCCGTGCGCGGGGATGGATCCGGGGGCGAGAGAAAATTTTCTTGCGAGCCTGCGGCAATTGGGCCGGCGGAAGAAAGTTCCGGCGCTGATCTACGTCACCCACCACGTCGAGGAGATTCTCCCGATGTTCAAGAAGACCCTCGTGCTCAAACAGGGTAAGGTGCTCGCGTCGGGCGCGACGAGCGCGATGCTCAAGCCGCGCGTTTTCGAAAAACTCTACGGCGTGCCGCTCAGTATCGTCAGCAAAAATGGCCGCCATTGGCCGGTCGTTGCGTGAGCCCTTGACCGTCCGGCGCATCTGGACTACCTATACGGTTGGAGGTTTTAGAATGGCGAATCGAGTAAAAGTTTTCGATTGCGACGGGCATATCATCGAGTCGATTCCGGAGATGGCCGGTTATATGGACCCGAGTATCCGGGACGTGGCGCTTCGGCCGTCGCGAAACCGCCAGGGAGTTTTCGCCGGGCTCGACGCAATCCACTACCCGCGCAATCTGACCGAGACGGGCGAGATCAGGCCGCCCACCCGCGAGCGCGTCAACGCGAGCGATCACCGGATGGGCTCGGCGGAGGATTGGGCGGCGTTTCTCGATAAGGCCGCTTTCGAGGAAACGGTGCTATTTCCCTCGGAGGGACTCTCCATCGGCTTCGTTCAACAGGCCGATTATGCGGCGCTGGTCTGCCGCGCCTTCAACGATTATGTCGCCGACCGCTATCGCCGGGTGGATAGGCGCCTCCATCCGATGGGCTTGATCGCGATGCAGGATGTCAAGGCGGCGGTCGGCGAGCTGCGCCGTTTAGTGCTCGAACTCGGCCTGCCCGGCGCGATGCTGCCGTCGCGCGGCCTGCCGCTCCACCTCGGCCATGAATATTACCGGCCGGTTTACGAAGAGGCGGCGAATCTCGGCTGCACGCTCGGCATCCACGGCGGCTCAAGCCTCGGCCTCGGGGCGGACACGTTCACCGACCCGTGGGCGGCGCGCACATTGCGCCATCCGGTGCCGCTCGCGCTCGAGATGGTCTCGCTCATCTATCACGGCGTTTTCGACCGCTATCGCGACCTGCGCGTCGGCTTTTTCGAGGGAGGCTGCGCCTGGGTGGTGTTGCTCCAGGATCGCATGGACCGGGATGAGAGCGTCTACACGACGCCGGCCGAAAAGCGGCGCTCCTTGCGGGACTATCTGTCGAGCGGCCAGGTGCTGATCGGTTGCGAGGGTAACGAAGAAATACTCTCTTACGTCGCGAAGAAGCTCGGTCTCGAGGCCTTCGCGTACGCCTCCGACTATCCCCACGAAGTCGATCTTGTCGCCGCAAAACAGATGATCGACGAAACCCTGGCCCGCTCCGACATCTCGCAATCCGAGAAAGAGGCGGTCCTGGGCGGAAACGCGAGAAAATTCTTCAGGCTGTAGCCGGCCTTCCTCCGCCGGAGATTCGGGCGGCGATCCGCCGCGCTTGCGGGCGGGTTGTCCCTCGCTAGCTGCGTCGCATCCCCAACTTCTGCGTGTCACGTTGCTTGATCAATGAAGGAGTGGATTCACCGAACGATTTTCGGCGCCAACCACCGCTGGTGGGCGCTGTCCGTCGCCGCGCTCGCCACCTTCATGGTGACGACCGACGCGGGGCTGCTCGCCATCAGCCTGCCGGTCATCGTCGCGGAGTTCAAAACCGACCTCGCCATGGGCGGCTGGCTGCCGTTCATCTACGCTCTGGTCACCGGATCGCTCTATCTTCCCTGCGGGCGGCTTTCGGATCTCTTCGGGCGCAAGCGGACGCTCGGCGTCGGTTTTGTCATCTACACGCTGACCTCGCTGATGGCCGCCTTTTCTCAGAGCATCGGCCAGGTGATTTTCTTCCGCGGTCTGCAGGCGGCCGGCAGCGCCTTCATGATGGCGAATACTTTCGCGCTCGTCACCGCGCTCTTTTCCCCCGCCGAGCGCGGCCGGGCGATGGGCATTTCCGGCGGGATGATCTCGGCCCTCGGATTCGTCATCGGACCGGCGTTGGGCGGGCTTATCACCTACACGCTGGGGTGGCGATCGGTGTTCTACGTGAGCTTTGGTCTCGGCATCGTCGGACTCCTCGGAACGCGTTTTATCCTGCTCGACGAGAAGGCGTGCGGGGCGCGCGAAAAGGAGAAGCAGCCGCCGTTCGATTTTCTCGGCACGGCGACGTTTGCGCTGAGTCTTACGGCGCTGTTGCTCGCGCTCACCGCCGGGCAGAAGGGTTTGTGGCACACACCCATCGTTCGCTCCGAGCTTGTCGCGGCAGCGCTATCGCTCGCGTTCTTCCTGTGGTGGGAGAAGCGCACGCCGCATCCGCTGCTCGCCCTGGGACTCTTTCGCATTCGCCTGTTCGCCGCCGGCAACGTCGCGCGCCTTGCGAGCTTCGTGACCGTCAGCATGAACCAGCTGCTGATGCCCTTTTTTCTCCAGCTCGCCCTGGGTCTCGATACGCTCCGCGCCGGCCTGCTGATGGCCACCGCGTCGGTCGGCCTCGGCGTCCTCTCGCCGTTTACCGGCTGGCTCTCGGACCGGATCGGCGCAAGGCTTCTCTCATGCGCCGGGCTGGCGCTCATGGGGATTTCATTCTTGACGCTTAGAGCGCTTCAGCTCGGCGCCTCTAAGGCCGACATCGTGTTAGGGTTGAGCCTGCTCGGCGTCGGCCTCGGGCTTTTTCAGACGCCGAACAACAACTCGCTCATGAGCTCCATCCCGCGCGAGCGGCTGGGAGTCGGCTCCTCTTTTCTTTCCATCGTCCGCAGCCTGGGGCTTTCGATCGGCGTGGCCACGGCGAGCGCGATTGTCAGTTCCCGGCTGGTTGCAGTCACGGGGCAGACCTCGCTCGACAACCTCAGGAGCGCGGCTCTCTCGGCGAGCAACGCGCCCTTGCTGTCCGCTTTCATGCAGGGTTACCGAACCACATGCCTGACAGCCGCAATCCTCTGCTTTCTCGGCGCGATGGCCGCCGGCGTGCGGGGCGCGCAAGGAAGAAGTTGAAGAGATCCCTTTTTATTTAGCAAGAGCAACAAGCCCGAGCGCAACCATCACTACCGCCCGCCTGGGGGTCTCTCGGAGGGCCGATATATCCTCGCTTCGCTCGGAATCTCAAATCTCAGATCTCAAATTGAATCTGGAATCTGAGATTTGAAATCTGAAATCCCGAAGGGCATGCGTCGGCCCGGAGAGAGATTCCCAGGCGGGCTGACGGCCGGCTACACCGATACCGCCTGGCCGAGGCGCAAAAAGATCAGCTTGAAGCCGGCGGGCTCCCGTTTCAATGCTCGCCGCACGGCTTCGGAATAGATTTCCACCTGATGATGGTAACGCGCCGCGATCGCGGCGATCTCCGCCTGCCGCACGCGGTCGCTCTTGTAATCGGCAAGAAAGAGTTGCCCCTCTTTTTCATAGAGCAGGTCGATCACTCCCTCCATGATCTGTCCGTTCCAGGGAATCAACAACGGGACTTCGCGGCCGAGGATGTTGGAGGAACTGAGCTCCCGATAGGCTTCGGAAGAAAAGAATGCGTCGAAGATCTCTTCAAGCTCGCGTCTGAGCTTGTCCCGGTTCGGCTCCTGGGCAGGCTCGACCCATCGGTCCAAAAAGAACGGCTCAAGCTGCGCGCGAAACTCCGCCGGGTCGTGGTCGAAATTCCAGGTCTCCAGGAAGCGATGGGCCAGTTCTCCGATCAAGAGCGGCAGCTCCGAGGGCGCTCCGACGCCTTCCGCTCCGCCGAGGCTCTCGGCCAGCTCCGCCTCGCGCCGCTTGAGCAGCGTCGGGCTGAGAAAGCGCGGCTTGTCTGCCGCCGCTGCGCATTTTTCGCTTCGGCGCCGCCACAGCGCGGCGTAGGAATTCCAGTCGAACGGCGCGGCTTCTTCCTTCGCCGCCGGGCGCGCTCTTCCGGGAGGGCTGAGAGTTTCCCGGATCGCTTGGAGCTCGATCGTTCCGCCGCCGGCGCGGATGGCGCGCGACGCTTGGGCGCCGGCGATCTCCTCGCCGAGAGTCTCTTCCAGCATCGAGAGATAGCTGCCCGGGGATTTTTTCTCGGTTGGGGCGCAGGAGATTCTCAGATGCTCGCGCGCCCGGGTCATGGCGACATAGAGCACGCGCTTTTGCTCTTCGGCTTCGCGCAGGCGCGCCTTTTCGGCGATGTAGAGTCCAGCGAGGCTCCGAAAAGAGCCCGCGCGCAAGCCCGCCAGATTCGTCGACCAATCGTGCAGCGCTTCGGGCTCTCTCTCGCCGCCGTGATTGGGGGCTGCGTGGCAGCCCGCCAAAACGACGATGGGGAACTCAAGCCCCTTGGATTTATGAATGCTGAGAATCCGGATGGCGTCGATATTTTCTTCCGCCAGAGCGCTCTCCGCCTCCTCTTTGATTTCGAGCACTCGCGCTTCCAATCCGGCGATGACCTCTTTGAAGGTGCTGAGTCCCTCTCTCCCCATAAGCTCGGCCTGGTGGCGGAGCTTTTCCAGGTTGGCGACCGCCTGCTCTCCGTGAAACGAAGCGGCCGCCAGCAGACGGATCGGCGCGCCGTCGAAGATGCAAGCGATCGCCTCCGCCACCGGCAGGGCCCGCGTCTCGTTGCGCAATTTGCGGAGCAGCGCGTAAAGCTCTTTGGCCGTCGAGAAAAATTGTTTTTCGGTTTCTTTGGGAAAGCTCTCGATGCGGTAGTCGAGCAGCAGCCGCCGGCCGAGCTCGTAGATCTCTGCGTCGGCGAGCCCGCCCAGCGGCGAGCGCAGCACGCCTAGCAGGGCGAGCTTGTCGTGAGGGTTCTCCACCGCCCGCAGCAGATTGACGGCGTCGATCACCTCTTGCACCGCGTAGAAGTGTCTTTCGCCCTCCACCACGTAGCTGAGCCCCCGCCTGCGGAGCGGCTCCAGATAGTGGTGCACGTCGGTCAGCCGGCGCAGGAGTATCGCTACGTCCTTCGGCTGCGCCGTCGCCTTTTTCTCTGCCGCATCGACGATCTCCGCTTTGCCCAGCACCTCTTCGTCGAGCCAGCGGGCGAGATTTTCGGCTTCGAGCCGCCGCGCCGATTCGGCGCTGAGCTTCTCATCGTCGCCCTGAATTTTGCAGAGCGTCACTTGGCGGAACGGCAGGCTCTGCTCAGCGCCGTTCGCCGGCGCGGGTTCGATCGCGACATAGGGCGGTTGCAAGCCCGCGCGCGCTTCGATCAGCCGGCCGAAAACGCCGTTGACCACGTCGAGGATCCCCGCGTGGCTGCGGAAGTTGGCGATCAGACGGCATTCGATGCCGTTTTGGGCCTTGATGATTTTCTCCACCACTTCGAGGTAGGCCTCGATGTCGGCGCGGCGAAACGCATAGATGGATTGCTTCGGGTCTCCCACGACGAAGATCTTCCCCGGAACGAGCTTCACCTCTCTCCAATCTTTCGCCTGCCGGCCGATCTCTTCGGCGAGATAGACGAGGATCTCGTACTGCATCGGATCGGTGTCCTGGAATTCGTCGATCAGAATCGCCGTGAAGCGCCGCTTCAGCTCCTCGCGCACCGCCGGATGGTCGCGCACGAGACTACGCGCGCGCGCGAGCAGGCCGTCGAAAGAGACCAGTCCTTCGCGCGCAAAGGCCTCGCGAAAACTCTCGGCGAACGGTATCAGCAGACCGCAAAGGCCGCGGCTTAGCGACTCATCCACCTGGCAGAGCGCCCGCGCCACGCGCAACATCTCCCGTGCCTCCTCGACATCCGCTTCAGCCCAGCCCTTGAGATTTCTATTGATGTTTCCCGCGAGGGATTCCCGCGCGGCCCGGAGCTGGCCGCTGCCGCTGAGAAACTCTTGCACGATCCCGCGCGCAGCGCGGACAAACTTTTCGTTGCTCCTGTTTTCCGGGTGGCGCTCGAGGAGACTTGACGCCCGCTTTTCCAGCGACTTGAGCCAGTCAAGAATCCGCGGCGGAGTATCTGTCTCCCGCGCGAGGACGCTCAGCCGCTCGAGATCGACGGTCTCGGAGCAGAGCGAAGCGGCCAGCGCCTTAATCTCTGCCAGGCCGATCTTCCGCAGCGCCTTTCGCCACTCTTCCTGCCGTGTGCCTTGGTAAGAGAGCTCCTGATCCAGCCAAAGCCCCCACAGCTCGTTAAAGAGCCGCTCGAAGCGCGCGCCGTCGTCTTCGATAAATAGCGGATCGACGCCCGCCTCTATCGGATAGAGCCGGAGCAGAGTCGCGGCGAAGCCGTGAATCGTCCCGATCTCGCTCCGCTCGATCTGGCGCAGCGCCTCCAGGGCGCGCCGGTCGAGCCGCTCCTTAGATAAGCGATAGCGGGCCATGAGCGAGCGAATCTCGCTCCGGATCTCCTTGTCCCTGGAATCGAGCGGCTCGTCTTCCAAGCGCGCGGCCAGGTAGCCTTCGAGGCGCTCGCGCAGCCTCAGCTTGATTTCATTGGCGGCCTTGTTGGTGAAGGTGAGAGCGACGATCTGCGTCAACTTCAAATCCGTATCGCGCATCAAAAGATGCACGAGCCGGTCCACCAGCAGCCGGGTCTTTCCCGTGCCCGCGCCGGCGGTAACGACCACGTTGCGATCGAACGTGGTTGCGGCGCGCTCGCGGTCGGCGCCGTCGGGCAACTGCGCGGTTGGAGACATGTCGCTCATTTTGGCTCGGCCTTTTTCTTGCGCAGGTCGAGATGCGCCCGGCTCCTCGAATCCCGCTCGACTCGCCACATGGTCGGGCGGTGGTTTTTGCGGCAGGCCTCCGACGCCTCGCAGTAGCGGCAGTAGTCGGCCGGCTGCACGAAGAACAGCCCCTGGCGGATCGCGGCGGCGAGCGCGGCGACGGTCTCTTTGAGCGAGCCGCCGGAGGCGCCCTCCCAGGCATCGGCGGGAAAAGGCTCGACCACGAGCGGGCCGCCGGGCCATTGCGGCGCGAGAAAATAGAAGGCGGCGTCGGCGTCGATCGAGGCCCCGCGCGCGACGCTCTTTTTTCCCAGGAGCAGATAGAAGGGGGGCTGGAGCCGCTGGCCGCGCACCGCCGCACGGAGCAGATCGCCATCCTCCGCCCGTTGAGTTCTGCCCGACTTAAGCTTGTAGTCGATGACGCGATAGCGCTTCTCCTCCGGCTGGAAGTCGATGCGGTCCATCCGCCCGTGGATCGAGAGTTCATTCAGCGGGCCGGGCCAATCCTTGGGCAGCCGGACCGTTGCGTCCTGCTCCAGAGCATAAGGCCGATATCCGGACTCACGAAGCTCTTTGAGATCTTCCGCCACCGCCTCTTCGAGGAGCGTCGCGACCTCTTCGCGGAGGATCTCCCAGGCGAGCGGATAGCCGACCGGGTTGTCGCGCTCGAAGTCGAGAAACGCCCTTTGCGTCACGGCTTGGAGGATCGGCCTCGTGTCTAGCGATGGCTCCTTCGAGAGGAAAAAACCGTGCTCGATCAATTCCTGGTAAAATGATTTCAGGATCGCATGAACGATCTGTCCCAGGTCGGCGGCGCCGGGACCCGAAACTTCTTCCGGCCGTTCGAGCCGCTCCAGGCCGAGCACAGTGCGGGCGAAATATTGAAAGGGGCAGCGAGCGTAGGCTTCCAACGAGGTCGGAGAAAGGCCGTCTTTGGCGATACGCTGCCAATAATAGGGAATCGGACCCACGATGCCGTCGTGTCCGGTCAGGCGGTCGGTGGTCGTTTCCAACTGCTCGATCACTTTGCTCCCGCGTTCGTAGAGCGCGGGCGACGGCAAACAGCGATCGATCAGCGGCGCCGGATCTTTCGCGGAGAGAATCAGGCGGATCGCCAGCTCCTGCGGCGGGAGCAACGCATCGCGGTCGAACGGCGCGAAGGCCCGCTTCTCCGCCGTCCCGCGGGGCAGCGTGATTTTTTCTACCCGCTCCCGGCCCAGCGCCCGGCTCAGCTCTTCGAGATACCAGGAAGGCGCCATGGGTTTCCCGCGCTCATCGTTTCGTTGATGGAGACAGGTGAGCCGCTCCTCGGCCGCGCCGACGAGCAGGGTGAAGAGCAGCCGCTCCTCGTCGAAGCCGCCGAGCTTGGTCGCCACTTTGTATCCCAGCGCCGTCTCCAGCAACTGTCGGTCGCGGTCTCTCAGAAAAGCGTCCTCGCGGATCGTCCGGGGAAAGAGACCTTCGTTGAGGCCGACGATAAACAGCGCGCGGAACGAAATTCCCCTGGCCGCCATTGCGTCCAGCACCGCCACTCCGTGGCTGTTTTTCCGCGCGCGCGGGACCGAGGCGCGCTCCAGCCAGTGCTGGTAGGTCTGAAGAAAATGGCTGAGCGAAGCTCTTTCGCCGACGGCGTCCAGGACGGAGAGGCGGCGAAGAACCTCTTCGATCTTGTCCGCGACCGGCTTCTGAGTCTTATCCCGGTTGTCGTTCGCGAGCCACTTGTGTTGCAGGGCCTGCCACTTCTCGACGTAGAAACTCCAGGTCGCCTCCTTAGGCAACTGTTCCAGATCGCGATGGAGATGGGTGAAGAGACGCCAGAGAATCCGGGCCTGCTCCGCCGGTATGGCGGCCGCCTTCGGCTTCCCTTCATTTTCGTCCTCCTCCGGCAGCGCCACATCTTTTTCGAGATGCTTTTCCAAACGGCGCCATTCCTCGATTCCCTTGGCGATCCCCAACCGGCGGGTGAGCAGGTCCCAGAGGTCGGGGCGGTGCGCCGCATCCGCGCGCCCTGAAGCGTGGCTGTTGAAAAAGGGCGAATCGAACAGATCGACGACTTGGGAGCGAAGGTAGCCGCGAAGCGGCAGGTTGGCGAGCAGGAGCGCGCTCTTGGTCAGCGGATGCTGCGCGAGCGGCTCCTCGGCGGAGCCGGTGAACGGAATGGCGTGGCGGAAAAAAATATCCTTGATCGACGCAAGATAGGGTTCGAGAGTCCGGCCCACCACGCCGATCTCGTCGAAGGAGAATTTTTCCTCGGAGACAAGCCGGAGAATCTCCTTGGCCGCGGTGTCGATCTCATCGCGCCCGCTGAAGCAGCTGAAAATCCTGACGGGCGGACGATCGATCTTCGCCATGCCGGACGCATCGCCGTCGTCGCGGAACAGCGGCAGGAGAGACGCGTGCGGCGAAGACGGCGCGCTGCTCGCGCCTGCGGCCAGATTGCGCGGCTCCGCCTGAGCGGTCGCGAGGCCGTGGAGATATCGTTCATAGAATCGGTCGGCGAAAGTCCAGGCCGGGTGCGCGGGGCGCTGGTGGACGATCGGAAAGAAAAGCGTGACCGGATATTGGCGCGCCACCGTCTGAAACAGGTCGAGCTGCACCTGTGTCAGATCGTAAAAACCGTAGTAGTAAACGGCGTCGAACTGCCGGAGGTACGCCGACGAGACGACCTGCCCGGCGGCCAGGAGATCGAGATCGGCATAGTCGCGCAAACCCCACTGCTCGCAGCACGAGAGAAAAGTCCCGAAGAGAGTAAGCAGCCGCTCGACTCTTTCCGTCGCTTCCTCGAAGAGATCGCCTTTCACGGCCTCGAGCGCCACGGTTGGGCTGACTAAGCCGTCCTTTAAGTCCCTCAGGGTTTGCCATAGGGCGGCTGAGCCTCCGGCTTTCTCTTCCAGGCCGGCAAACGGCTCGGCGCCCGGCAGTCTCATCCGGATGATCTGGCGCAGAATCTCCTCGAGCACGGAGTCGTCTTGCAGAGAGAGAACCCGCGCTCCGTCCCGTTCTTCCAGGAGGCGATGGGAGAATTGATAGAAGGTGAGAATGTGCAGGTTCAATAGATCAAGGCCGCGCTCCTGGGCAAGCAGGACCTTGAGCCGCCGTCTTAGAGAGTCGGAGGGGACCAGGATCAAGAGCGGAGAGAGCGGCAGCTTTTCTTTGCGGCCGGAGATCTCCTCCACCAAGGCGTCCTCGAGGTGAGGATGGAAGGGGCCGAGAATGATCTGCATGGGAAGTCCGGAGAGGGAGATTAACACAACGCTGGTAGCGGTGAAAGATTTTAATTTGCATTTCGGCGCTCAAGGGTCTAAAGAGTAGCAGGTATTTTTTCTCCGCTATGCGCATCCGACTCACAGCCCGCGGCTGGTTTTTTTCTCTAGCCGTTTTTCTCTTCATCTCCGGAAATGCCGTCGCCCAATCGACCGGGACGGTCGTCTCGGACAACCCGCTTGCGACCCAGGCCGGAATGGAGATTCTCAACGCCGGCGGCACCGCGCTCGACGCGGCGGTGGCGACGGCGTTCGCACTGGGCGTGGTCGACCCGTCCGCTTCCGGTCTCGGCGGGGGCGGCTTCATGGTGATCTATCAGGCCAAGGAGAAGAAGGCGCACGCCCTGGATTTCCGCGAGACCGCGCCGGCCGCCTCCAAGCGGGAGCAATACATGAAAGGCGGTAAGCCCGTGGCGAGCTTGAGCCTCACCGGCCCGCTGGCGGTCGCCGTGCCCGGCGAAGTGGCGGGGCTGGCCGAGGCGCTGAAGCGTTTCGGCACGATGCCTCTGCCGGCGGTCATGGCGCCGGCGATCCGCTATGCCACCGACGGTTTCGCCATCCAACCCCGGCTGCGCTACGCGCTCGAGCGGCAACTCGGCAACATTCGCAAGTCGGCCGACTTTGCGCGCGTCATGCTGGTAAAGAACGAGATTCCTTCGGAGAAGGAGATGCTGCGCCAGCGCGAGCTCAGCGCGGCGCTCAAGGCGATTGCGGAGCAAGGGCCGGAGGTTTTCTATCAGGGCTGGATCGGGCAGGCGATCGCGGAGCGGATCAAAAAAGAGGGCGGCGTCTTGGCGCTCGAAGATCTCAAGGGCTACAAGCCGGTCTGGCGCGAGCCGATCGTCGGGCGCTATCGCAAGTGGACGGTGATTACCATGCCGCCGCCGAGCTCGGGCGGCGTCGCGCTGCTCCAGATGCTCAACACGTTGGAGGGGCACCATCTGGGCCTCATCGCCCACGACTCGCCTACCTATCTTCACCTGGTGGCGGAGGCGATGAAGCACGCCTTCGCCGACCGCGCGCAGCATCTGGGCGATCCCGACTTCGCGCAGGTCCCCGTGGACAAGCTGATCTCGAAAGACTACGCCGCATCGATCCGCGGCCGCATCTCCTCCACCAAGACCTACCCGCCGAAGCATTACGGCTCCGGCGCTTCCCCGCCGGAAAAGGGCGGCACGACGCACTTCAGCGTCGTGGATCGCTTCGGCAACGCGGTGGCGTGCAGCTTGACGATCAACACCCAGTTCGGCTCCAAAGTTTTCGTGCCGGAGGCGGGTATCGTCTTCAACAATGAAATGGACGATTTCGCCATCCATCCGGGAACGCCCAACACCTTCGGTCTCGTCGGGGGCGAGGCCAATTCGCTCCAGCCGCGAAAACGACCGCTCAGCAGCATGGCCCCGACCGTTATATTGGAAGGGGATCAAGCGGCGCTGGTGGTCGGCGCGTCGGGCGGGCCGCGAATCATCAGCGCCATGCTCCAGACTATTCTCAACGTTCTCGATTTTCGCATGCCGATCAAGCAGGCGGTGGAGTCGCCGCGCATCCATCATCAATGGATGCCGGATGAGCTTGTCGTCGAGGGCAAGATCTCGGAGAACAGCAAGAAGTCGCTGGAAAGATTGGGGCACAAGGTAAAGGAGAGGAATTCGTTGGGACTGGTGGAGGCGGTTTCGGTGCAGAAGTCCAAGGTCGTCGGCGCGGCGGATCCACGGCAAGAAGAGCCGGCGCTGGCCGAGCGGAAATGACGATCTAAGAAACTAGCCAAAGATATTTGAAATTTCGCGGATCACGAAGTGCTCGTCAATGCTGTGTCTCGCGCAAAGACGCAAAGAACGCCAAGTTTAAACGCAGACACAATTCGACTCTCGAAATCCGAAATTCGAAACAATGTCAAATGATCAAAAATTGGAAACTTCCAAACAAACCCGCTTCGGATTTCGTAATGGGGTTTTAAGTCTTCGGGTTTGTTTCGGATTTCGATATTCGGATTTCGGATTTTGATTCCCTGGCGTCCCTTCGACTTTACTCAGGACAGGCATAGTGCGATAAATTTTGTTGAAGCGGTTCTATTGAACATCTGAAAGGTAAGAATCTAAGCGCGCCGCCTCGAGCGCCAGGCCTGAACCCGCGTGAGAACCGTCCAGCTCAACCAGAGCCACTTTTCCAGCCGCTGAAACCGCGTCCAGCCCGTGCCGACCAGAAGAGCGGTCAAGCCCGTAACCGCCGCCGGATGAGCTTTTACGGTTTCAATGGCGCCCACGGCCAAGTTGATCCATCCGAAGGAGTCGAGCAGCCGGCGATAAGCCAGGCCCAGCTCTTCTCTTTGCCGGGCCGATTGAGCGATCAGCCTTTCACGGCGGCGCGCCAGCCCGGCTAGTTTAGCGTTCACGGATTTCAGACTCCAAACGTTCGCGGTCTTTGGCCAGTTCGGCAAAAGTGGCGGAAAACAATCTCGGCCGACCGGCGATTTTCTTGCGCAGAATCAGCGCCGCGATCGCCCCCGCTGCCAGGTAGAAGAGCGCCAACCCGCCCAACACATAGAACCGGTGCGTCTCCCAAAATAAGGTCACGACCAAAGCCGTCAGGAGAATCGCCGCGAGGCTCACGCAAAAAAGCGAGATCGCCGCGAGCAGAATCAACCCCTTGAGCCGCTCCCGTTCCTCTTCGATCTCGGTAGAGGCGAGATCGAGTCGGGTTTGCAAGAGGCCGACGAAGGACGCTATGACCGCCCGGAGCGAGTCGAAAAGGCCTCCCTGCCGGGTTGCGCCGGCCCGGTCCGTTTCCGCGCCCATCCTATGAAGACTCAACTGCGCCGGATGAGCAGCCCAAGCACCAGGCCGACCCCCGCCGCGATGCCCACCGCGTTCCAGGGATTTTCCCGCACGTAGGCATCCGCCGCCGTGGCCGCCTCTTTGCTCTTATCGACCAAAATATCTTCGGCCTCCGCCAGCGACCGTTTCCCCTCGTGCAGGCTCTGCTCGATGCGCTGGCGCACCGTGGCAACCTTTTCCCCGGCCTGGTTGGCCGTCGCCTTGAGGAGTTCCTCGGCGTCGCCGATAAGGACCTTGAGATCCGAAACCAGTTTTTCGCTTGTCGCTTCCATATCCGTTAGGCCTCCTTTCCCAGCCGACATGATAGTTGGCGCCCGGCGGGCAATCAAGGACGAGGCGGATAAAAAACGATCCGCAATCGGTCGATGTGCCGGTTGACTTCGACTTCCGGCCGCTCTAACATCTTACCCCGGACGCCGCCCCCGGCCTCGGGGTGTGGACTAAAAAAGAAAAATCTGTACAATAAGATCGTTCCGCCGTCTAATAGATACAAAGGGAGGCAAGCAAAATGAGACCTCTTACACGCGTGCTCGGGTTTTGTGCGGTCGCGATATGCTGTTTAACTGCTGTCACTGCCTGGGCCCAAGCCAACCCCGATCCAAAGCTGATCGAAGGCGCGAAGAAGGAAGGGGAGCTGATCTGGTACACCACGATGACGCTCGACCAGAGCAAGCAAGTCGTCGACCGATTCCAGCAAAAATACCCATTTGTCAAGCCGGAGCTGTTCCGCACCGGCGGCGGACCCCTCCTTAATAAGATCCTCACCGAGGCCCGTGGCGGGCGTCATGCGTGGGACGTGGTCGTGGGGAGAGGGGAGATGGTGCTGCCACTCATCGAGCGGAAGCTTCTCGCGTCTTACCTCTCGCCCGAAACCAAGATGATCGACAGCGATCTGGTGGACAAGGAAGGGTATTGGACGGCCTACTATGTCAATGCGTATGTGCTCGGTTACAACACCAAGCTCGTCAAGAAGGACGACGTGCCGAAAACTTACGAAGCTCTGCTCGACCCCAAGTGGAAAAACCGGCAGATTTCCGTCGATACCGAGGCTTACGGCATGCTTCAGGGACTCATCGGCATATGGGGCAAGGAGAAGGCAGTCGCCTATTTCAAGCGGCTGGCAGCCCAGGATGCGGTTCCGAAGCGGGGCAACACGGAGCGGGTCCAGCTCGCAGTGGCCGGCGAGTATCCGTTGATTTTGGCCTACAACCAGACGATCGAGCGAATGACCCAAAGGAAAGCGCCGATCGATTGGGTTCCGCTCGAACCGGCCGTGGTCCAGGTGAACCCGGCCATGCTTGCAGCCAAGGCGCCCCATCCCAACGCCGCCAGGCTGTTCCTGGATTTCATTCTCTCCAAAGAAGGGGCGGAGATGTTAAGAGGGTTCCAGCGGATTCCCGTGCGCAAAGACGTAGAGCCCGATCCGCCCCGGCTGTTCAGAGGCTTCAAGCGGGTGATCGAAAGCCCGGAAGATTATAAGAACTTCGACGAGACGGTGAAGCTATATCTGGAAATTTTTAAATTGAGATAGGCAACAGGCGCCAGTAGGGGCGACCGGCCCGTAAAGCCCCGAGGGCCACGGGCCTTTTCGGGGCCGGTCGCCCCTACACCTCACCTATACAAACGGGTTCTTCAACAGGATGGTTTCTTCCCGGCCTGGGCCGACGGAGACTAGAATTATTTCAGTTTGAACGATCTCTTCGAGCCGGCGCACGTAGCGTTGCGCGTTGTCCGGCAGGTCCGACAGTTTTCTCGCCTTCGACAGGGGTTCGTTCCAACCCTCCATCTCTTCCAAGACCGGCTCGGCGTTTTTTAACGCTTTTACGCTCGATGGAAATTCCTCGTAGAGGGCGCCGCCCGAGCGATACGCCGTGCAGATAGGAATCTTTTTGAAACCGGTCAGCACATCGAGCTTGGTGAGCGCGATGCCGGTCAACCCGTTGATCCTCACCGCGTGACGCACACCGACGGCGTCGAACCAGCCGCAGCGGCGCGCCCTGCCCGTGGTCGCGCCGAATTCAGCCCCTTCCTGCTTGAGCTTCTCTCCCTCCGGCCCCTTGAGTTCCGTGGGAAACGGGCCGCTGCCGACGCGCGTCGTATAGGCCTTCGAGATGCCGATCACCTGCTGGATGTTGCGCGGGCCGACGCCGGCGCCCGTGCAGACGCCGCCGATCACCGTGTTCGACGAAGTAACGTAGGGATAGGTCCCGTGGTCCACGTCGAGCAGCGTCCCCTGCGCGCCTTCGAAGAGGACTTTCCTGCCGGCTTTGATCTCGCGGTCGAGCATGACGCCCGTGTTCGTGACATACTTTTCCAGCTCATCCCGATAGCCGCGGTAGGCGTCGTAGATCTCTTTAAAGTCGAGCGTCTTTTCTTTAAGGATCGCTTTAAGGTAGATGTTTTTCTCCTCGATGTTCCGCTTGAGCTTGTCGCGAAACGTCGTCGCGTCGAGCAGGTCGATGAAGCGAATCCCCGTGCGCGCAACCTTGTCTTCGTAGGCGGGGCCGATGCCGCGTCCGGTGGTGCCGATCTTGCCTTTGCCTCTGAGCCGCTCGCGCGCCTGATCGATCGCCTTATGATACGGCATGATCAGATGCGCCGCGTCGCTGATTCTGAGCAGCGCGTCGTCGCAAAGATAGCCTTTTTTCCTGAGCCCGGCGATCTCTTCCAGGAGAATTCCCGGATCGACGACGACGCCGTTGCCGATCACGCAGAGCTTATGGGAATGAAGCGCGCCGGAGGGAATGAGATGGAGCACGGTCTTCTCGCCGTTGACGACGAGGGTGTGGCCGGCGTTGTTGCCGCCCTGAAAACGGACGACGATGTCGGCGTCGTGGGTGAAGAGATCGACGATCTTTCCCTTGCCCTCGTCTCCCCACTGGGCGCCGATGACTGCGACGTTGGACACTTCAAACCCTCGTGGTCGTGCTCGTGGCTCGTGCTCGTGGAGGTACTAGGACATTGAGAAGCTTCTTGGATTTGCGATCACGATCACGATTCACGATCACGTTTGTTATCCTAGAGTTTCACCAATTCCGCAGTGACGATGGCAGGCAGGCCGCGCAGCGCCTCAAGAGTCTCTTTCGGTATGGCGTCGTCCACGTGGATGCAGGAGATCGCCATGCCGCCGACCTTCTCCCGGCCCAGCTCCATCCCGGCGATGTTGATCCCTTTCTGGCCCAGCAGCGTGCCGACGGCGCCGACGACGCCGGGAACGTCGCGGTTGTGCAGGATCAGGATGTAGCCTTCGGGCACGGCCTCGAGATAAAAGCCGTTGATCTTGACGATCCGGGGATGTTTGCTGCCGAAGATCGCGCCTTCGACCTCGAGGTCCCGGTCTTTTGTCTTCACCTTGAGGTTGATCGAGCTGGCGAAGTCGCTGGCGCGGCTGCTTTTCGACTCGATCACTTTGATGCCGCGCTCGCGCGCCACCAGCGGCGCGTTGACGTAGTTGACGCTCGACTCCATCATCGGCGTGAGAATGCCCTTGAGCACGGCGAGCGTCAGCGGGGCGACGTCGTACTGCGTGACTTCGCCGGCGTATTCGATATGGACTTCCTGCGGCAGTCTGGCCAGCATCTGGACTTGCAGGCTGCCGAGTTTCTCGCCCAGCGTGAGATACGGCCGGAGCGCGCTCAGCAGCTCCGGGCTGACCGACGGAACGTTGACGGCGTAGCGGATCACGCCGCGCACGAGAAAATCGACCATCTGCTCGGCGACGGCGATGGCGACGTTGAGCTGAGCCTCGTCCGTCGAAGCGCCCAGGTGGGGTGTGGTGACGACCTGCTCCATGCGGACCAGCGGATGGTCGGGCGGCGGCGGCTCGTCCACATAGACGTCCAGCGCAGCCCCGGCCACTTGGCCCTGGCGAATCGCTTCGGCCAGATCGTTCTCGTCCACGATGCCGCCGCGCGCGCAGTTGACGATACGCACCCCTTTTTTCATCCTGGCGAAGGTCTCCCGGCCGATCAGGCCGCGGGTCTCGTTGGTGAGCGGCACGTGAACGGTGATGAAGTCGGAGCGGGCGTAGATCTCGTCCAGGCTCGCCATCTCGACTCCCATGCGCGCCGCGCTCTCGGGCTGGACGAACGGGTCGAAGGCGAGCACTTTCATCCTGAAGCCCAACGCCCTCTCGGCGACGATCCGGCCGACGTTGCCTAAGCCGATGATGCCCAGGGTTTTGTTGCAGACTTCTATTCCGACGAACTTCTGCCGCTCCCACTTTCCGGACTTGAGCGAGGCGACCGCCTGCGGGATGTGGCGGGCGAGCGAGAGCATGAGCGAGATCGTGTGCTCGGCGGTCGTGACGTTGTTGCCGCCGGGCGTGTTCATCACGACGATGCCTCTCTTGCTCGCGGCCTCGACGTCGATATTCTCCACGCCGATACCGGCGCGGCCGATGACCTTCAAGTTCCCGGCGTTTTCGAGAATGTCCGCCGTCACCTTGCTGCCGCTGCGCAGCACCCAGCCGTGGTAGTCGCCAATGATTTTCTTGATCTCCGGCGCCTTGAGGCCGATCTTTTCGTCCACCTTGAATCCCGGCGCGCGCGCGAACACCTCCATGCCCTGGGGGGCGAGGGGATCGGTGACTAATATTTTGGTCGTGTCCATTTTTATTCCAGCGCTTCCATCAACACTTCCTGCGCGGCCGCCACTCCCTGCCCGAACTTTACCGGCGCGCCGAATTTCTTAAGCGCCATCTCCAGCGCGCCGATCGCGACCAGCACGTCGAACGCGCCCATGTAGCCCACGTGGGCGATGCGGATGGCCTTACCCTTCAGCCGATCTTGCCCCTCGGCCAGCGTGATCTGCATCTTCTCGCGGAGAAAATCCAACAACTTGTCGGCGTTCACTCCCTCGGGCATGTAGACGCCGGTGGCCGCCGGGCTCGGGCTTTCCGGCGCGAGCAGCTTAAGCCCCATCGCCGTCGCCGCGGCGCGCGTGGCGCGCGCCATGCGCTCGTGGCGGGCATAAACCCGATCGAGACCCTCTTGCCGCATCAGCCGGAGCGCCGCGCGCAGACCGAAGATCAGCGAGACCGCCGGCGTGAACGCGCCCGAGCCTTTCTGCTGGCTTTTGCGTTCGAGCCTTAAATCGAAATAGAAGCGCGGGAGCTTTGCCTTCTCGACCCTGGCCCAGGCGCGCTCGCCGAAGGAGACGAATCCAAGGCCCGGCGGCAGCATCAGCGCCTTTTGCGATCCGGTCACGAGCGCGTCGATGCCCCACTCCCCCAGCGGCACGCGCGCCACGCCCACGGCGGTGACGCCGTCGACGATCAGCAGCGGGCCGTTCTGCGTCAGCCGCGCGAGCTCGCGCACCGGATGCCAGACCGTGGTCGAAGTCTCGCTCGCCTGGATCAAGACTGCCTGGATGTCGGGATGGGACTTCAAGCTGCGCTCGACGTCTTCCACCTTGACCGCCTTGCCCCACTCGACTTTGAGTTCTATGGGAGTCAGGCCGAAGGCCTTGCTGATCTCGAGCCACCGCTCGCCGAACTTTCCGCCGTTTACGACTAAAACTTTGTCGCCGGGGGAGAAGAGGTTCGAAACCGTCGCCTCCATCGCGCCGGTGCCGGAAGAGGCCAGGATCAGGACGTCGTCGTTTTTCGCGCCGAACAACTCCTTCAGTCCCTCTCGGACTTCGGCAAAGACCTTGGCGAACTCGGGTGTGCGGTGGTGGATCATGGTCGCCGCCATCGCCAATTGCACTTCGTTGGGGATGGGCGTGGGACCGGGAGAGAGCAAGTATTGTTTAATCATTTTGCACCTTACCTGGCGTCATCCGGCGGAAATAAAAAAAGCCTGAGCTCTTAGAACTAAGAGACCCAGGCGTTCGGCCGTCTTAAGGTTTTGCACTTCCTCGTGGTCAATTCCACGTAAACGCCAGTCGCGCAAACCGATGGTCTTTTTCGTATCTTAGAAGAATTCGTTTGTCAACTGTTTTCTACTGTGCGAACATCCCCCAGGACCGTTGAAAAAGGCGCATCTACCGTCAGCCCGCCAGGGAATCTCTCTCCGGGCCGACGCACGCCCTTCGGGATTTCAGATTTCAAATCTCAGATTCCAGATTCAATTTGAGATTCCGAGCGAAGCGAGGATATATCGGCCCTTCGAGAGACCCCCAGGCGGGCGGTGGTGGTAGTTGCGCTCGACCTCATCGCTCCCTGAAAGAACAGTTTTTCGCGACTCTGTTCAGCGCTTGTTCCTAAAGGGTCGAGAGGAGGTTGCGCATGCGGTATCGGACGTTGGGAAGAACCGGATTGAAAATTTCCGAGATCGGCTTCGGCTGCGGCAACAACGCCGTGTTGATGGTGCGGGCGACCTACGAGGACCAGTTGAGAGCGGTGCAACACGCGCTCGATCTCGGCATCAATTATTTCGACACGGCGTTCGCCTACGGCCTGGGGAAATCGGAAGAAAATCTGGGAAGGATATTAAGCGAGATCGGGGCGTCTCCTGTCGTGTCGACGAAGATTCGGCTTGAGCCTGAAGCGGCGTCCGATCTCAAAGCCACAACGGTTCGAGCGGTCGAGGCGGCCCTTCGACGGCTGCAACGAAAATCCGTCGATCTGATCCAGTTGCACAATCGGGTGACGGTTGAAAGGAGTCCGGGGAAGCGATTCAGCGTGACACCGAAAGACGTGCTGCGGCAAGGCGGCGTTCTGGACGGCTTCAAAGAGATGAGGGAAAAAGGCAAGGTCGGATATTTCGGCTTCAGCGGCCTCGGCGATCCGCGAGCGCTGCACGAACTGATCGACAGCGGCGAGTTCCATTCGTTCCAGGCGTACTACAATCTTCTCAATCCAAGCGCGGGCGAGGCTGTGCCGCAAGGCTTCAGCGCGCTGGATTACGGGCGGTTGATAGATCGCGCGGCGGAGAAGGGGATGGGCATCGCCGTGATCCGCGTCCTTGCCGCCGGCGCGCTCACTTCGACCCCCGACGCGGGAGGGGGCAGCAGCCCGGAGCCGCTCTCGCCGGGCTCCGACTACGCGCTCGATTTGCAACGCGCCGAAAAGGTCAAGTTCCTCATCGGCGGCAATATCAAGAGTCTTACCGCAGCGGCGATCCGCTTCGCTCTGATGAAGCGAGAAGTCTCAACCGTCCTCGTCGGCTTTTCCAACGTGTTTCACATCGACGAAGCCGTCGCCTGCTCCGGCGCCGGTGGATTGTCCGACGAGGCGATGGCACGTTTGAAAAAGATTTGGGAAAGCGATTTTGGCAGGCTGAGTGCTTAAAAAAGGAGGTTCGTATGAAAAGGCGAAGAGACCGGCACGCTGTCTCGCTATTTCTTGCTCTGGCTTGGAGGAGGAGGTCTTTCCGCCGCTGAAGATTCAGACCGTCCAGGGTTACCCGGGCGGGCCGGAGATCGACCTGGCGATCGAGCGGGGAGAGGTGCAATGCCGTTCTTTCACGATTGAGGCGTTTTTTTCCCGCGAGCCTTACGGCGGCTGGAGGAAAAAAGGTTTTATCCGTAATCTCATTCAAACCGGGCGCGCCCGCGATCCGCGCCTGGCCAACGTGCCGACGATCTACGAGCTGATGGATCGGTACAAAACGCCGGAGACCGGCCGGCGGCTTGCGGCGGTTATTCTCGCGGGTGGTGCGCTCGGCCGTCCGATGATGGCCCCTCCGGGCGTTCCGCCGGATCGGGTGAAGATTCTCCGTGAGGCGTTCGCCAGGACGATGAAAGATCCAGGGTTCCTGGAGGAGATCAAGAAGAGAAACTTCGAGTTGGGCCCGACGACCGGCGAAGAGCTGGAAGAGATCGTAAAAGACGCGATGAGCCAGCCTCCGGAGGTGATCGAGAAGCTGAAGAAGATGTTGGGAAAGTGAGGCTAAACAGGGGCAGACTCACTTGTCTGCTCGTGCGTAAAGCGCTTCGACTTTAGGGCTTGATATCCTGCAGAAACCAGTCGGTCGGGATTTCCTTGCCGAGACCCTTTTCTTTGGCGGCGCGGTAGGCGCAGTAGCCCATGGTGGCGAACTGGATGCCGGTGCCGACGTTGTTGAGAAAGCAGGTAATTTGCTGGTCGCTCGTGCGGCCAGGGGCTTTGCCGACGAGGAGATCCTGAATCTCAGGGTAACGGCTCCAATCCCTCGGCTTCTCGCGGCGCACTCCGGGTAAGTCCTTGTCCAACCCGGGCGGCTGAAAGTGCTGGATGCCACCGAAGCGGGTGTGGATGGCGACCACATCGGCCTTGTCGAGCGCCACTTCGTCCATCTCGAACTCCCGGATCGAATTGTAGTGCATCCCAGGCTGCAGCCAATCGGCCTTGATCACGGGCCGCGATGAGTTGGTGGCACTGCAAACAATGTCGCAGTTCCTCACAGCTTCTTCCGCGCTGGCGACGGCTTCAGTTGGGATTTCGGTTGCTCTTTCCATCTCCGCGGCAAATGCCTTCCGATGGTCTGGATTCGGGCTAAAAATCTTGACCCGCTTAATAGGCCGCACGGCGGTGAGAAAGCGGAAGTGGGCGCGGGCCTGGCCGCCGGAGCCGATCAAGGCGAGGACTTCTGAATTTTTGCAAGCGAGCGCCTTCACTCCGAGGGCGCTGGTGACTGCCACGCGGGTCTGCTGGATCAAGCCGTCGGGCATGATCGCGAGCAGCTCTCCCGTCTCGATGCTGAAGAGCTGGACGAGACCAAGGTATTGACCCTTGCCGGCAAGGGGAAGTTTTTCCGAGCGGACGGAGTTGTTGACGTTCTTTTCCTGCACGATGTCGGATGTAATGCGGAGCGCGAGCACGCCGAATTTTTTCACGCCCCCGTCGACGGACTTGAAGCTGTAGGTGGCCTGCGGGAGAGAGTGGGGAAGGTAAGAGTGGCTTGTCGGCCGGTTCACCGCCTGGCTCGTCGCCAACTCGCGGTAAGCCTCTTCCATTGATGTAAGACAGGTCTCAACGTCCAGCGCCTTTTGGATTTCGTCGTTGTTCAGAATCAGCGTCATGAAACCTCCGTGTCGGGCCGTCTCGCCTATCTGGTTATCCGAACAAAGGAAAAATGTCCAACCGGAGTGAAAGGCTACAATTGGGTTGACGGGAAATCTTTCATTAGATACGGTTAAAAAAATCCTTGAGGAGGAGAAATGATCACTGTCGAAGGAGAAAAGATCGAAGTCATCGACGCGCACTCGCACATGGGAGCGAGAAAAAAACTCGCCATCCACCAGATTCCGCCGATCATGAAGTTCATGGCGGAGGACATGCTGAGTTCGATGGACGGCGCCGGCGTGGACGGAGTCGTTACTTTCGCCATCGGGATCGGCGAGCCGTCGGATTACCGGGAGACCAACCAGTACATCGCCGACGCGATGAAGAAACATTCGGGCCGGATTCACGGCTTCATGAGGCTTAGTCCCGGCAACGGAGCCCAGGATACGCTCAAGGTATTGGAAGAAGGGGTCAAGCTCGGGCTCAAGGGAATCAAGATTCATCCGCTGATCGAAAATTGCCCCGCCAACGACAAGGAGAAAGTCTATCCGCTGATGGAGGCCGCTCAGCACCACGGCCTGACCGTTCTCTTTCATTGCGGCCTCGGCGAGAACGCGAGCCCGGCCAGGATCGGCGAAATAGCCAGAGACTTCCGCAAGCTGCCGATCATCATGGGCCATTCGGGGTTGGTGGAAGGTGTGAGGCAGGTGGTCGAGATCGCGAAAAAGTACGACAACGTTCACATGGACAGCTCGGGCGTTGGCTGGCTGCCGTTTTTCTGCGAGTCGATTGTATGGGCCGGGCCGGACCGGGTGATGTACGGCTCGGATCATCCCTTCAATCCGATGGAGTGGGAGATCGAGAAGATCGTCAAGCACGCGCAGCGCCACCTGAAGCTCAAGATCGAGGATCTGCGATTAATCATGTCCGGCAACATCAAGCGGCTGCTCAAGATCCAGCCCCACCCGTGACCGATGAGCGCGATGCCGGGTCGGTTCTAATTGTTGTAAGGCAGGGTGACCGTAAAAGTTGAGCCTTTGCCCGGGGTGCTTTCTACCTCGACCTCGCCTCCCAGCAATTCCGTGAACTTTTTGACGATGAAAAGTCCGACTCCGACGCCGCCGTGGTGCCTGGTGTCCGAGCCGTCCACCTGACGAAATTTTTCAAACATAACGTCCAAAGATTCCTTTGGAATACCGATCCCGGTGTCCGTTACTCTGAACTCTACTCTTTTTGACTGGAGGAGGTTGCGCGCCGAGATCGTCACCTCTCCCGTTTTGGTAAACTTGATCGCATTGCTGATGAGATTCTCCAGGATCTTTTTTAGCTTATCTCCGTCGGTGGTCACCACCGGAAGGTCGGAATCGTAGTCCCATTTGAGAGTAAGCTCCCTAGCCAGAGGGACCTGGCAGCTTAGCCTGAGATCGTTGAGAAAATTGTCCAGATGTACCCTATGTCTCTCTACTTTAATTGCTCCGGCCTCAAGCTTGGTCGCATCCAGGATCGCGTTGATCATGCCTAACAAATCGTTGGAGCCTTTCAGCCCCTTTTCCAGGGCTTTCTCCTGCTCTGCGTTAAGTTCTCCGAGCATCCCATGTCTAACCATCTCGACGTAGCCCGTGACGAGACTCAGCGGCGTTCTAAGTTCGTGCGTCATGACGTGTAGAAATTCGTCCTTGACCCTGTTCGATACCGCCAACTCGTCCGCCAGTTGTTTCATCCCTTCGTAGAGCTGGGAATTGTTGATGGCTATCGCCGCTTGGCCCGCGAGCGTATTGACAAACTCCACCTCCTCGGCCTCGAAGTCGTGCTCGTCGTGGGTGAAGAATGAAAGCACCCCCAGGATCTCGTCTTTGACAATCAGGGGAGCTTCCAGAGACGAAAGCAGTCCTTGGTTGCGGAAGAAATCCTGGTTTTGGATCCGCGAATCGGTCTGAAGATTCCGAACCATCACGGGCACTTTTGTCTCAAAAACCGTATTCGCCAGGCCCCGCCCGGCGCGCCACTGCGCTTCTTTCCACTCCTCCTCGTTAACTTTGCGAGATGCGATCGGCTTCAGTTCTCCTGTTTTCTTATCGAACAGCTGCACCGTGGCGGCGGCGTACGGGAGAAACAAGTCGATCTTTTCAAGGAGCAGGCCCAACACGGCGTGAAGGTCCAATGTGGAAGTGATGGCGACGTCAATCTCGTGCAGGGCATGGATCCGCTTTTCCGCGGTACTCCTTTCCTTTTTTGCCTGCTCGGCCAGATAGCCGTAAAACAGAGCCACAATGAACATGAAGGGAATGCGGATCAAGGAATGAGAGGTCCAGATCGATTGAGCTTGCCCGGCGGGGATAACAAAAAGAATCAAGTCCACCCCGCTTAAGACCACGCTCATGCTGACTATGAGAACAAGGTTCTGCCCCACTGCCGCGAGGAATAGGACAAGAAAGTAGAGGAAAAACATGTCGGTTCCCAAGCTGCCTTTGTGCCACAGCCCCGTGGCGATCCACGCGATATCGGCACAGACGATACAGCCTAGAGTAAGCGGTCGTAGGAGGAGTGGGTCCGGGAGATGAGCGAGCAAAACATTGGACAATAGTGCCCCGGCGATCAAAACGATAAGGAGATCGGGGGTCGAGGTCTTTCCTTCAAAGAGAAAAAGATAGGCGGCGGCAATAATCAGGATGTAACGGAGCAGGAGAAAGGTTCGCCCTTCTTTGTCGCTACGGGACACAGACACGCTCCTTCTCGTCGTAACGCGGTTTTTACCTGGGTTTAGAGGCACGCTACCAAGGGAGGTCGGGGCTGTCAATAAAAATCAGACTAAGCTTTGCCCTCTTGCCGAGGCGCGCCGCTTGCAATAGTATTTCACTTGGAACGGGAGACGACGGGAAAGGAGGTCTTTATGGCGATGAGTTCCACAGTGTCAACCACGACGGTTCTGTTACGGACGATGTCGGATACCGTGGAGACCGACATCCACCGCGTCCATGTGATTGCCAACGAGATACTGCCGCACTATAAAAAGAAGCCTCTCTCCTTCGAGAATCTGCGCAGGGTCGCCGACGGGCCTTTCGATCTTTTCTTGATTCCGCTGGTCTTCGAGGCGGCTTACCGCCGAGAACCCGCCGTCATCTTCAACGAGGCCAGGCGACAAGAGATCCGGGAGCATGCGATGAGGATTGCGCACAAGCACGGCTACGATACGACTGAGCCCGAGTTGATCCCCGGCGCTGAAGAGTCCCTTCGCGCCGTCCGCGCCGCCGGGCTGACGAATATTCTCATCACGACCGGCGGACGGCGCTTCAAGCACCAGGCGATGGAAGAGCGCGGCCTGGGAAAATACTTTGACGACATCATCGACAGGGAAGAAACCTATTTTCGCAAAGAGCAAGGATTTTATCATATCTTCCGCCGGCGAAACGATAAACACCTCCGGATCGTACTCCTCTCCGGCACGGCGTCCTACATCAAGGCGGGCAACAATCTGGAGCGGCTCGTGCTCGGACCGAGGCTTCTCGAAGTCTTCACCGTCGCCTTGGCTACCGAGCACTCATACAACGACGAGGAGACTCTGCTCGCAGCCGGGCCTAAGATGCTGATCCACGGCCTGCATGAGTTGATGCCCGGACTCAAGGAGCATGACTGGCTTCCCGCGTCCGCGGCCTGAAATTCGTTCGCCCGCATCTCTTGAAAGTTTGCAACCTCGCGCGTCTTGCCGCTACTCTCCGGGGAACTATGGAACAAACTCAAACTTTAGCAATGCCGGTGACTTCATGGAACCGGCTCGTCACGACGGCCGTGGCGCACACAACCGAGCATCTTTATCTGGGAGTCGTCACGGTCGTTCTCCCCGTCATCGCCGCGTCGATGGGCTTCAGCATGGCGCAGGCCGGATCGTTGGTTTCGCTGCGCTCTCTCGTGTCGGGGTTCTCCAACCTCCCTTCCGGTTTCCTGGCGGACATGACCAAAAGGAGGAGCCTGTTTCTGGGCCTCTGTTTGATTTTGATCGGGTCTGCAAGCCTGCTGATGAGCTTTGCGCCGAGCTACTGGCCGCTGCTCGTCTTCATGGCGATCGGCGGGATCGGCGCCGGCGGCTTCCATCCCCAATCCATTGCGATTTTATCTTCCGCTTATCGTGAGCGGCGCGCTTTCGCTTTGGGTATCCACGACAGCGCGGCAAGCCTGGGAGAGGTCATTGCGCCGCTCACCATCGGGTTGTTGCTTACCTATACCGACTGGCGGACCACGTTGCAGATCTGGGCGATCCCCGGCTTAGTTGTGGGTCTGGTCTACGCGCTTTTCTGTCCGGAGGCCAATGACGCACCAAAGCGCAAAGAGCCGCTCAAGCGCCTGCTGTGGCAGGATCTCGTTAAGAACCGAGCTGTTTTAGGGATGTTTTTCGTCTCTGTCTTTAGGGCGCTGGGGCAAAGCGCCCTCACGGTTTTTTTGCCGTTGTATCTGACGCTGCATTTAAAGCTTTCCGTCGGCACGATGGGTTTCTATGTCTCAACGCTGTTTCTGTTCGCGGGTATCGCTCCGACTTTTTCCGGATGGATGTCGGATCGGGTCGGCCGCATACCGTTAATAGTCGCCGGGTCCACCCTGGCGGCGCTTACGATTGTGGCGCTTCCCTATCTTTCGCCGGGGATGCCGCTGGGGATCGGCTGCGGCCTCATCGGCGTGATGCTCTGGGCGCTGAGGCCCATCATCTTCGCCGCCGCGATGGAAGTCGCGCCGCCGGAGCTGGCGGGCACGCTGGTCGGCTTTCTCTACAGCGGCAACATGGGGCTGTCCTTCATCGCCCCGCTGCTCGCCGGGCTAGTCGCCGACGCCTACGGACTGCCGATAAGCGTAAGTTTTATCGGGATATTCCCGTTCTTGGCGGCTATTGTTCCGCTGATCATGCTGAGGAAAAGAGCGGCTTAAACCCCTCTATAGCACCCCTCTATCGCTGAAGCTGAAATAGCGGTCGTGGCCGACGACGACGTGGTCGAGCACCCGGATGCCCATCACTTCGCCGACCTCTTTTAGCCGGCGCGTGATCTCCAGATCTTCCGGGCTGGGCGTGGGATCGCCGCTTGGATGGTTGTGGACGAAGATCACGGCGGCGGCCGATTCGCGGATCACCGGATTATAAACTTCCCGTGGATGAACCAGCGACGCCGTCAGCGAGCCTTCGGAGATTTTTACCTCGCGGATCTTGCGGTTTTTGTTGTTGAGCAGGACGACGTAGAAAATCTCCCGTTTTTCCTTCACGAGACGCTCGCCGAAGTGGCGAAACACGTCCTCCGAAGAACGAAGGGCGTCGCCCACCTCCCACTTCTTCTGTCTTAGCCGTCGCGCGATTTCCATGCAGGCTTTCAGTCCGGCTGACTTGGCCGGACCGATGCCCTTAATCGCGCTCAACTCAGGGATGGAAGCGTCGTCGATTCCTTTGAGGCTTTGAAAATGATTTAACAGCAGGCGGGCGTGATCGACGGCGCTCTCGCCGGTGCTGGCGTTGCCCGTGCGTAGGAGAAGGGCCAACAGCTCAGCTTCGCTCAGCGCCTCGGCGCCGCGGGCGAAAAGCTTTTCTCTGGGCCGGTCCTCTTCGGGCCAAGCCTTGATCGGGTATCTGGCGAGCACGGTTAATTGTGCTTATCACGATTCACCTATTTATTCCAGCACTTTTAAGAGCAGCCCCTTGAGATACTCGCCTTCGGGGTGATGGAGGCTTACGGGATGGTCGGGCGGGTGGCCGACCCTTTTGAGCAGTTGGACCTTGCGGCCTGAATCCACGGCGGCGCCGAAGACAATCTTCTGGAAGAGATCGGACGAGAGATGTTGCGAGCAGCTGAAGGTAAAAAGCAGTCCTCCGGGCTGAAGCAGCCTGAGCGCGTGGAGATTGAGAAACTTATAGCTGCCCGCAGCCGCCTCGACATTGCTGCGCCTGTGGGCCAGGGAGGGAGGGTCGAGCACGACCACGTCGAATTCCTCCGTGGATTTCTTGAGGTATGAAAATACATCGGTGCGGATCAACTCATACGAAGCCGCGGAAAATCCGTTGAGATCGAAAGCCTGCTTCGCCAAATCCAGCGCCGATCTTGAGGACTCGAGCGAGACGACTTGCCGCGCTCCGCCTTTTAGGGCGTAGGCCGCAAAGGCGCCGGTATAGCCGAAGCAGTTGAGCACTCTCATCTCCCGCGCGAGCGATGCGAGCAGCGCGCGATTGTCTCTCTGGTCTAAAAAGAAGCCGGTCTTCTGCCCGGCCCGCACATCGACCAGGAACTTGATCCGGTTTTCTGTGATCTCGACCAACTCGGGCGGCTCCTCTCCCGCGAGAACTCCCACGGAAGGCGGCAGCTCTTCCTCCTCCCTCACGCCGCCCTCGCTCCGTTCATAGATGCCCTTCGGCTTGAATAACGCGGAGAGGGCGTCCACCACCGCGCTCTTAAGCCCGTCGATGCCGGCGGTGAAGAACTGGCAGACTAAAAAGTCGCCGTAGCGGTCGATCGCCAGGCCGGGGAGAAAGTCGCCTTCGCCGTTGACCAGACGATAACTGTCGGTGGAAGAGGGGAGCAGGCCAGCCCTGAGCGCGGCAGCCTGGGAGAAGCGACGCGCAAAGAAAGTCGAATCGATCGTCTCTTTCTCCCAGGTGAGAACGCGCACGCGGATCTGCGATTTTGGGTTATAAAGACCGCGCGCAAGCCAGTTCCCGCGGCTGTCGAGAACGTCGGCTACGGCACCGCCGGCTGCATCGCCGTCGGTTCGTTCAATAGCGCCGGAGAAGATCCACGGATGGCCCCTCTGGATTGGACCTTCTCTTCCCTTTTTGAGAAATATGCTGGGCATGAGGCGGGGGTAAGGTTGTGCAGCTTAGAAACTTGGATTTTAGATTTTCGATTTTGGATTAATCGGAAATCGGCTCCGCCACAAAACTTCGGCGGATCCGCCTCTGGAGGAAATCCAAAATCTAGAATCATTCTTTTCGAATAAACGTGCCGCTTTTGCCGCCGCTCTTTTTGAGCAGGCGGATCTCGCCGAGCGTCATCCCGCGGTCCACCGCTTTGCACATGTCGTAGATCGTAAGACCGGCGACGGCGACCGCCGTCATCGCCTCCATCTCCACGCCCGTTTTTCCCGTAACCCTGACAATCGCCTCGATCTCGACGCGGGCGGGTTTGTGCTGCGGGTTGAGCGATATCTCCACGGCGGTGATCGCGAGCGGATGGCACATGGGAATCAGCTCGGAGGTTTTTTTTGCGGCCATAATGCCGGCTACGCGCGCGACCGAAAAGGCATCGCCCTTCTCGACTTTTTTCTCCATGATAAGGGCGAGAGTTTCGGCCTGCATGAAAATCGTGCCGCGCGCCGAAGCGATCCGCTCGGTTATGCCCTTTTCGGTTACATCCACCATCCGGGCATTTCCGTCCGAATCGAGGTGCGAGAGTTTAGCCATAATTTTCTCCGTCCGTCGATTGTTTCGTCCGAGAAGGGTTTATGCTACATAAAAAACATGGAGAAAAAAAGTCATTATCGCGTAATTATTCTAGGGTCGGGCGCCGCCGGCCTCACGGCGGCGATCTATGCGGCGCGGGCGAATCTGGAGCCGCTGGTGATCGAAGGCTCTCAGCCGGGCGGGCAGCTGACGATCACGACCGACGTAGAGAACTATCCCGGATTTCCCAAGGGAATCATGGGGCCGGAACTCATGGAAGAGTTCAGGAAGCAAGCCGAGCGCTTCGGCACCAAAATCGTGTACGGGGACGTGACCGCCGTGGAGCTCAAGCAGCGGCCGTTTCGGGTTCAGGCGGGTAAAGAGACATATACCTGCGACGCGCTCATCATCGCCACGGGCGCGTCGGCGAAGCTCCTGGGCCTGGAGTCGGAGAAAAAGCTCATGGGCTATGGGGTCTCGGCCTGTGCTACGTGCGATGGATTCTTCTTCAAGGACAAAGAAGTTGTGGTTGTTGGCGGAGGGGACACGGCCATGGAGGAATCGCTTTTTCTCACGAAGTTTGCCAGCAAGGTCACCGTGATCCACCGCCGGGACAAGCTGCGCGCTTCCAAAATCATGCAGGATCGCGCCGAGAAACATCCGAAAATTTCTTTTGTCTGGGACAGCGTGATCGAGGAGATCGGCGGCGATCCCAAGGCCGGCGGCGTCACGGGCGTGAAGCTCAGGAATTTGAAAAACGGCAAAGTGAGCGATTTTAAATGCGACGGCGTCTTCATGGCCATCGGCCACGAGCCCAACACCAAACCTTTCGTCGGGCAGCTCGATCTTGATGAGCAGGGCTACATCCGCACGAAAAACGGCACTTCGACGAATATTCCCGGAGTGTTCGCCGCCGGCGACGTCCAGGATCGCGTTTACCGCCAGGCCGTCACCGCCGCCGGCACCGGCTGCATGGCCGCCATCGAGGCGGAGAAATTTTTGGAGAGTCACGAATCTTAGAAGTTATTGCTTTTCCGACCCGCCGCGTTGTGGTATGTAACGTAGCCTGTGCTTACCGTCA
>MGSS01000031.1 GCA_001798595.1 Deltaproteobacteria bacterium RIFCSPLOWO2_12_FULL_60_19 | reverse complement strand
CCCTCATGATGTAGTAACACGCCCGACACAGCTTGTGCGCCACCGCTTTGATGGCCACCACGCCCTTAGTCTTTGTCTTCTTTCTCTGAGCGTAACTCTTAATCTTGGAGTTGAACTGGATGGCGAAGTGGGCCGCTTCGACAAATGCCCAGGCCAGATACTTATTGCCGTTCTTGGTGTTGCCCTGGCCTTTTTTCTTGCCGTTGCTGATCTTCTGACTGCCGACACAGCGACAGTACGAAGCGAAGTTTCCCACACTGGCAAATCTCCCGATGTCTCCGGTCTCCAGCATGATGGTGAGCGCGAGAATCTGCCCGATCCCCGGCACCGTCTTAAGAAAGCTGAACTGAGGTCTAAGCTTGACTCTATCTGTGACGGTTCGCTCCAGGACCTCCGTCTGTTCATCGGCGCTGCACATGACCGACAGGTTAGCCTTGACGGCCAGGGCGAGATCCCCGTCGGGCAATAGCTCGTCTACCTGTTGGACATCGAGTCCTTTGACCCGGTTGGCGCTCAGCGACTCTCCGGTGTTGCGGGTCAGCAGATTCTGGATGCTCAACAGATTCGTCGTTCTCTGGCGCACCAGCTGGCTTCTCTTGCGCAATAGATCGCGCACGGGCCGTTCGGCTCTGGGATAGATGTGTCCCTCGGGCAACACTCCCAAGCGCAGCATGTGCGCCAGCCAGCGCGCATCGCTGTGATCGTCGGTGTACTTTAGTCCTTCGTACTGTTGGATCGCTGCGGTGTTGGCCAAGTGCACTTTGTAGCCTTGCTCCATCAAACCATCGACCAGCCAGTACCAGTTGTAGGTGGACTCCACGACCATGCCTTGAAGCTCGGATTGATAGACCGAGAGTTCCTTTAGGATCAATGGCAGATCGTTGGGCAAACGCTTCTGATAGACCACTCGATCTTGTTCATCGATCACCATCGTCACGTTATTAGTCGAGTGCAGATCGATCGCTCCGTAGATTTTCATCTTGGTCTCCTCCTTTGAGTTGTGGGGTTGGCTCATCGCCAACCTTAGTGCCTCTCGGAGAAGCCTGCTAGATGATTATCAAGTCTGCCTTTGGCTTTTTAGGAACTCTTCAACCTTCCGCGTCCTTAAGGCTAGCCTTCTCTCCAGCTTCACTCTCGGCTTCAGCGCCAAACACGCCGAACTCACCGAAGAGTAGTTCTTTAGCTGGCACGTTTTCGCTCCTCCCTGGCACACATTTGAAGGCTTTAGGGGGGCAGTTGGGAAGATGACCCAAGTCAAACAACAAGTCCGCTAATCCGACGATGTTCGCGCTTGGCTGTCCTACTCAACCTCGATGCGATAACTCACCATCCAAAGCTCAAGTTGGTCGAGCCGCGTTTTCCAGCGGTCCTTGAACCGTTTCATCCACTGACGATTGTTGGCTGAGTCGGGCACGTCAACCACAGCCCGTACCAAATCGTCTCGGTAAAGGACGCCACCGTAGCGCCAGTGGCCTTCAACTTTCTGGGTCTCGTAACTGGCCGCGCCAAAGTGATCCACGATTTCCAAGACCGCCTCGGCGAGCCATTCCGCCGGCACATCCCGCCCGTCATTGAACTGAAGAGGAAGAAGCACCTCGAATCGCCGCCATTTGCTGCTCATACGTTGTCTTTCCCTTGACGGTAAACGGAATGTTCTGGTCGGCGAGAGCTTCTAGGGCCGCCTCGGGAACCAAATGCTCTCCCGAGCGGAGTACGCGACCGGAAAACCGCCCGACCAGAAATGCCAGCGCTCGCTTCTCGGTTTCGCGGTCGGGGAATGTAATAGTCACCATGACTGTAGGCCTCCATTAACGAGAAGATTGTATCACTCGTCCGAGCTATAAGTAAAACACCTCGGTCACGATCGTCCGAAGCCACCTAAGTGCTAGGAATTTCCTTACAACCTTTCACCGGCCGGGCGATTGACGCAGCGCCTCGTCGACCAGGGAGAGATCCGCTAACTGCGAAACATCCACGTCTTCTTTGATGTTGCCGGCTTCTTTTTCAAGGGCGATCAGCCGCTTGACCGCCTCCGGGCTGATGCGGGCGTCTTTGCTGAAGAACGACGCCGTGAAATCGTAGGACTTCTGCGCGATGTCGCGGTCCATTTTGAAGATGCGGGCGATCAGCTCGATGCTCTCCTGCCGGCGTTCTCGAATAAACCTGAGCGCGTCAACTTCGGCGCGGATCACCCGCTTGACCTGCTCTCGTTGATTCTTGATTTTGTCCAGATGGGCGGTCGGCCCGACGAACGGGAATTGCAGAATATCGGCCGCCTTGACCAGAATTTTAAACCCTTGCCGCTCGGCCTCGAACGGCCAGGGCGGAGAGATCGCGCCGCCGGCGATTCGCCCCGCCAGCATCGCCTCGAGGATGATCTTTTCCTCGCCGATGGTGAGCAGTTGGACGTCCTTCAAGGGAACCAAGCCGTAGTGGGAGAGGATCAGCTTGGTGACCTGGTAGTTCGTTCCTCCGGGGTCGGTCACTCCCAGCAATTTTCCCTTGAGGTCCTGGACGCTTTTTTCCTTGCTCACCAGGGCGAAGAACGGCGCGATCGTGCTCGATGCGACGGCGCGCACCGGCAGGCCTCGCATGGCGGCGCGCATCGTCGAGCCGATGTTCATGGAATAGTCCACCTGATTTATCGCGAGGGCCGTAATCGCCAGTCGCGGCGCGACCTGGACAAGATCGACGTCGAGCCCCTGTTTCAGGTAGAAGCCTTTTTCCTTGGCGACAAAGACGCTGAGAAAGGGCAGCCCGCGGCTCGCGTAAACGATTCTTATTTTCTCCAGACCTTGCGCGAGAGAGCCGGCGGGTCCGACGAGCGTCGCCACAATCAAGCCGAGAGCGAGTAGCGAATAAGACGTCACGAGTTGTCCTCCGTTCAAGACTATCGTTTGACGAAGCTCCAGTCGAAAGCGCCCGAGGCGTCGGGTGTTTGATCCAGCTTGAGTTCATTCTTAATCTCTTCCATCGCCGTGTTGATCGCTTCGGCCTTCGGAATGCCCGTTACCGTCCATGTTTCCCTGGCGAGATCGTAGCTCCCCTGCGCGAGGGAGGAGGGCAGGGCGGTCCACTTGGCGATCGACTTAATGACTTCATCGCGGTTGCTTTTGGCGTATTGGATAGCGCGCAGCGTAGCGCGTACGATCCGGCGGATCTCCTCCGGTTGTTTGCGGATGTGGTCGAGCGTAGTGCCAAAGCCGGCGATCGGGGACGGAATCAGATCGCCGACAAAGAGCAGTCGGGAATAGCCCTCTCGTTCCAGCATAATATTGTACGGCGCTTCGATCAGCGTCGCGTCGATGGCGCCGGATTTAAGCGCGGCGAGGCGGTTCAAGCCGCCGCCGACCGCGAGAATCTTTACGTCCCGATTCGGCGTCAAGTTATGGTGATTGAGCACCGCGCGGGCCATCGTGTCACTGCTCGCGCCGAATGAAGAAATTCCCAGCAGTTTGCCCTTAAGTCCCGCGACGGACGTGATCTGAGGCTTGGTGATCAAAGCAAAATGGGGCTTTTCGCATATCGTCAGGACGATGCGGACGGGGAGTCCTCTGAAGGCGGCCCGCATGGTCGAGCCGAGCGCCGTCGTGTAGGCGGCATCGCCCGCAACGACCGCCTGCAGCGCAAGGCGCGGATTCATGATGACGAAATCGACATCGAGTGCTTCGTCTTTGTAAAAGCCCTTCTCCTTCGCCAGCGCCGCCGGAAACCAGGTCAGAGACTTCGACGGGGCGGAGACCAGAACCCTGGTTTGGGACCACAAAGGGACAGGGAGAAGCAAAGCGAGGCAGAGTGCGAGGAGAAAAACGGTCGTGAAGCGCGGCTTCTGCATGACAATGTCCCGGACATCCATCTACTGAAACCATTCGCGACGAAAAGTCAAGCTCGCCCGATCCGGTTTTCAACGGTATCGTCGGATGCGTTCATTGTTACGGGCGATCCGGTGGCGATTGTTTGAGGTTTTGACCTGTGCTAAAGGTAGGCCCGGATAGTGGCGGCGCGCGGAGTGGACGTTCTAAGGATTGCTGATTAGGGAGGGAAAACCCATGCCTGTTATCACGATCACCCGTGGAGCTTTCAGTGGCGGTCCGGAGCTGGCGGACCGGGTCGCCGCAACGCTGGGCTATCGCTCCGTAAGCCGGGAGGTGCTGATCGAAGCCAGCCGGCGCTACGGTATCCCCGAAGCCAAATTCACCGAGGTTCTGGAAACCGCGCCGCACTGGTGGGAGCGATGGCAGGAGAGCCTGCGTCTGTACCGCATCGTGTTGCAGGCGGCGATGTGCGAAGTGGCGCAGGGCGGCAATGTCGTCTATCACGGCCATGCCGGCCAGGAGTTGTTCCCCGGCATCGGTCACGTGCTCAAGGTTTATCTCACGGCGCCGATGAGTTACCGGGTGGAGCAGGTCCGGGCGCGGGAAAAAATGAGCGAGAATGCGGCCATGCACTACATCGAACAGGTCGATAAGGGGCGCACGCGGCGGCTGCAGGTGATTTTCGGCGCCGATTGGAGAGATGCGTCCCGCTACGACATGGTTCTCAACGTCGCGCACATGAGCTTGGAAGCCGCGGCTCACGTCATCGTCGAAGCCGCGCGACAGAGAGATTTTCAGGAGACCCCCGAGTCCAAGCAGGCTTTCCAGGATCTCACGGTCAGCGCGAGAGTGCAGGCCGCTTTGGTTGTCGCCCCCAGAACGCGTAATTTGACGATCAGCGTGCGCGTCGAGCACGGGCGCGTGCATGTCTCGGGCATCCTTGCGCAGTCCGAGTTGGAGCAGGAGATCGTTCGGATCGCCAAGGAAGTTTCGGGCGTAAACAGCGTCGAAGCGGAATTCGAGTCCCCGCCGATCGAATACATGTATCCGTAAAGGCGCGTCTCGCCGTAATAATCCGAAGCCGAATCACGCGCGCCGTTCGCTCTTGACTTAGAGCGTTCGCGTCTATAAGTGTGACTGCAGCGTGGGCGTCACGAAATTTTTTCGAGAAAGGTGGAAGTGTGATGGCTGAGAATTTGGAAACCAAGGGAACCTATTATGAGGAATGGATCCGCAATGAAGGCGTGCCGGTCGTCGAGGGATACGGCGTTGACGTTGCAGACATTCCGCTGGGATCGTGGAAACGGAGAGGCGGGCGCGGCGCCTTCGTGCAGCTGCGCGGAATGGAAGGGGCCACCGGAATGGAGGTGCTCGAGATCCCCTCCGGCAAGACGCTCGAGCCCCAGAAGCATCTCTACGAGATGGTCTTTTACGTGGTTGAGGGGTTGGGGTCGACCGAAGTCTGGCAAGAAGGGCAGGGGAAGCGGTTCTTCGAATGGGGTCCGGGAAGTTTGTTCGCTCCGCCGCTCAACTGCTGGTATCGCCACATCAATGGCGGGAAACAGCGTGCGCTGCTGGCGGCGGTGACCAACGCGCCGATGATCCTGGACATGTTTCACAGCACCGATTTCGTTTTCAACTGCAACTATCAGTTCACGGACCGATACGACGGCGAGGAGAACTACTTCGCGGTCAGCAACAAGCGCTACACCGTTGGCCGGGGCAACTACTGGGATACCAACTTCATCGCCGACGTGGCAAGCGCGTCCATCGACGCGCACGAATACAAGGGAAAGGGCGGCGGCTTCACCGGATTCGAGATCGCGGGAAATTCGCTCGTGGGCCATCTGGTCGAGTGGCCGGTCGGCATGTACCACAAGGCCCACTATCACGGCTCCGGCGCGGTCTTGCTCATTCTCAAGTCCGAGGGCTACTCGATCATGTGGCCGAACGAGCTGGGGACTCACCCTTACGAGAGCGGCCACGGCGATAAGGTGATCCGCGTGGACTGGAAACCCGGCACGACATTCGGCCCGCCCAACGGATGGTTCCACCAGCACTTCAACCTCGGCGGCGAAAAGGCGCGGCAGCTCGCGCTGCGCTACGGCAGCAAGCGGCACAAGATGGGATTCTACGTCGCGGCGCAGAAGCGCGACGGCGGGGTCTTCATCAGCGTGAAAGAGGGCGGCACGCTGATCGAGTACGAGGACGAGGATCCGGAGATTCGGCGGATCTTCGAGGCGGAGATCGAGAAGCGGGGAATTCCCTGCAAGATGCCGCCGGTAAAGTAAATCGCCGCTGATCTTGAGCGGTTTCTAGCTTAGGCCATTCACAGTCCGAGGGGCAAGCCCTTCCGGCCGACGGCAATAGTTTTCTACCTAGGGCAACCTTCGCGCTCGGTGCCGTCGTCCTTCAGGGCCTGCCCCTCGGACAATGCTGTGTCGAGGTTCCTCCCGTCGGTATAATAGCTAAGGCTAACGGTTTGCGGGAAACGCCGCGTTTCCGATTCCTTCGAGCAGCATTCTGAAGGCGAGCAGCGCGTCGCGCGCGGTTTCGACCACCCGCTGCTGCAACTCTTCCGTAGCGGCGTGCGCGCGGAGAATTTCGAGCGCCGTGTCGACGTGCTTTTCGTCCTCTTCCATGTGGATGGTTCGCGAGCGGAGCTGCTCGGCGTTTAGCCCCAGGTGGCGCCAGGCGCGGACGTCGTTGATGATGATCACGCCGGCTTGCCGGCGGACGCCCGGGTGGTTGATGCATTCCAGGCCGCTCGTCGCTGCGAGCCCTTCGAGCCACGAGCGATTGCGGCAGATGCTTTCGAGCGCGTTGACGGCAAGCTGTGTGGAGGGAAGCGGCGCGGCATGCTCGATCTCAACACGAGTCAAGCCCAGCGATTCGCCTTGCCGCACGAGCAGATCGTAGTGCGATCCCTGCCCCGAAGAGCCGATCTCTTCTTCGTAGAGATTGGCGGCGAGAAATTTCCGCACATCCGCGACACCACAGTTGGCCGCGACCGCGGCCAGCCAGCGCGGAAAGTTCCGCGTAAAGTGGGAAAATTGGCTGACGAAAACCCGGCCGCCTTCTTTCGTCAGGTCTCCGGGCTGTACCCGGTTGAACGACGACGGCTCCAGGTAGACGGTTTGGAGCACGAGTCCTTTGATTCGATTTTCCAAAGCGCTCATCTTTTTAAGTTACCCTAAGATTCGCCGTCCGTTGGCGGATACATTTTCATATATGTTTCCGTTCCGAAATAAAAGCGTCTCCGTCTCTTGACGCTCATTCATTACAACCGTCTTTATAGCCGTAGGCCTGCCAGTTCCGTAGCACCTTGTCCTGCACTTCCTTGGGCCAGATATTGTCGAAAGAGGCTTTGACCGGCATCGCCTCTTTGGGCCACTCCCGCGGCCAGGTGCAATCGAACAACGCGTAGGCGCCGAGATGCTTCGCCTTTTCTTCCGGGCTTAAAAACGGCAGCAGCGGATGAGCCGGGACGTTGTCCACCTGGACGATGCCGCGCTTGGGATGGCACGCCGTCGAGATCGCCCACAGCACCTGCCCCATGTCGGTGATATCGATGTCTTCTTCCACGATCACCAGATACCAGCCGGAGCGGCCCCATCCCGTTCCCCAAATGGCGTGCGCCAGGTGGCGCGCGTAGCCGGGGTAGGGGACTTTGGTTGAAACTACCGTCCAATGGGAGACGGCCTCGGGAGGACAATAGACCGATCGTACGGGAAATCCACGTTGCCTGAGTTCGCCGAGAATGTTCGCCGCTTTGGTCAACGAAAGCGAAACGGCTGAGTCGTCGACCGGCACGCCCATACAGGTGGCGGGGAGAATCGGCCGGTTGCGATGCGTGATGGCGGTGACATGGTAAACCGGGCGGGGCGCGCGGTCCGCGGCCATGAAGCCGGTATATTCGCCGAAAGGGCCTTCCAGCTTTCGCTCGTGCGGCGGGATGAAGCCTTCAATCACGATCTCCGAGGCCGCGGGCACTTCAAGATCGACCGTCTCGCACTTGATCAACTCAAGCGGCTCCCCGCGGATACCGCCGATAATGTCGGCCTCGGACACATCGATAGGAAAGCGCGTTCCGGCGACCCAGGGCGTGACCGGCTCGGTGCCGAGCGCGATGGCGAATTCCATCGGCCGGCCGCGCGGCTCGTACTTTGTGTAGTAGTGGATGCCGATATTCTGCGCTGGAAGAAAAAGGCCGCCCATGGTGTTCTGGTCGTGGACCATGAGGCGATACATGCCCCAGTTGCGGACGCCGGTGTCGGGATCTTTAGTGATGTTAGCGTGCCAGGTGCCGATGTAGGGGCCGCCGTCGCCTTGGTGAAGGACAGGAGAGGGAAAAGCCTGGAGGTCCACCTCCTTTCCGACGACGATGTTCTCTTTGCACGGCCCGTCTTTGACGATCACCGGCTTGATCGGTTTTTGGATGCGGCGCAGGTATTCTTCCATGATATCCATCGGGGACGATTCCGGGGCCATGTCCATAGAAATGGCGAAGCGGGCGAAGGTCCGGTTTTTGTCGCGGCTCAGGCCGATGGGCGCGCCGAAGATCCGCGCATCGGGAAAGCCTCTGAGGTTGGAAAAAAATGGGGCGGGGGCGCGCAGGTCGTAGGAGCGTCGGATGATCGCGCCGACCTCATAGACGGGCTGGACTTCCTCACTGATCTTCTGAAGCTCGCCTTCTTGGTGTAATCGCTTAATGTACGACCGCAGGTCTTTAAACGGCATCGCATCCTCCTAAGTAGCTGATTTTAAAACCTGTAATTTAGTTGATATATAAACGATTCGTATATAAATAGTCAACAGTAAAATGCAAGGGGGCAGGCTGACCTAACTGTGGCCTTTTTGATTGAGGCGCTGATGAGTTCCGGTTCGTTGTCCTCAGGTACGAGCTGTTCCGGTCGACGGCAATAGGGCGGTGGTGTAGGGAACCTTCACGGTCGGTGCCGTCGCCCTTCACAACTCGCACCTTCGGACGACAGCGCGCCGCCGGTCTGTGCGTCTGCTACGGTTACGTTGGACTCGCTATAGGCGATCGGATGGGGTTACGGGCTAATGGCAAAGGTGGGGGTTTGTACGCTGGCCCTAGAATTCGCGCTTCCACTTTTCCATAATCTTGCGCCGCATATCGGGGCTGAGGGCATTGACGGGCGGAAAGCGGTCTTTCCAGGCGTAGGGCCGGCAGGCGTTGAAGATAGCGCGGCTGTTGGTGAAGTCTCCGGCGTCTTTTTTATCCGGGTGCATGGCGGCATCGAGCGGCGTGCTCCAGCAGTTGTCGATCACCGTGAGCGCGGTCTTGGGATCGCAACGCGTCGAGAGCGCCCAGATCACTTCGCCCAGGTCTGCCGGGTCGATGTCTTCATCGACCACGACGACGAAGCGGCCATGATAGTTGCCGGCGCGGCAGGCCAGAGCGGCGAGCGCGGCCTGCTGTGCGTGGCCGTGGTAGCGCTGCTTGATCGAGACGACGATGAACGGCGCGCCGCCGCCGGGAGCTGAGCCGCCCACGAAGGCCCAGACGCCCTGGACGTCAGGCACGTCCGCTTTGTCGAGATAGTTCCAAATCGCCGCCGCTCCGATCGGCACGCCGAAGGTCAAAGACGGCGGTTTCATCGGCGGCGCGCCCGCAAGAATCGGATCGTTGCGGTGGTAAAGCGCCTGGACCCGTATGACCGGCTCCTCGCGCGCGCCGTGAGCGTAGTAGCCGGGCCATTCGCCGAACGGCCCCTCCACGCGGTTCTCTTCCTGCGGCGGCGGCACCTCCCCCTCTATCGCAATTTCCGCCGTCGCGGGGATCGGCAGACCGGTTCGCTCGCCTTTAACGACGTCCACCGGCAATTTTCGCAAACCGCCGGCGTAGTCGAACTCGGAAACGCCGTAGGGGACGGACTGTCCCGCTGTGAGCCAGAGCAGCGGCTCCTGACCGAAAGTTACAGCCACCGGGCAGCTCTTGCCTCGGGCCCAGTATTTTTCGCGAATGATCCGCGCGTGGTGGCCGGGCGAGATGTAGAGGCCGAGCCGGTCGCGATCGTGAAGCTGCACCCGGTAAATCCCGACGTTCACCCAGCCGTCGTCGGGATCGGCGGTGATCACGCAGCAAGCCGTGCCGAGATAGCGGCCGCCGTCAAGCTCGTGCCATTTCGGCACCGGAAACGCCCTCATATCGATGGCCGTTCCGTTGCGAACGTTCTCATACAGCGGGCCGGTGCTCACGAAACGCGGTGGAATGGGCTGCAACTCTTTCAATATCTGCTTCCAGCGCCGGACCATCTCCGTCCTGGGGATGTCCGTCGGCATGCCGGAGACCAGCGCGGCGCGCCGCGGATGGCTGATGAGGTTGGAGGCGACGCGATACGACGGAGGGTAGCCGGGGATCTGATCGAACAAGAGCAGGGGAGAAGGCTCGCGTGAGACGAAGACTTCGGTCAGCGCGCCGATTTCCAGGTCCCAGTGGGCGCCGTGGATTTCCTTGAGGTCGCCGATGGCGCGGGCCGCGTTGATAAATTCTCTTAGATCGTTAAAAGCCATGAAATCTCCAACCCAAACTTATTCAACGTCCTCACGGGCAAGCCCTTCCGGTCGACGGCAATAGGGCGCTGGTGTAGAGAACCTTCGCGGTCGGTGCCGTCGCCCGTCACGGCTTGCCCCTTCGGACTGCGCGTTCTTAGGGTCAGCCGTGGCCGTCTTCCTTTGCGTGTTTGTAGATTCCGTCGTGAAACATGGCCACGTAGTCCGCGTTGGTGAGACAGCAATACTCGGGAGACCATCCGGGCCTGGTCCAGGTAAGGCCGTCCCGGAGAAGAGTCTGAAAAATCATGCGTGCGACCTGGCCGTGCGCCATCAGCCCGTCTTCGTGCTCTTCCAGATCGGCTTCTTCATGCACCTGGAAATAGTGCAGGTCGGCGTCTTTGAATTTGTACGGACCCAACAGAGCCTGGCGCCACTCTCTCGCCCAGTGGCCGAACATCTCTTCGTTCAGCGAGCGCGCCCACCATTCGATAAAGCTCCCCTCGTAAACCAGCCCTCTGGCAAACTCCGTGAGCGCGCGGCATTCGGGAAAAACCGCGCAATTCGCCATCTCGTCGCGGCTGACGCCGAACGTTTTCCCCTGCTCGATCAGCACCTGGATGTGGCCGGGGATCTTGGGATTCACCAGCTCGTCGCTGATCTTCCCGACGTAGGGGGCGAGCAGCTCCGGATGGCGCGAGAAAAACCCCAGGTGGCGCTGGTAGATGATGAGATGAAAGTTGTTGATCTCGACGGGATAGCTGTACCAGTGCTTCCAGAACAGCCGGATCGTTTCGACCGGGAGCTTGCCGGCGGTGAGATCGCGCATGAACGCGCCCTGAAAGATCCGTTCCTGCCACCGGGCATACATCTCTTTGATGATCTGGTCGGTGTAGGCCGTCGCTTCGTCGGCGCTGAGCTTCCGGCCCGATTCAAGGTTTATGATCGCCGCCATGTTTCCTCCCGGCTGCTTTGTCTCAAATCACGGAAGCGGCAGAGAGACTCCGGCTTCGATCAGCTCGTTTCTTAAGCTCTCCCTTTCCTGCGGGGTGAACGGCGCGCATGCCCAACGCGGGAAGCGGCGCACCGGCAGGCCGCGCATGCGCATGATCTCGCCGAAGACCACGCGCCCATGCTCCGGCAGGTAGCGGCCCACCACGTTCATAATGGCGGCAAGCTGGTCGTGGGCTTTCCTCGCCTCATCCGTCTTGCCGGCCTTCAACGCCAGGAACATCTTGACGCAAATCTCGGGGAACGGAGTCGTCGGCGGATGGATCGCGCCGCGCACGCCGAGCGAGTAGGCGCCGTAGAGGGAGAAGATCGAGCCGGGGAAGATGCCGATCGAGCGCGGCAGTTTGAACGCATAGCCCAGCAGTTGATCGAACGGCAGGAACGAGACCTTGATACCGGCCAACGAGGAAGGGGCGATCGCCTCCTGGATTTTCAGCACCTTGGGCGGCGTGATGTGAACGTGGGTTGTCTCGGTGTTGTCGTAGATAAAGAGCGGCGTGCCGGGGACGGACCGGGCGATCGCTTTGTAATGGGCGTAAACCTCCCAGTCGTTGTGGGGGTAGTAGTAAGGCGGCACCACGGCCACGGCGTCCACTCCGAGACTGACGGCATGGCGCGCAAGATCGATGGAGGAATAGGTGTTCGCCGTGCCGATGTGCATGACGATCGGCACTCTCCCGGCGGCGTGCCGGACGATTTTTTCCGCCACGCGCTTTCGCTCGTCGATCTCCATCACCATTCCCTGCCCGTGCGTGCCGAGGGCGAAGAAGCCCTGCACGCCGGCGCCGATGTAAAAATCGACCAGGGCCTCGGTGCCGCCGTCGTCGATGGCGCCGTCCTCTTTGAAAGCGGTGGGCATCGGAATCAAAATGCCTTCGATCGTCGCATTACCGGCCATAAATCACCCCCAGGAAATATCGGCTTGTCTAATCCACCCTCGAACAAAGTTGATTCGTTTCACCAAGCCCTTCACCTTATATTGACTTGACGGCAGAAATGTCAAGAACCGCTACGCCAGCCTGGATCAATACGAGGAAAGCCGCCACCCGCTGCGCCCGCGCAATCGGGCGCTGCTTAATCCCGCCGGCAGTATCGGATGCGCGGGCCCTTCGATCGGGCGCCGGCTTTCCCTGCGAGGCCGAGGGGCGCGAGGGAGAGGGCTGCGGCCCGAAGACTTGCGCCGTGAGGTCTCGCTTTCCGAGGAATCCGGGCTACGGCTTGGCAAGGATCTCGTTGATGAAGCGCCAGTCCGCTACTTTTTCCTCCGTCACGGCGTCTTTGACTTTGAGCTGCTCACGCGCCAGGCGGATTTCGTTGTCGAGGCTGGCCTTGGCGAGCAATCCGTTTTCGTTGAGCGATCTGAGCGCGAACTGGTAGATCTTTTCCACATAGTCGCCGCTGATCTTGAGATAGTCGCGCATGATGCCCAGCGTCTCCGGCTTGTTGTTCTTGACGAAGCGAACGCCCTTCAAGGTCGCCCGGATGACGCGGGTGATTTGCTCAGGATTGCGTTTGATCTTGTCGGCGCTGACCGCAAAGCCGCCCAGGCGCAGATCGACCACGTCCCCCAGATATAGAATATTATTGAAGCCAAGCTGATCGGTCCTCTGAATATAGGCGACGTCGAGGGGAGTCGCGTCTACCGCGCCGGCGGCCAACGCGGCGAGCCGGTCGCCCGAGCCGCCGACGGCGAGCACGGTGAGCTCCTTATCGGCATTCATGCCCTCCCTGGCGAACGCCTCTTTCACCATCGTGTGGGGCAACGAGCCGAAGGTGCTCACGGCGAGCTTTTTGCCTTTGAGATCGGCGAGCTTGGTGATGCCGGGGCGCGCGATCAGGACGTGGAGCGGCTTGTCGAACCAGCCCATGACCGTCCTGAGAGGCATGCCCTGGATGGTGGCGTTCAAGATCACGCCGGTGACGGTGGAATAGTCCAGCTCTCCCGCGACCAGGGCCGCGACGTGGAGCGGAGTCCGAATTACAACTTTTCGAACATCGAGACCCTCTGCCTGGTAAAAGCCCTTTCGCTTCGCGATCTCCGTCGGCAACTCGTAGAGACCGACGGTCGAGATGCCGATCGTCACAACTTCGGCGGTCGCGATTCCGTAACAGAAAAACCAGGTGAGGTTCAGAAGAAATACGAGCCAAGCCGGTTTCTTCATCAGCGTGTCCCTCCCAAGAGCAGGCCGACTATAGCTTTACGCGCAAACCCTTGTCAATGCGGGCGCGAGGGGTCCATTGGACAATACAGCGCTGAGTGTAATGAACAATCCAGGCTGGTCAGATTCGAGAGGCCGAATCTTGAAAAGCTCCGGTGAACGGCATAGAACCTTAGGAAGTTACGCCCCCGTAGCTCAGATGGATAGAGCACAGGATTCCTAATCCTGGGGCCGTGGGTTCGAGTCCCGCCGGGGGCATTTTAGAAGATCCAGGTTAGCCCGCCGCACTTACCGCCGCAGGTCATCTCTCAATGGGACAAGTAAACACTGACGACGAACTGCCGATAACCATTTCATTGTGATACGGCCATGAAAAGATTTTTCGACAAATCGAAGGCGGCGATTGTACGCGAAGTTCTCGCTGTGAGGGGGCTCATGCAGCTCCTGATGAAGCGGCGCAACACCAGGGTGGCGTGGACCAAGGACGAGAAGACTGAGATCAAACGGTATCTGAAAACGCTGTCCAGGAGCCTCCGTATTCTGATTGTTTTTTCGCTGCCCGGCGGCGCGCTTCTTCTTCCCCTTCTGGCGCTGGTACTGGACCGGAGGAGGGGGCGGAGAGCCGTTTCTCACGTAAGCGGGAGAACTCTTCCAAAAGCCGGCGAAACTTGACCTGCTCGTCGAAGCAAGCCTTGCGGCGGTCAAAACGCTTCAGGGGCAATCTCTCCGCCGTCTGAGTTTGCGTGAAAGCTCCTCAAATTCCAAGCAAGAAAAAGTCGTTGATTTTGCCGGCTCGCGTGATAAAGGAAAGGGCGCGGCGGGTTCGAGTCCCGCCGGGGGCAAGCAGGCAGTTAAGGAGGGGCGAAGATGATCACGGCGATTGTGCTGTTGAACGTCCAGAGGGATAAAGTCGACGCGGTTGCGGAAAGCGTCGCCGATATCGACGGAGTGACCGAAGTCTTCTCCGTTGCCGGCCGCTACGATCTCGCCGTCATCGTTCGCGTCAAGGACAACGACCGGTTGGCCGGCGTCGTGACCAAAGGCATCCGCAAGGTAGAGGGAATCGAAAAATCGGAAACTCTCATCGCCTTTCAAGTCTATTCGCGCCACGATTTGGAGCGGATGTTCTCAATCGGCTTCAAATCGTAATCGGTCCAGGAGGAAGTTATGCCTCTTTCAGGAAAAGAGTTTGTCAAAGAGATCCAGGGAATGGTGCGGAAGAAACATTCCAAAGATCATCCGGTGGTCGGCATGATCGAGAGGGGAGAGCTCGATCGCGAGCAGTTGAAGGGTTTTGTCGGACAGTTCTATCTCTTTTTTCCCAAGCCGTTTCCCAAGCCGATCGCGGCGATGCTCGGCCGCTGCCCGGAGGACCCCGAACTCGAGAGAATGTGGATCGATAACGTCGTGGAGGAGGGGACGGGGGAGATTACCGGCACCGACAGCCACAAAGCATTGTACATTCGCTTCGCCCTCGCCTGCGGCTACAAAACGCGGGAGGAGTTGGATGCGGTCGAGCCGCTGCCGGAGACCTCGGCCTTCGTCGATTGGCGCGAGTTGCTGATGTACCAGAGAAGCTGGCTCGAACTGTACGCGAGCCAGGGATTCTGTCTCGAAGGGACCGCCAGCGAGCGGATGACGCGGATCGTCAACGGCCTCACCAGGCACTACGGCTTCTCGCGCGACGCCGAGGATATCCGTTACTGGACGCTCCACATGGGCGTGGACGAGGAGCACATGAAGGTCGGCCCGCTCGCGGTCGAGCGCTATGCGCTCGCCGACGTGCAGCAGAACCAGGTGCGCGCCGCCGTGCAGAAGACGCTGGATCAATTCTGGCTGGCGTATGACGGAATCAAGCGGGCCTTTGTCGACCGCGACCCCATGTACGCCGCCTGGGGCAACGGAAAGTGAGCGGAGGCAGCTCTATGGAGATGATCGATCTGTCGCGGACAATCTATGATGGAATGCCGAAAATTCCAGCACTTCCGGACGTACATGTAAAGAAGTTCTTTAGTCTGGAAAAAGGCCATCCGCTGAACGTGACCGAAGTCGCGCTTCCGTGCCACGCGGGAACGCACGTCGACGCCCCGATCCATATCATCCCGAACGGAAAGTCGATAGACGAGCTGCCGTTGGACGCTTTCATCGGCCCCGGCGCGGTCCTTTCAGTCAAGAAAAACGGCGGAGAACAGGTCACGGCAAGCGATCTGGAGCGTTCCGGCGTGGCGGTCAATCGCGGGGACATCCTGATGCTGCACACGGGCTGGGACGAGAAATTCGAAAGCGCGGATTATAACCTCCATCCTTATCTCTCGGTGGACGCGGCGGAGTGGATCGTCAAGAAGGGCGTCAAGCTTTTCGGCATCGACTGCATCACCGTCGATCTGCCGACGCCGCTCAGGCCCAAAGGGTTCGATTTTCCCGTGCATAAAGAGCTGCTCGGCAACGGCGTGCTGATCGCCGAGAACGTGACCAACCTGGGAAAAGTGGTCGGAAGAAAAAGCCGTATTCTCGCTCTCCCTCTCAAGGTGAAGGGAAGCGACGCCGGCCACGCCAGGATCGTCGCCGAGATTCTGAACTAGCTCATGCCGCTCAATCAACCCATCAAGGGAATCATCGGCGCCTGTCTTACGCCGTTCGGCGAAGACGACCGGGTGAGCTACGAGGCGCTCAAGCGCGAGATCGACTTCCTCGTCGCCGACTGCGACGCGGTTTCAATTGCCGCGGTCGAGGCGGCGGAGTATACGATGCTGTCGCGCGAGGAGCGTAAAGAGCTTTTGCGCATCGGCACGGAGATGGTGGGCAAACGCAAGCCGGTCATCCTCGGCGCTTCCAGCCCCGCGCCGCGTGAAGTGCTCGAGCTGGCGGAATACGGCGCGAAAATCGGCGGCGACTTGATTCAGGTGTTGATGCCGCTGCGCCCGTGGGGAGGCCAGCCGACGATTGCGGAGTTGATGGAGTTCTACACCCAGGTCGCCTCCGCCAGTCCTCTGCCGGTGGTTTGCTACCACAATCCGGGTCCCGGCGCCGACCCGCCGCAAGACGCCTTCGTCAAGATCAGCGAGATCAACAACATCCGATACTTCAAAGAGAGTTCGCGCGACATCACCAAAATATCGCGTCTCATCGAGCAGATCGATCTCGGCGGCAGGGGACACTATTTCACCACCATGCAGCCGCTCCTGGCGACTCTGATGATGGGCGGCTCGGGCGCGACCATGCCGCCGCCCGGCACCCGCATCGGCGCGCAGGTGGTTCGCGCTTTTCGCGAGGGAAATATCGAACGCGCCAGATACTGGCAGCGTTGCTTCGCGCTTTTCCCCGGCAAATGGGCCGCCTATGGCTTGCCGCCAGTGATGAAGTCGGCGATGAAACACTTTGGCGTGGACATCGGCGAGCCGTCGCGACCTTATGCGCCGGTCAGCCCGCGCGACCATGCGCAGATCGGCCAATTCCTGCGGCAAGTAGGGCTCCTGGGCGAGGGCGCGCCGACGGAACGCTCGCTGATGGAGGCCGCTGAGGCGCTTCGCCAGGAAGACACTTTCCTTCGCTAGCGCGCGTTCGCTTCGGGCGATCGCCCTTTTCATAGAACGAGATTGCCATGTTTTCGAGCGTTATCGTTTTGTTAATATTCGGGTTCGCCGGCCTGCTTTTTCTTCCGGTCTTTCGCCGCGGGATCCTGGAAGAGTTAAAGTCGTTCTCGGACGCGCTCTTGCTGCGGCTGCTTCGCTCGACCTCCGGCTTTGGACGCGAGCTCACCAAGGACGGGGCGGCGGAGCAACAGATGCATCGCGAGCAGCGGCTGAGAAATCTGCGTGGGCTGGCGCTGAGGGCAAAGGAGGCTGGCAGTGGGCAGCGAGTAGCAGGCAGCACGGTTGGAGAGAAGGAAGACGGTTAACAATGAGTGCTTGGCTGATAGCTGATCGCTTCTCTGATGCCTAACAGTCGAAAAAGAATTGTCGTCCTTGGCGGCGGAAGCGGGGGAGTCGTCGCGGCCACCAAGCTGGGGCTTGAGCTTGGGGCCCGGCACAACGTCATGCTCGTTGACCGGCGTCCCGACCATGTTTTTATGCCGGCGTTTCTCTTCATGATGGTCGGCGAACGGCGGCCGGAGCAAATTACGCGAAAGCTCAAAAGGCTGGAGAAGCGCAATGTCAAAGTCCTGCAGGACGAAGTTCTCGGCATTGACCCCGCGGGGCAACAGGTCTCGCTCGGCGGGGGAAATCTACCTTACGACTATCTGATCGTCTCGCTCGGGCTACAAACCGCGCCGGAGCTTGTGCCCGGCTTCGCCGAAGCCGCCCATCACGCCTGGGAGATGGACGCCGCTCTGAGAGTGCGGAGCGCGTTGGAGTCGTTCAACGGCGGGCGCGTGGTGGTCGGAGTGCCGCTCGGGCCGTACCGCTGCCCGCCGGCGCCGTATGAGGCGCAGTGGATGATCGACAATTATTTTAAGCGGCGCGGCATCCGCGACCGGGTGAGCATTGAATTTTTCACTCGCGATCCGGAGCCCGCCGGCGAAGCGCGCGATCCGCTCGTCTGGATGGACGCGGAAAGCAAGCGGCGTGGTATAAAGATTCATTACGACTTCGCCGTGCAATCGATCGATCCCGCGAAAAAGACGGTCAACGGTCTCTACAACTACAAGCTCAACTACGATTTGCTCTTCATGGTCCCGCCGCACCGCCCGGCCAAGGCGTTGATCGACTGCGGGTTGGCGGACACCGAAACCGGAGTGCGTGTGGACTACGACACACTCGAAACAAAATGGGAGAATGTTTACGCCATCGGCGACTGCGCCGACATGCCGGCCTCGAAGGCCGGCGGCGTCGCCCACCAGGAAGCCGATGTCGTGGCGCACAACCTGGCGGTAAAGATCACCGGCAGGGGAGAGCCGGTCCCGCTCCAACTCCACACCATATGACTGCTCGCCTACGGCGCCGGGCGCGCCGCGGCGAACAGAACCATCTATCCACGCGGCTGGCCGCCGTTCGGCGCCACCGAAGCCCGCACCTGGGGTCCATCGAAGGCCATCTACTGGGCCAAGGTTGCCTTCGAAAAATGGTGGCTCTGGCGGTATTTCTAAAAAAGCACAACTTCGTGATCCCGCCTTGGAGATCGTTCTCCGGCGCAATGCGATACGTCGGTGCTGCGCTGTCCCTAGCAGATGAGCGGCCATCCGGAGGTACGCTTGTGTCTCCTCGTCCCGCGCATTGGTCCTCCGAGGGACCCCCAGGCGGGCGTGAGATAGTCGCGGGGAGTAGGTCCTGTCCGTGCGCAGCAGGCGGGGGGGATGGTGGATTTCTCCCCGCATATTATGTCAGACTTTCAAAGCAAAGTTGACATAATATATCTTATCGGACATTAGGTAGATCGGCCCCGAACCACAGCACGCATCCCCAAGCCTCCGCCGGGCACCGTCCCCGCAGTTGACATGGCTGATTCGCTGAACGATAGTTATACCAACATGAAGCTCAAGAAAGTCAGCATCTCGACCTTCCGGTCGATCGTGGATGTTCGCGATACCGACCTGGAGGAACGCCTTACGGTGCTGGTCGGGCGAAACGAGCAAGGCAAGACGACGTTTCTTAAGGCGCTGGCCTCGTTCGATCCGAGCTACAGCTATGTGCCGAGCGACTTGCCGAACCACTTGGCCACGAAGCTCGAGGAGCGTCCGAAATCTGAGATTCCCGTCATTACTCTCTGGTTGTCGCCGGACGGCGCGGATAAGAACCGGCTCAAGGATATCGTCCCGGACGCGGCGTTCGTCGATCTATTCAGGGTCACGAGATACTTTGACGGCCACTATTCATACAGCGCGGTCTCCGCCGCCGGAGTCGAAACCAAACTCGAATTCGCGCTGCCCAATATTTCAAAGGAAGTCGGGGCGCTGATGCTCGAGGGCGAGAGCCTTAGCGCGAAACTGGGAGTGCACGCGGCCCGGCAGCCTTCCTTTAAAATACACAAGGCTCAAGCGGACGCGCAGCTCGACGCTTTCAAGCGAGCCGACTTCAACGACGCCGCGCAGCTCGACAATCTTGTAAACACCGTCTCGGTGGCCCTCATGGCGGTCCCCGGCCAGGATCAGCCGATCCAGAACGACATCGCGCTGTTCGGCCAGGATATTCGCGCCACGATCAACTCTATCAAGACGATCCTGAGCCGCGATCCGGTGGGGGTATTCTTCGAATTGTTGCCGCGATTCGCCTACCACACCACGTCGTTGGATAAGATACCCAACGAAGTCAATCTCGCCGACTTCATAAAGGACCCCGAAAAGACATCGCGGGGCATGGCCAACCTCTGCAAGGCTACGGGGCTGTCGATCCAGCGCATCGCCGAGCTTGCAAGCACCGCCGACGCCGACCGGCGGCACGTCGCCGAGGACCACTATAAGAACTATATTTCGGGCGGCATCAACGAGTATTGGACGCAGGAAAGTTACGAAGTGCATTTCCAGTTCGAAAGGGACAAGCTTACGGTCTCCATCACCGATGAAAATTACACCTGGCGGATTCCTCCTTCGGAACGGAGCGACGGCTTTCAGTGGTATCTGTCCTTTTACAGCACGCTGCTGAGCGCCGTCAGCGCTCCACGGCCCACCATCGTGCTGCTGGACAATCCGGGCTTCGAGCTCCATGCCGACGGCCAGCGGGACATCAAAAGGTTCCTCGCGGAAAAGCTTCCCTGGAATACCCAGATCATCTACATCACCCATTCGCCGGCGATGATCGACCCCTACGACCTGGAGCAAGTGCGCGAGATCGAGTTGATGGGAAGCGGTCAGGGAACCAAAGTCCGAAAGCTGCGCATCAACTCCGGCTTCACCTTCGACCTGGCTGAGCCCGTGCGCTCCGCGGTCGCTGCCAGCCTCGTCACCAGCCTGATGTTCAACGAGCTCAGCATCCTCGTGGACGGCGCCGCGAACAAACCTCTTCTGGAGGGCGCGTTTGCGGCGACCCAGCCGGGACTCGTCGAGAAAATAGTGATTAATGGGAGCGTTTCCGAATCCAAGGAACGGTTGCCCCTCTTCTATGAGCGCGCCAAACTTCCTTATGTCGTCTATCTCGACGCCGACGGTTCGGGACGCGGGCTGGTTCAGGGTCTCGAACGGGCCGGTGTGCCGAAGAGCAAGATTACCTTGTTGTCCGACGCTCTTCCCGGCGACGGCGGATTTGAGCTGGAGGGTCTCCTCTCCGAGGAGTTTTACCATCGGGCCGTGTCCGAAACGTACTCCGACCAGCAGGTCCCGCAGCCGCCGCCGAGCGCTGAACGAAGAACAAGAAAGTACGAGAGACTATTTCGCGACGGATTGGGCTTTGAGTTCTCGAGGCGACGTGTCGGCGAAACGGTGAGGAGGCTGCTTCAGGCCGATAAAGGGGATCAACTCTCCGTGGACAAGCTCAAGCAAATCACCGAGAAACTCCTCGGCGCGCTTCGGACCCAGGTGGCGGATCACGCAAGAGCCGCGAACAAATGAAGCTCTATTTCGCCGCTTTCGCCTCCGGCGAAACCTTGCTCTCCAACTCCTGAATCCGCAACGCGACCTCTCCCCTTCTTTCCGAGTCGGGGTTCTCGGTTAGGAAAAGTCGATAGGCGGCAAGCGCTTCCGGCAGGCTGCCGGCCAGCGCCGCCGCGCGGGCGCGCCCGAGACTCGCATCGGCTTTGAACGGCCCGGCGAGTTTTTCCGCCGCCGCGTAGCTCTGAGCGGCTTCCTGCCACTGGCGCATCTCCTCCTGGGCGTGAGCGAGAGAGATGTGGGCAATCTGAATCAGCATCGGCTCGCCCCGCCCGCCGTCAGCGACCTGCCGGAGCGTCTCCGCGGCTTTCGTAGTCTCCTTCTGTCCGGTATACGCGTGCGCCTGGTACAGGCGGCCGAGCGTTGCGTAGATCGTCGATCGATAGATCGCGACGCGCGCGAGACCTTCGAGCGCCTCGTTGTACTTGCGCTGGTGAAAGAGATCGATGGCGCGGGAGTATTCCGCCGCGGCAAGACGATGTTGCCGCGCGCTATAAACGCTCCAGGTGCCTATTCCCACAACGACGACGGCCGCCGCCCCAAGCGCCGCCATACACGGTGTCTTGTGCTTCTTGACAAAATCGAGGGCCTGGCGGACCAGCACGATGAAGCGATCCGGCCGGCGTATCTGCTTTCGGGTGATTCTTCTATGAGGTTGCGCGGCCATTCATCTCTTGAGGTGTGTAGCGGTGAAACTGTCTGAAGCGGTCTTACATCTTGTACTTGAAGTCGTCGGGGGTCATCTTCTCCAGGATCTCGCCCCACTTCTCCTTGGAGACATTGGAAACGTTAGCGACGTTCGACTCTTTTCCTTCCTCGCTTTGTTGCAGAATGCTCGAAGCCTCGAGCACCTCCTTGGCGACATAGATCGGACTCTTCGTCCTGAGCGCCAGCGCGATCGCGTCGCTCGGGCGCGAGTCGATCGCCAACTCTCTCCCGCCGACCTTGAGATAAATCAGAGCGTAATAGGTATTCTCCTTGAGCTCGGTGATTTCCACGGAATCGATCGAGCCGCCCACTTCGCCGAGAATACTCCGGAGCAAATCATGGGTCATCGGCCGCGCCATCTTGATTCCTTCAAGCTCCGTGGCCATCGCAGTGGCCTCTAAGAGGCCGATCCAGATCGGAAGGTTCAACTTATTGTCCGTGTCCTTGAGGATCACGATCGGAGTTTTGGTCACGGGATCCAGGGTCAGACCCCCGACGGCCATCTGAATCGAGTCGTCCTTCTTCGGCATGCTACCCCCTTTTTACTGCGCTGCGGCCAACTCTCCGAGGAGCGAGTTCGGCGACGCGGCGGTAATGCGCACGGCCGCCAGCTTTCCCGCCAGGGCTTCCGAGCCCGCCGCATTCACGATCTTGTGGCTTCTCGTCCGGCCCATGATCTGCCCGTCCCGTAACTTAGCCGGCCCTTCGATCAAAATCTCCTCGATCTCCCCGATCTTTTTTCTGTTCCGCCTTAGCGAAATCTCACCCTGCCGGTTGAGCACGCGCTCGAGACGCCGCTTTTTCACTTCCTCCGGCACGTCGTCGAGGTACAGCTTGCCGGCCAACGTATGCGGGCGCGGCGAATAGCTAAACGCGTAGATTTCATCATACTCTACCCGCTCCAGGATTTCCAGGGTGGCGGCGAATTCTTCGTCGGTCTCTCCGGGAAATCCCACGATAATATCCGTCGTGAGGCTCACCTTCGGGCAGCGCTCGCGCAAGCGGCGGATTTTCTCCAGATATTTTTCGCGCGTGTATCCCCTGCGCATGCGCGTCAGGACGCTGTCCGAGCCCGATTGGACGGGCAGATGCAGATGTTCGCAGAGCTTTTCCAAAGTCGCGTAGGCCTCGATCAGCTCCGGCGAGAGATCCTCCGGGTGCGAGGTCGTGAAGCGAATGCGCTCCAGCCCTTCGATGACATTGATCCTGCGCAGCAGCTCCGGAAAGCTCAAGTCTCCGGCGGCTGTTTTTCCATAGGAGTTTACGTTTTGGCCCAGCAGCATGATCTCCTTGACGCCGTCTCGGACAAGTTGTCCGATCTCAGCCAGGATTTTCCCGCTTGGCCGGCTGAGCTCCCGGCCGCGCACGTAGGGCACGATGCAGAAGCTACAGACCTTGTTGCACCCTTGCATGATGGTGACATAAGCCATCGCTCCCTGAACGCGCGGCGCTCCCTCTCCATCCTCCATGTACGAAGGGTCGCGATAGAACGCCAGCTCGGCCGGGCGTCTGTGCAGCGTCTCGACCTCGCGGACCATCTCGCCGAGCTTATGGATGTTCTGCGTGCCGACGACGAGATCGACATAGGGAGCGCGGCGCAGCAGCGCCTCGCCTTCCTGCTGGGCGACGCAGCCGCCGACGGCGATGATCAATCCCGGCTTGTTCTCCTTCAGCTCGCGCCAGCGGCCGAGCGCGCTATAGACCTTCTGCTCCGCCTTGTCGCGCACGCTGCACGTGTTGAGCAGGATCAGATCGGCCTCCTCCGCTCGCGCCGCCGCCGCGTAACCCTCCCGGCCCAGGAGCCGGGCGATGCGCTCGGAGTCGTACTGGTTCATCTGGCAGCCGTAGGTTTGGATGTAGAGCTTCTTCATGCCGCAATCCGGTCGATCACCTTGTAGAGCTGCTCGATGTTCCGGCACTCCTCCACCAAGTCGCAGTATTGCGCGTAGCGCGGCATCTCGCTGTCGCCGTAACCCCAGGTGAGGCGGCTCTCGGGATTGAGCCAGATGAGCTGCTTGGCTTTTTGCCGGATCTCGCGGACGACCCACTCGTTGGCGCGGTTGTAGTTGTTTCTTCCGTCGCCGATAATGACGAAGGTGGTTTTGCCGGTCACCGCCGAGATGTAGTTGCGATGGAACAACTCGAAGGCACGGCCGAAGTTCGAATGGGAATAGACGTCGATCACGTCCCCGCGCAGCGCCATTTCGACCGCCTGGCGCAGCTCGTGCTCCTCGAACAGGCGCGTCACCTCGCCGATATCGCTCACGAAGACGAAGCTTCGCACCTTCGTGTAGAGATCCTGGATGGAATAGACGAATTGCAGCATGAAGCGCGACGCGTTCAATACCGAGTCGGAGATATCGCACAGGACGACGACCTGCGGTTTTTCCTTCCGCCGCCGTTCGAGCTGAATGCGGAACGGGACGCCGCCGTATTGCAAATTTTTGCGGAACGTCGCGCTGACCGCCAGTCTCCCCCGCCGCGCCCGGCGCCGCCTGAGGGAGAGCAGGTTTTTAAAGCGGCGCGCCAGCCGGGTGACGACCTCGCTCATCCGCCGGATATCCTCCTCCGTATAGTAGGCGAAGCTCTTCTGCGAGAGATCGTCGCTCCGCCGCCGGCCGGGGACCGCGGCCTCTTTCTTTTGCATCTCCCGCTGGAGGAGCCGTTGCGCCAGCCGCATCAGCTCCCGGAGCCGCTGTTCGGCGTATTCGGAAATCTTTTCGCTGATCCAGGGGATCCGGGGCTCCGCGCCCGCGCGCGCCAGCGCCATCTTAAACTTTTCGATCTCTTCGCGGATCGAGGCGAGCATGAAGCGGGCCGCGATCTGATCGATGAAGCCCGTGCCGCGCGCCCATTGGGTCATCTCGCCCAACTCCCCTTCCGCGGCTTCGAACATCATTCGCTCAACCTGGGCCAGCTCCCCGGCCAGCAGGGCGCGGGTCAATGGAGAGACTTCCCCGTCCATCCGGCGGAGAAATTCCCGGATCTGTTCGAGCATCTTCTCAAACTGCTCCGGGGTGAGACCGAGCTCAGCCATCAGCTCTTGCTCCGTGGCGCGCGGGCTTTGTCCCTGTCCGAGAAAATAGAGATCGAATAGACGGTTGAAAGGCTCGACGTCTATGGAACGCTTGACCAGCGAGGCGCGCAGGGCGCTTTTGAAGAGCGTGCGGTCGGCGATGCCCAACAGCTCCAAGGCACGGACGGCGTCCATGTTCTCGGACACCGAAACGCGCACGCCGTTCTGTCTGAGCATCCGCGAAAATTCGAGTATTCGCTCAAGCATAATGGACTACCTTCGACTGCAAAAATCAAAGTAAAAAAAGGAGGCTGTTTCGACTTTCATTTTGACTTTTAAAATTTGCAATTTTCATTTTGCATTGGGCGACTTAATGAAGCAAGTCTTTATCGCTCTCCGCCGCCCCGCTTTGGTCCTTCGCCTTGCGCACGCGAAGATATTCCGCCAGCTCTTCCTGGGCCTTGCGGATGTCCGCCTCGTACTTCATCAGCGTCGACATCGTCTCCGCGACCAGACGGTCGTCGAGATTTTTGATGTTGAGGAGGGTCAACGCCTTGATCCAATCGAGGGCTTCGCTGATGCTCGGCCGCTTTTTGAGATCGAGCTTCCGCAGGCGATGTAGGAGCTGAACCACTTCGGCTGAAAGGTTCGCGTCGGCCTCGGGGACTTTGAGCCGGATGATCTCCAACTCCCGCTTCGGGTCGGGAAAATCGAGATAGAGATGGAGACAGCGCCGCTTGAGCGCGTCGGACATCTCCCGGCTGTTGTTGCTGGTGAGCACGACCAGCGGGAGATGCTTGGCCTTAAGCGTCCCCAGCTCCGGCACGCTCACTTGAAAATCGCTCAGCACTTCGAGCAGAAACGCCTCGAACTCGGTATCCGACTTATCCACCTCGTCGATCAACAGCACCGTCGGTTGGGGCGCGAGGATCGCGCGCAGCAGCGGCCTCGCCAAAAGAAAGCGGTCGGAAAAGAAGACGTCGTCCTGCTGCGAGATGGAATCCACTGCCGCCTGGAGGCTCTGCGCGCCCTTGAGGATCTCGCCGATTTTGTCTTTGAGAATCTGAGTGTAAAGGAGCTGTTTGGCGTATTCCCATTCGTAAAGCGCCTTCGCCTCGTCCAGCCCCTCGTAGCACTGCAACCGAATCAGCTCCAGCTTGAGCGCCGTCGACAAAACTTTTCCCAGCTCCGTTTTGCCGACGCCCGCCGGACCCTCGACCAGGATCGGCTTGCGCATCGCCGCAGCGAGGTACACCACGGTCGCGACCTCTCGGTTACAGATGTAGTTCTCCCCTGCCAGGCGGTTGATGACTTCATCCACGGATTGAAACATCGGCCCTCCGTCGAACGATTTCGAGCGTAGCATAAACGAAAAGGCTGAACAATGTTGCCGTCTCGGCACCGTTGCACAAAACGCCGCGGTTCGGTAAATCCGTAATATGTGCACGCTGGCGTTCTACTACCGGGTCATCCCGGATTACCCGCTCGTCGTCGCGGCCAATCGCGATGAGCGCTTTTCGCGCGCCTCGGCTTCGCCGCAGAGGCTCGACGAGAAGCCTCTCATTTTCGGCGGAAAAGACCTCGTCGCCGGGGGCACCTGGCTGGGAGTCAATGAGCGAGGGCTGATCGCCGCCGTGCTAAACCGCAGGGCGGCGGGACCGATGACAAAGCATGTCCCCCGGTCGAGAGGGCTCCTCTGCCTGCAGATGCTCCGCGCAGAGAGCGCGTTCCAGGCCTACGAGGGATTGAAGCGCGAGCACGCGCTGAACTACCAGCCGTTTCTTCTCCTGGTCGCGAGCGTCAGAACCGCTTTTGTCGCCTACAACTCGGGCAGGACGATCACGCACCACGCCCTGGACGCCGGGGTTCACGTCTTCGGCAATAGCTCGTTCTGCGGGGCCACGCCGGAAAAGCTGAGCCATGCGAGAGAGCTTTTTTCAGCCGCGAGCGGCCCGCTTCGACAACGGCTCGCGCCGACCGGAGTCGGGGAAAAGCGTGGCGGCGCCAAGGCGCGCCTCTCTTCCGTAGACTATCTACAACGGATTCTCGGAAATCACGATCTGCCGGCCGGTTCCCACGATCCACGGGACGCGATCTGCGTCCACGGCGAGGACTACGGCACGGTTTCGTCCAGCATTGTTTTTCAAGATTCCGCCGGCGGGCAATTTCAGTTTTACCATTCGTCGACCGCTCCGTGTCAGGGAGGCTACCAACCGATCGAGGCGCCGGCGCCCTTATGAGCACGCCGTCGGGCCCCAGGAGCGCCGCCACCGTGATCTTGCTGCGCTCCGGCGAAGCCGACGGCCTCGAGGTGTTTCTCACCCGCCGCCCCGACCGGATGGATGTTCTGGGCGGCGCGTATGTCTTTCCCGGCGGCACGCTAACTAAGGATGATTTGTCGGAGCGGAGCCTCAAGCGCTGCGCAGGCCTCTCGCGGCAACAGGCGCAGAAACTTCTCGGCGCCCATCTGAAACCGGCCCTCGCGCTGGGATATTGGGTTGCCGCCATTCGCGAGCTTTTCGAGGAAGTGGGCGTGCTGCTCGCGGCGACCGAGTCGGGAGAGCCTCTCATGCTGCGAGATCACCGGCGCAAGGATGCGCTGTTACAAAAGCGCGCGGGGTTGATCGACGGAAGGCTGGCTTTCCACGAGCTGCTCGAGTCTGAAGAGCTTTACTGCGACGTCAAACGGCTGGTCTACTTTTCTCACTGGCAGACGCCGGCAGAGTTTTCAGCCCGCTTCGACACAAGATTCTTTGTTGCCACCCTGCCGCCCGATCAAGTCCCGCTGGAAACCTCCGAGGAGGTCGCTCATGGGCTTTGGGCGACCCCGGAGCGCGCCATGCAACTCTACGCGCAGCAGAAGCTGCCGATGATCTTCCCGACCTACGCGTGCCTGCGAACGCTCGCCGACTTCGACTCAGTCGAGAGTCTTTTGGCGGAGTACGCCAAAGCCCCGCTCTGAACGCGGCTACTATACGTGAGGCACGCTTTTAGCAACTGGCAAATTATTATGGAGGCCGTTATAATGTGATTTGTAATACGTTCCTTCGGTGATCGTGGAACCGAGGATATATTCAATGGCGCCGATACGCGAGCGGCGCGCAGGACGTGTCCGAAATCCCTATGGCCGAGCGCTCGGCGCAAGCTTGACCAACTCAACCGCGTGCGCGACCTTCTGGAGCTTGCGGTTCCGCCTGGAAATCGGCTTGAGCGGCTATGGGGGAATCGAGTCGGCCAACACAGTATTCGAATCAATGAGCAGTATCGCGTGTGCTTTCACTGGGAGAATGGATATGCGGATCAAGTCGAAATCGCGGACTACCACTGAGCGGCGTCCACAACGTGGCAAATCGTCACTGTTTCCTGTGGCGCGGCGGCTGCCTACCAAGAGGCCCCCGACGCATCCCGGGGAGATGCTGCTCGAAGAGTTTCTCAAGCCCCTCGGAATCAGCCAGTCCGCCTTTGCGGTGCGCCTGGGGATATCCTTTCCCCGCTTAAATGAAATTATCCGAGGCAAGCGCGGTGTCACGTCCGAAACAGCGCTGCGACTGGCGCACGTCCTAGGGATGTCGGCAGACTTTTGGCTTGGATTGCAGCAGGATTGGGAGCTGTGGCATGCCTTGCGGAGTAAGAAAGCCGCAACAATCGCTCGGCTTGAGCCGCTTCGTCACGTAAGCTGAAACGATGTCTCACCAACGGCTGGAGTTTGACGCTCCTCGCGTCGCACAACTCAGCCTCGATGTTAATCCTCTCATTGAATTGAATTCTCCCGCTATCGAATCACGCGGCCAATCACATTGACGCGTCGTTCAATCCAATCCTGTCAGGTTCATCTTTTCTTTACTTCCCTAGCGTGATACACCACGGCAACAACGGGGTATAAGAAATGAACAAGGCTGGTCTGTCATCAATCCTCATGGCAGTGGCACTGGTTGCTGCTGGAGCGATCGCCGAGGCGCAGCAGACAAAAAAAGTCCCGCGGGTGGGATTCTTGTCCGGCGCCGGCGATCCCTCCAACCCCGGGCCTCGGGTCGAGGCATTCCGGCAAGGCTTGCGAGATCTCGGGTACGTAGAGGGAAAAAACATTATTGTTGAGTATCGTTACATTGAGGGAAATCTCGACCGTTCCCCCGGCCTTGTAGCCGAACTCATCCAAAGCAAGGTGGATGTTCTTGTCACCACATTTTTGCCCGGAACCCGGGCAGCCAGGGACGCAACCAAAACGATTCCCATTGTGATGGTGAGCTTTGTGGATCCCGTTGCGATTGGTTTAGTCGAAAGCCTGGCGCGCCCAGGGGGGAATATCACCGGGCTCGCCACGCTTAGCCGAGACTTGAGCGGGAAAAGGCTGGAATTGCTTAAGGAGATCGTGCCGGCGATATCGCGCGTCGGAGCTCTTCGGGACATTGACGCACCAGGTCCGGCCATTGCCTTTAAAGAGTATGAGGCCGCGGCGCGCGCTCTAAAGATACAACTTCAATCCCTCGAGGTACGCGCTCAGAACCCCGATTTGGAAGGCGTGTTTCAAGCTGCGGTCAAAGGACGCGCGAGCGCGCTCATTACGATTAGGAATCCCCTGCTCAATCGTTTCTCAAAGCGGATTGTGGACCTTGCCATAAAGAACCGACTGCCGTTAATGTGCGAGGATAGCGAGTATGTAGAGGCCGGTGGCCTCATGTCCTATTCAACCATCGATGCTGACAGTTTCAGGCGCGCTGCGGTCTACGTCGATAAGATTCTAAAAGGCGCCAAGCCCGCCGATCTCCCCGTCGAGCAACCCATGAAGTTCGAGTTCGTCATCAATCTGAAGGCGGCGAAGCAGATTGGTCTCACGATTCCACCGAACGTGCTGGTGAGGGCGGATAAGGTGATCAAATGAAACAAGACGTGAAACGTTAGACGTAAGGGGTGAGCCGACAGAAAAGAATTTTGGATCGCCGACTTCAGATCAACTGGACTCAGCAGGCAAAACGACGACGTTTCTTTTGAAATGATACCGGCGGAAGTGATCGTCGAAGGCAAAAGCATGGTCGAGTTGGTGATGATCGATCAAAGCAAAGCTGGCGCAATCGACAAAGCTGAAGTCTTTGTCGTCGTATCTCACAAAAATTGCTTTGGCCGTTTGTTCAATCGCTTCGCTGACGCGCAGCACTTTGATCCCGGTCTGATCAAGACGCTTCATGAATTCGACGGCGGCATGGTGACCGACTTTGAAGCGGATCAGGGTATAGGTCTCGGAGAGGACAAAATCGGATGTTAAAAGGCGAGCCTTTGATCGGAGCAGGTCGGCGTAGGTCGATTTTGCGGCGGGATGATAGCGGTCGTCTTCGTCAGCCAGCGCAAGGAATGCGCCCGTGTCCAGGAAAACCTTCAAACGCCGCTTCTTTATCGGTAGAGGTAGGCGTCGTGATTTGTGGACAGATCATGAGTCCCGCTTTTGAACAGCCCGACGATCCGGTAGGCCGGGTGAGACGTTACTTCTCCCCCGTTTACAATTGGCCGGCGGTTCGCCGTCGACTTGGCGATCCGTTTTGACGACCTCTCGTTCTCCACCACGGTCAGCTCCACTCTTTGCCTATTCTTAAGTCGAACTTTCGCGAGCGGTTTAAAGACCCCATTTTCGTAGAGAGCTTTGATGGATTTTGCCATGGATAACCCCGATAAATTGCCCAACGTGCTTAAATCAAATTTTATACAGACAGCTCGGTTCTGTCAAACCCACCGCTCGGTCTTGGGAGGTACGAGCTGCGGACAGTTTCGAGAAGGTATTCGCTGCGTTAAACAAGGAGCGTCCGGATGGACTCTATGTACCCGGCGCAGGCCCGCTAATGCAGCGCAACTTTTGCGAGACGCTTATATGACTTTTCTTTACGGAATCTTTCCGCCCCAGAGCTCTTTCAGAAAGCCGCTTTTCTCGAGATCCTCGGCGAAGCGGTTGTCGAAAATCTCCGCCGGCTTGCGGCGGATGTTGGTCTCGGTCTGGCGCGCCACCTCCACCGCATCCGCCACCTGGGAAGCGGGCACAACCAGGCGCCGGTTCACGATCGTCTTGGCGTAGGCGTCGTAGGAAGATTGCAGCACTTCCTGGTCTTTCTGCTTGAGGGCGTTCCCCACGGCCGCCTTCGCCTTGTCCGGATTCTTTTCCACGAACTGCACCGCCTCGGCCATCGCCGCGACAAACCGCTGCACCAACACCGGCCGGGCCTGGAGCGTCTTTGAGTTGGTGTGGAGAGAGCTATAGATGAAGGGCAAGTTCAACTCTTCGAGCCGGTAGATCATATTGAACCCGTCTCTTTTTCCGCGGACTTCCAGAGGCGGCGTGACGAGGATGGCTTGGATAATGTCTTGAACCATAGCGTTGTAGCGCTCCGACTGGCTTCCGCCGATGGGGCGAATCTTCACCTCGTCTTCGGTGAGGTTGAACTTTTTCAGCATGGCCCGCGTGAGGCGGAAGCTCAAGTCGCCGGGCCGCGTGACGCCGATGCCCTTCCCTTTGAGATCCTCAGGCCGCTTGATGTCTTTTCGCGTGAGCAGAACGTACGGAAGTCCCACCAGCGGCGCGCCGATCAATTTGGCTTCGATACCGGTGGCCATCCCCGGAATCGTCGCGTCCGCTGCGCAGTAAAGGAATTGGACCTCGTCGGTCGCGATCGCGGCCAGGGAGATGCTGCTTCCACGGATATAGATATGGTTGACCCGGAGGCCGTATTTCTCGAACAGCTTGTTATCGAGCGCGGCGTAGAGATGAATGAATCCTCCCGACACCGCGCAGGTGGCCACGCGCACGTTGACCGGCGCTTCGCCCGGCTTGGCCAGATAGGGGTTCGCTGTAACGGCCGGCGGCTGTAAAAGGCTGACGCCCACGATCGCCAAGAAAATTCCGACACCGACTAACGAATCGCGCTCTGGTCTCATGTTCGTTCCCTCCGGAGGGCTGCTGGTTACTGGTACAGCTTATCGATATACCCGCTATCGTCGATCTCGCGCACGTAGCGGAGATCCCAGAGCGTCAGCGGGTTGAACTTCTCGATCTGGGGGTCTCTTTTGAGCGCGAGGGCGAAGACGTTCTGGACCGCCTCGACGGACGGGTATGGCTTCGGCTCCAGCGACCCCGCCTGACTGTCGTAGAAGCATTTCCACTCCTCGTCACTCTCCATCTTTAAAAGCGCCTGGCAATGTTTTTTGATAATCGCCAGCGTCTCCGGCTTCCGCGTTTTGAAATAGTGGATCCCGTCAACCAACGCCTTGATGAGAGCGCGGACCTCTTCCTGATGGCTTTCGACGTAGGTCTTCGTGGTCGTCAGCGTCACCCCTTCGATCATCGGCATGGTCGGCAGCTCAATCATGCGCGCGCCGAGCTTCCGCGCGCGCAAGTGATCCACCGACCGGATAAAGGTGGCGTCATAGTTGCCGGCCATGACCTCCTTCGCCCGCTCCAACCCCTTCTTCGGGCCGTTGACCAATTCCACCTCTCGCCCTTCCCGCAAGCCGTGCTGGTGCAGATAGAGCCAGACGTTGAGGCCCGTATGGCCGTCGTAGTCGTCCATCACGACGCGCTTGCCCTTGAGGTCCGCGAGACCGTTGACGCCTTTCCCCATGACGAGGAAATTCTCGCGCCACGAATTATTGCTCTGGGCGACATGCACGTAGGGATCGCCGTTGAGCGCGCATCGCGCGTAGAGGTTGTGATGGTTTCCCGAGACGATATCCAACTCGCCCGACTTCAACCCCTCGGCGGCGCGCTTGCGCTGGCCTTCCAGCGAGCCCATATCCATCTCCAGGCCGTGCTCGGCCAGAAAACCGCACTCCTCCATGACTTTCCAGAGCGGCACGTGACTTGGCGCCCGGTAATAAATTCGAATTTTCTTCTTTCCCGCCATCTCGATGTTCCTCCTTGGAGTCTTTTTCAGCAGCCTGCTAGTATTTTGGCTTGTAGGCGAAGTAGTGGCTGGTGTCGATGAAGCGGACAGTGCGCGTTTTCGAGCGCATCACGACCGATTGCGAGATTGCGCCGCCGGGGATGAAGTGAATTCCCTTGAGATAGTCGCCGTCCGTCACGCCCGTCGCCGCGAACACGACCTCGCCGCCGGCCAGCTCTTCGATGGAATATTTCTTTTCGATATCTTTGATCCCCATCGCCTGGGCGCGCTCGATCTCCTGCGGGTTGCGCGGCTTTAGCCGTCCCTGCATGTCGCCGCCGACGCAGCGCAACGCGGCGGCGGCCAACACTCCCTCGGGCGCGCCGCCGATGCCCAGCAGCAGGTCGATCCCCGTTTCCGGCTTGGTGGTCGCGATGGCCGCCGAAACGTCGCCGTCGCTGATCAGCCTGATGCGCGCGCCCGACTGCCTGACTTCCTTGATCAGCGCCTCGTGGCGCGGCCGATAGAGAATGATCACCGTCAGATCTTCGACCCGCTGTCCCTTCGCCTTGGCCAGCGCCTTGAGATTTTCCGTCGGGCTTTTGTCGAGGTCGACCACGCCTTTCCCCGCCGGTCCGACGGCGATCTTGTCCATGTAGGTGTCGGGACAGTGAAGGAACTTGCCTTTTTCGGCGATGGCGATGACCGACAACGCGTTCGGCCCGCCGTTGGCGCAGATCGTGGTCCCCTCCAAGGGATCGAGGGCGATATCCACTTCGGGACCTCCGGCGCCGACTTTTTCGCCGATGTAGAGCATCGGCGCTTCGTCCCTCTCCCCTTCCCCGATCACCACCGTCCCATCGATGGCGACGCCGTTAAAGGCTTGGCGCATCGCGTCCACCGCCGCCTGGTCCGCCGCCTTCTCATCTCCCCGGCCCATGAGCCTGGCCGACGACAGCGCCGCCGCTTCGGTCACGCGAACCACTTCTAAGGCGAGGTTTCGATCCACGGTTGTGTTCCTCCTATGAGCGATTCGATCAACTTGAAAGCTTTTTTCACCACCACGCCGCTGCGTTTTGCGTCGCTCTCGTTGAAGCCGTAATCTGACGACGCGCTTGGCCGGTCCGAGCCGTAGAGCACAAACGGCACAGGGTCGGGGACGTGGGTTTTCAAGACGCACGGCGTCGGATGGTCCGGCAGCAGCAGTAACCTCCAGTCCCGCCGCCCGCTGAGGCCCGCGAGCACCGTCCCGACGACCTTTGCGTCGAGGTTTTCTATCGCTTTGACTTTTTCTTCGACGTTCCCCATGTGGCCGGCTTCGTCGGGCGCTTCGACGTGAATGAAAATCAAATCCTTCCGTTCGAGCGCTCGGAGGCCGTACTCGCCTTTGCCCTGGTAGTTGGTGTCGAAATATCCCGTCGCGCCGGGAACTTGAATCCGTTCCAGGCCGGCATAAACGCCCAAGCCGTTGATAATATCGACCGCCGAGATCACGCTGCCGCTGATGCCGAACCGCTCGTTCAAAGACGGCAGCGCGGGCGCCTTGCCCTGCCCCCAGAGCCAGATCGAGGTCGCCTTTCTTTTTCCACTGCTCTCGCGCCTGCGGTTGACGGCATGCCGCGCGAGCAACTCCTGCGAGCGACGCATGAGATTCAGCAAAACATCCGCGCCCGCTCCGGCCGGCATATGACTCGCCGTCTCCTGGTCGGTGATGTCGTGCGGCGGCGTCGTTTGCATCTCCTCTTTTCCACCGCGCCAGACCATCAGATTCCGATAGCTGACGCCAGGATGAAATTCGATGCCGCCGCCGTCGCCGCCGAGCGCGGCGTGCAGGTCGCGAATGATTTCCGCCCCCTCTTCGCTCGATATATGGCCGGCGGTGAAATCCTCCATGATAACGGGGCCGCCTTCGTTTCGAAGCGTCACCAGATTGCAGCGGAAGCAGATATCGTCCGGCCCGAGCGGGATGCCGACGCTCGCCGCTTCCAACGGCGCGCGGCCGGTGTGGTAGAGCGCGGGATCGTAGCCGAGGATGCTCATGTTGCCGACGTCGCTGCCGGGAGGAAAACCTTCCGGGATCGTGTAGGCGAGGCCGAACAGGCCGCGCGAGGCGAGCCAGTCCATGTTGGGCGTGGCCGCGGCTTCGAGCGGCGTCTTCCCGCCGAGACTTTCAAGCGGATAGTCCGCCATCCCGTCGCCTTGCAAGATCACGTACTTCATCGGACGGATTCGCGCTCGAAGAATTCCTTCAGACGGTTGAGATCGGGCGGTATGCGGATCGGCTGGGCCGACTGCCGGATCGCTATGTCCGGGTCTTTCAGCCCGTGGCCGGTGAGCGTGCAGACGACGACGTCTCCCGCACGGAAAATTCCTTCTTTCTGTTTCTTGATGACGCCGGCGACGGAAATCGCCGAGGCCGGCTCCGCCAAAATTCCTTCGCTGTCGGCGAGCAGCTTATAAGCGGCGAGGATGTCGTCGTCGGTGACGCTTTCGATCGCCCCGCCCGATTCGTCGCGCGCGGCTAGGGCGCCTTGCCAACTCGCCGGGTTGCCGATCCTGATCGCCGTCGCGATAGTCTCGGGCTTCTCGATCACCCTTCCCAAAACGATCGGCGCCGCCCCGGCTGCTTGAAAACCCATCATCTTGGGCAGCGATGACAGCCTGCCGATATCAAGATATTCTTTATATCCCTTCCAGTAAGCTGTGATATTACCAGCGTTTCCAACCGGTAGAAAATGGTAGTCGGGCGCCTTGCCCAGGTGGTCGCAGATCTCGAAAGCGGCGGTCTTCTGCCCTTCGATGCGGTACGGATTGAGCGAGTTCACGAGCGTAATCGGAAACTGCCGCGCCGCTTCGCGCACCAGTTTGAGCGCGACGTCGAAGTTCCCCTCGACCTCGATAACCTTCGCGCCGTGGATCATCGCCTGGCTCAACTTCCCGAGCGAGATGTTGCCCTGCGGCACGACGACGTACGCCCTGAGGCCGGCCCTCGCGGCATAAGCCGCGGCGGAGGCGGAGGTGTTTCCCGTCGAGGCGCAGATCACCGCCCGGCTGCCGTCCTCCACCGCCTTGCTCATCGCGACCGTCATTCCACGGTCCTTGAAGGAGCAGGTCGGATTCAAACCTTCGAGCTTCAGGTAGAGGCTCAAATCCGGATCGACCGCGCGCTCCAGATTGCGGCAGCGGAGGAGCGGCGTGTTGCCCTCGTGAAGCGTGACGATGCACTCTTTCCGCTCCACCGGCAGGAAGTCCCAGTAGTAACGGATCACGCCCGGCCAGAGCGGCAACGCTTGCGGCCCCGCGCTCTTTGCCGGTTTTACAGCGTCGCGCTCTTTTGCCTTCACCTGCTCCACCCTACTCATTTCTCCATATCGGAAACCACAGGGGCTTCGCAAGGATATAGCTGCGCCCCTCGATCACCTTGAGCGCTTTCTTAACCTGCCCGACGGCGGCGCGCTCGAGCGTGATGACGAACGGCAGTATCGTTTGCGGATTCTCCTTGATGCGGCAACTCAGCGCGAGCGCTTCCCGCTCCTCGCGGCTGTGATCGAGTTGCCAGATCTCGGAGACGTTGATGCCGGCCTTGCCGAGCGTCTGGCAGATATCGCCGACGATTCCGGCGCGATCTTTCACCACGAGCCGCACATAGAAGCTGCCGCGTATCCGCTCTGTTTTCGCCAGCACGGCCGGCGAGCCGGACCGGAAGAGATTCAACGGCCCGCGAGGCGCTCCTCCCCGGCCGCGGGCTAATTCGCAGACGTCGCCCAGGATCGCGACCGCGGTCGGCCCGCCGCCGGCGCCCGGACCGGCGAAGAGATAGTTCCAGTCGCGCGCCGCCTCGCCGCTCCTCTTTCCCTTGAAGAAGACCGCGTTGGTGGCGCCGTCGATTGCCGCGAGAACGTGGCCCTCCGGGACGAGGACCGGAGAGATATAGGTCTCCACGGAGCGGTTTTCGCGCCGGGCCATGACCAGTTGCTTGATCGTGCTGCGGCCCTTTTGCGCGGCATACAAAAAGTCCAGCGCGTGAATCTCTTCGATGCCGTTGCGCCATAACTGGCCGGGCTTCAAGTGCAGGCCGAAAGCCACCGCGGCGAGCAGGATGAGCTTGGCCTCGGCATCCCGGCCGCCGGTGTCGGCGCTCGGATTGGCCTCCGCGTACCCGCGCTGCTGCGCTTCGCGGAGCGCGGCCTCGTAGGACTTCCCGTTCCGGCCCATCTCCGAGAGAATATAGTTGCAGGTGCCGTTGACGATGCCGTAGATCGCCTCCGGCTCCTCGGCGGCAAAACTCTCCCTGAGCGAGCGAATAATCGGCACGCCGCCCGCAACGCAGGCCTCGAACCGAAGCTCTCCTCGGTACTTCGCCACCGCCTCCCAGATCTCTTTTCCGTATTTTGCCAACACGGCTTTGTCGGCGGTTACGACGGCTTTGCCGTTTTTCAAGGCGCGGATGATGAGATCTTTAAACCCGTCGAGTTGCCGCTCTTGTTGAAATCCCAGCGCCTCGACGATGATCTCCGCCTTGGGATGGTCGACGACTTCGCGCGGATTCGCGGTGAACAGCGACGGACGGGAGCGCTGCCATTTTTTTCCCTTGGGACGGCGAGTGTAGACCTTGACGATCTCAAGTTGCAGATCGCCGCCGATCTTGCCCTTGAGGCCGTCGAAGATAAAATCCTGAACGGCCTCGCCCACGGTCCCCGATCCGAGCAGGCCGATGGCGACTTTTTTTCGTTTTTCAGACATGGCGACAGACACCCAGAGAGATTCTGCTGAAAAACCCTAAGAATGCTTCGACTAGGCTCAGCATGAACGGAAAATCTCCAATGATCTCAACCGCTCCACCGTTCGTCCTGAGCTTTGTCGAAGGATGAACGGATGGCTCGGGACAGGCTCCGTCGAAGGGGGAACGGAAGATGTCACGCTAGTCGAGAACCTTGGCCAAGGCCCGGCGAATCGTGCGGATCGCCTGCTTGGTGCGGTGCTCGTTTTCAATCAGAGCAAAGCGAACGAACTCGTCGCCGTATTGCCCGAAGCCGATCCCGGGGGAGACGGCCACCTTGGCCTCGTTGAGCAGGAACTTCGAGAATTCGACCGACCCCATCTTTTTGCACGGCTCCGGAATCTCGGCCCAGACAAACATCGTCCCCTTCGGCTTTTTGATCTTCCAGCCGACGCGCCCCAGCCCATCCACCAGCGCGTCGCGCCGCTTGCGGTAGGTCTCGCGGATCTCCTCGACGCAATCCTGCTCGTCGTTGAGCGCGTGGATCGCGGCGATCTGCACGGGCTGAAAGATTCCATAATCGAGATAGCTCTTGATCCGCGCCAGGGCATGGATCATCTCGCGGTTGCCGACGGCGAAGCCCACCCGCCAGCCCGGCATGTTGTAACTTTTCGACAGCGAAAAAAATTCGATTCCCAGCTCTTTGGCGCCCGGCACCTGTAAAAAGCTCGGCGCCCGGTAGCCGTCGAACGTGAGGTCGGCATAGGCCAGGTCGTGAATCACCAGCAACCCGTGCTCCTGGGCGAAGCGCACGACGCGCTCGAAGAAATCGAGATCCACCACCTCCGTCGTCGGATTGTGCGGGAAGCTGATGATCAAGAGCTTGGGCTTCGGCCAAGTCTGCTTGATCGCCTCTTCGAGATGCTCCAGAAAGCCTTCGCTCGAGCGCATCGGGATATTGCGCAGATCGCCGCCCGCCAGGACCACGGAGTACTGGTGGATGGGATAGGTCGGGCTGGGGCAGAAGACCACATCGCCGGAATCGACGATGGCCCACACCAGATGGCTCAATCCCTCCTTGACCCCGATCGTCACGATCGCTTCGGTTTCAGGATCGATCTCTACCTGATAGCGCCTGCGGTACCAATCGGCGATCGCCAGCCTCAGCTTGTAGATGCCGCGCGATACGGAGTAGCGATGGTTCTGCGGCTTGCTGGCGGCCTCGACGAGCTTGGCCACGATGTGGGGCGGCGTCGGCATATCGGGATTGCCCATGCCGAAGTCCACGACGTCCTCGCCGCGCCTTCTCGCCTCCTGCTTCAAGTCGGTGATGATGTTGAAGACGTAGGGGGGCAGCCTCTTGATGCGTTGAAATTCCACGGTGTTAGCCTCGCAAGCTTACCTAATTTATAAGCTATCCGTGGAGGGTTCGCAAACAGCGGATCGTTGCTCGTGTTCGTGACGGGCACGAGGAACGAGCACGATCACGGCCCTGCCTACCCCACTCCTCCCAACTCCAGCCTGCCGCCCCAGCGATGCTTGAGCACCTCCTTGAGCGCGCGCGACTCCGGCCGCCTGAGCGCCGGGTCGAATTCAAGCCAGCTCAAGGCTTCCTTGCGCGCTTCCAGCAGCAAGCGGGCGTCGCGCGCGAGATTCGCCAGACGAAAATCGGCGATGCCGGACTGCCGGGTGCCGAGCAGCTCGCCGGGACCGCGGAGTTCAAGATCGGCCTCGGCGATCTTAAAGCCGTCATGTTCTTTCTCCATCACCCGCAGCCGCGCCAGCGCATCGGCGCTGGTCTTTCCGTAATGAACGAGCAGGCAATGCGAGGCAGCCTCTCCTCTCCCGACTCTCCCTCGGAGCTGATGCAATTGCGACAAGCCGAAGCGCTCCGCGTGCTCCACCACCATGACCGTCGCGTTGGGAACGTCGATCCCTACTTCGATGACCGTCGTCGCCACGAGCACTTGCAAGTCGCCCTGCTTGAACCGGCGCATCGTTTCGTCACGCTCCATCGTGTTCATCCGTCCATGGATCAATCCCACTCGAAAGCCGTTGAATGCGCCCTGCGAAAGCTCCTGAAACATTCGCGTGGCGTCGCGCAGCTCCAGCTTTTCCGACGCTTCCACCAGCGGATAGACCGCGTAAGCTTGATGTCCCTTCTGTAGCTCTGCGCGCGTCAGATCATAGAGTTTGGAGCGCTCGGCTTCTTTGAAAAGCTTCGTCTCAACCGGTGTCCGGCCCGGAGGCATCTCATCGAGCGAGGATACCTCCATATCCCCGTAGAGCACCATCGCCAGACTGCGGGGTATGGGAGTCGCGCTCATCAACAGAATATCGGGCTGTGGTTCGACTGGGCTCACCATGCACGGCGCAGCGGACTTCCGCAACCCGGCAAGCCGCTGGAGCGCCATCCGTTGACCGACGCCAAAACGATGTTGCTCGTCAATGACGCCGAGGCCCAGGCGCGGCGCCTCGACGCCCTCTTGAATCAGGGCATGTGTGCCGACGACGAAACCGATTTCGCCGTTTCTAATCCGCTCCAGTGTTTCCATCCTGGCTTTTGCCGGCATTGAGCCGGTGAGCAACGCCGCTCGAACTCCGAGCGTTTCGGCAAATCCGCTCAAATTTCGGAAATGCTGCTCGGCCAGCAACTCGGTCGGCGACATCCAGACGGCTTGAAAACCGTTCTCAAGCGCCCTCAGCGCGGCAAACCAGGCGACCATGGTCTTCCCCGACCCGACATCGCCCTGAAGCAGGCGCTGCATCGGGCGGTCGGACGCCATGTCGCCCTGGATCTCTTCGATGACCCGCGTCTGCGCGCGCGTCAGGGAGAACGGGAGGAGGCCGCGCATTTTTTCCGCCAAGGGATGCGCGCCAGCGCGAAACGCAATGCCGTGCTCAGCGCTGCGCGATTTTTTCCTCAGCCCCAGTCCCAACTGGAGGTAGAAGAACTCGTCGAAGACGATCGAGCGGTGGGCGTCGGAGGCGAAGCGGTTGAGCGAAGCCGGATCGGCGGAACTCTCCGGCTCATGGACTTCGCGCATCGCGCGCGGCAGGTCCTGCAAGTCTTGCCGCGCCGCGATCGGCGCCGGAATGCAACTCGATACATGAACCGCGTAAGCGTCGAGCGCCTGGCGTACCCAGCCGCGCATCGCGCGGAGCGGGATTCCGTTAGGCCTGAGATAGACCGGCAGGATTTTCCGCTGCTGCCCGTCGTCCACTAGATCGACGTGCTCGAATTCCGGGTGGACGATCCTCTTCTGGACGCCCATGCCCCGCTCCACTTTGCCGTGGACCAAAAGCTGCTGCCCCCGGCTCAACCCGTCGGCCATGTAGGGCGGCACCCGATACCAGACGAGTCCAAGATAGCCGGTCCCGTCCGTGAGCGTGCCGGTGAGAATATGCCTGCGTCTTTTCGGAACGAAGCGCTTGTCGATGGCAACCAGCTTGCCGAGAAAGCTCTCTATCTTGCCGACGGCGGCCTGGTGAATCTTGCGGATCTCTCTGCGGTCGTCGTAGCGGAACGGCAGATGATAGAGCAGGTCCTCGACACTCTTGAGGCCCAGCGCCTCCAGTTGGGCCGCGCGCATCGGTCCCACGCCCTTGAGAAAGCGGAGCGGTGTCAGGAGCGCGCGGAAGGAATCCTTAGGCGAGATTTCGCTTGGCCGGTAGATCGACGAGGCTCCGGGAAATTGATTTGCGGACCTTCCCTCCTTCATCCTTCATCCTTTCACTGCGTTCTCCGCCTGATATTCTTGCAGCGGCCGGACGTCGAATTCCCGATCTTTCAGCAGCTCGATCCCTTCCGCCGCGGCGTCCGCGCCGGCGATCGTCGTGAAGTAAGGCACCTGGTAGTCGAGCGCGTTGCGCCGCAGGTAGAATGAGTCGGCGTGCGAGTGGGCGTCGGTCGGCGTGTTGATGACCATCGCGATCTCTCCGTCTCTGATCGCCTCGGCGATATTGGGCGTTCCTTCCTGGACTTTTTTGACGACCTCCGCCGGAATTTTCCGCGCCTGAAAATAGGCGGCCGTGCCGCGTGTCGCGACGATCTCAAAACCCAGATCGTGAAGCCGGCGCGCGATCGGAGCTACGCTCTCCTTGTCCTCGTCGCGAACGCTGATGAACACCTTGCCCGCTTTCGGCAACCGCGTTCCGCCGCCGAGCTGCGCCTTGGCGTAGGCCAGCCCGAAGGTGGGATCGATCCCCATCACCTCGCCGGTCGATTTCATCTCAGGACCGAGCAGCGTGTCCACGCCGAGAAATTTGCTGAAGGGAAAGACCGACTCCTTGACCGATACATGGCGCGGCCGAACTTCGGTCGTCAGGCCGAGCTCCGCGAGCTTTCTACCGACCATGATCCGCGCCGCGATCTTCGCCAGTGGAATCCCGATGGCCTTGCTGACAAACGGGACGGTGCGCGACGCGCGCGGATTCACTTCCAGGACGTAAATGTTGTTTCGTTGGACGGCGAATTGCACGTTCATCAAGCCGCGCACGTTGAGCGCCGTCGCCAGGGCGACCGTCTGGCGGCGGATCTCCTCTTGGGTCTCGCGCGAGATCGACTTGGGCGGCAGACTGCACGCGCTGTCGCCCGAATGGACGCCGGCCCGCTCGATATGCTCCATGATGCCGCCGATCACCACCCGCTCGCCGTCCGCCAGCGCGTCCACGTCCAGCTCGATCGCGTCGTCGAGAAATTTATCGATCAGAATCGGATGCTCCGGCGAAGCGGCGACGGCGTGCGTCATGTAGTGGCGCAGCGTGTCGCGGTCGTAGACCAGCTCCATCGCTCTGCCGCCCAGGACGTAGGACGGGCGCACCAGAACGGGATAGCCGATGCGCTCGGCGATCGCCAACGCTTCCTCATAGGAGCGCGCGGTGGCGCTGTTCGGCTGTCTCAGCCCCAGGCGGTCGAGCAGCAGCCGGAATCGCTCGCGGTCCTCCGCCAGGTCGATGCTGTCGGGAGAAGTGCCGATGATCTTCACCCCGGCCCGCTCCAGGTCCAGCGCCAGTTTCAAAGGAGTCTGGCCGCCGAACTGGACGATGACCCCATCCGGCTGTTCGCGGTCAACAATACCCAGCACGTCCTCCAATGTGAGCGGCTCGAAGTAGAGCTTGTCCGACGTGTCGTAATCCGTGCTGACCGTTTCAGGGTTGCAGTTCACCATGATCGTTTCATAGCCGTCCTTTTTGAGAGCGAAAGCGGCATGGACGCAGCAGTAGTCGAACTCGATTCCCTGGCCGATGCGGTTCGGGCCGCCGCCGAGGATCATGATCTTTTTGCGCGAGGTCGGCTGCGATTCGTCCTCGCCTTCGTAGGTCGAATAGAGATAAGGCGTGTAGGCCGCGAACTCCGCGCCGCAGGTATCCACCGCGCGGAACACCGCGCGAACCCCGGCCCGCAGGCGCAGATTACGAATCTCCTCTTCCGAACGATTCAGCAGCGCGGCCAGCCGGCGATCGGAGAAACCCTTCTGCTTCGCCGCAAGAAAAAACGCGGCCGTAAGCCCTTCGCCCCGCCCGCCTTCGCGTTTGATCCCGTCCTCGGCTGCGATGATTTGTCGAAGCTGCTCCAGAAACCACGGGTCGATTTTGCTGAAATCATAGACCTCCTCGACCGACATGCCAAGCCTAAACGCGTCGCCCAGGTACCACAGCCGCTGAGCGTTGGGGATTGTCAGCTTTTCTTTAACGAGATGGAGATCGGCCTTGCGGTTATCGGCTGCGAGCTCAAGTTTTCCTTCAAATCCGTAGGAGTCGATCTCCAGCGAGCGCATCGCCTTTTGCAGCGACTCCTTGAAGGTCCGCCCGATGGCCATCGCTTCCCCGACCGATTTCATCTGCGGCGTGAGAATGTCTTTGGCCTGGGGAAACTTTTCGAAAGTGAAGCGCGGAATTTTGACCACCACATAGTCGATGGTCGGCTCGAAGCAGGCGGGCGTCTCGCGCGTGATGTCGTTGCGAATCTCGTCCAGCGTGTAGCCGACGGCGAGCTTGGCGGCGATCTTGGCGATCGGGAAGCCGGTGGCTTTGCTGGCCAGCGCCGAGCTGCGCGACACGCGCGGGTTCATCTCGATCACGACCAGGCGGCCGTCCTTGGGATTGACGGCGAACTGGATGTTGGAGCCGCCGGTATCGACGCCGATCTCCCGGATGCCGCGCAGCGCCGCGTCGCGCATGATCTGATACTCTTTGTCGGTCAGCGTCTGCGCCGGCGCGACCGTGATGGAGTCGCCGGTGTGGACGCCCATCGGATCGAAGTTCTCGATCGAGCAGACGATCACGACGTTGTCCTTGTGATCGCGCATGACTTCCAGCTCGAACTCCTTCCATCCCAACACCGATTCCTCGACCAGCACTTCATGGACCGGCGAGATGCCGAGCCCGCGTTGCACCAGCTCTTTGAACTCCTCCGCGCCGTAAGCGATGCTGCCGCCGCTGCCGCCCAGCGTGCGCGACGGCCGGATGATGACGGGGAAGCTCAGCCGCCCGACGATTTTCTGCGCGTCCTTCATGCTCCGGGCGTAGCCGCTCCGGGGCAGATCGAGTTTCGCCCTCCCCATCGCCTCTTTAAATAGATCGCGATCTTCGGCCATTTTGATCGCTTCGAGCTTCGCGCCGATCATTTCGACGCCGTAGCGCTCGAGAATTCCCTGCTCCGCCAGGTCGATGGCGATGTTCAACGCGGTCTGGCCGCCGACGGTTGGAAGCAGCGCGTCCGGCCGCTCCTTCTGGATGATCTTCTCGACGATATCGACGGTGATCGGCTCGATGTAGGTGCGGTCGGCGAAGTCGGGGTCGGTCATGATCGTCGCCGGGTTGGAATTGACCAGGACGACGCGGAAGCCGTCTTCTTTAAGAGCCTTGCAGGCCTGCGTGCCGGAGTAGTCGAACTCGCACGCCTGGCCGATCACGATCGGCCCGGAGCCGATCAGCAGAATCGTCTTGATGTCGGTTCGTTTGGGCATGGGACTAAGGGCGCTGCTGCTCCATCATCTCGGTGAATCTGCGGAACAGATAGCTTGCATCGTGCGGGCCGGGCGAAGATTCCGGGTGATATTGGACGGAAAAAATCGGCAGCTCGCGGTGCGCCAGCCCCTCGACCGTGTTGTCGTTCAAGTTGAGATGCGTCACCTCGGTTGCGCCCTTGAGCGAGTCGGCATCGACGGCAAAGCCGTGGTTCTGCGTCGTGATCTCGACTTTGCGGGTCGTCAGATCCATCACCGGCTGGTTGGCGCCGTGATGGCCGAATTTGAGCTTGTAGGTCTTTCCGCCGAGCGCCAATCCCATGATTTGATGGCCGAGGCAGATGCCGAAGATCGGTTTTTTACCGATGAGTTTTTGCACGTTCTCCTTCGCATAAGGGACGGCGTCGGGATCGCCGGGCCCGTTGGAGAGGAAAATGCCGTCGGGATTCAGCGAGAGCGCGTCCTCGGCTGAGGTCGATGCCGGAACCACTTTAACTCTGCAGCCGGATTCCGTCAGGTTTCGCAGGATGTTGTGCTTGATCCCGTAGTCGTACGCGATGACAAAGTAACGCGGCCTCTCAAAACTCGCTTTTTTGGATCTGCTCTTTTCCCCCTGCTCCTCTGGCCCCCTGCTCCGATATCCCCTCCCCAGCTCCCATACCCCCTGCTCCCAATCGTAGGCTTCCTGACAGGTCACCTCTTTCACCAGATCTCTGCCGACCAGTCCGGGCGATGCCTTGGCTTTTGCGATCAGCGCTTCGGGATTGTCCGTCAGCGTCGAAATAATACTTTCCTGCGAGCCTTGATCTCTCAGGCGGCGCACCAATGAGCGGGTGTCTATTCCTTCGATGCCGACGATGCCGTGCTCTTTCATGTATTCGTGGAGCGGCTGGGTCGCGCGCCAGTTGCTTGGCACGGCTGTATACTCTTTCACGATGAAGCCCTTGACGTAAGGCTTGCGCGATTCCACGTCCTCGGGATTGACGCCGACGTTGCCGATCTCGGGATAGGTCATCGCGACCAGCTGCCCCTCGTACGACGGATCGGTCAAGATTTCCTGGTAGCCGGTCATGCTCGTATTGAACACGACTTCCCCGGCGGCCTCGCCCTCGGCGCCGAAGGCGCGGCCCACATAGAAGGTTCCATCCGCCAGTGCGAGTATCGCCCGCTGCTGTTTTGATTCGCTTATGCTCACGGTTTCGCCCCTACGACCTACCAGCTACGATCTCATTTTGCTCCATTGCATGATCCGGTGTGACGATGGAGTAGATCACGACCTTGTCTTTCTCGTCCTGCTCCACCTCGCGGAGCTTCACCCGCACCCTTTCCTTCTCCGAGGTCGGGATATGCTTCCCGACGTAGTTAGGTTTCAGCGGCACTTCCCGGTGGCCACGGTCCACCAACACCGCCAGGCGGACCGACTTCGGCCGCCCGGCCTTGAAAATAATGCTCAGCGCGCTCTTGACCGTCCGTCCCGTGTAGATCACGTCGTCGACGAGAACGATCGGCCGGTCTTTCAGCGCGAGCGGTTCCGTCTCGTCCGTCGCCGCCGTCGCTCTGCGGATGCCTTCTCCGCTGCCGAAGATCTCGATCTCTCCGACCTCGATCTTGCGCCGGGATTGTTGCTCTATCTCTTCGGCGATCCGCCTGGCGAGAATAAGCCCTTTCGTTTTGACGCCCAGGAGCAGCAGCCGCTCGATCTCTTCGCTCTCTTTGAGAATCTGCTCGGCCACCTGATGGATGGCGCTGCGGATCTCTTCCTCGTCCATGATGCTCCGCTGCGGCCCGCCTTTGTAAGGCTCGTAGCGCAGCTCTTCCGCCTGCTTGATGGAATCGAAGATCGCCAGCTCGCGCCGTTGGAACCACTCCGTAACCGTAGCGGCGAGCGCGATGTCGTACGGGCAGTACCGCTTGGAGATGCTATGCCCCACGTACTGCACCTTGAGCTGGTGATCGCAGTAAAAGCAGCGCAGGATCAGGCTCCCTCCCGGGCCGGTAAAGACGATCTCGAAGCGGGGCCTCGCCGACAGGCTCTCGGCGCGAGTCACGCAGTTCGTGTTGGCGCACTCGGGACCGAGCGCCTCGGGACTCTCGTAGAGCTGAGCCTTTCTCCGCAGCTCTCGGCCTTCTGCGGCGGCGGGCCGCGTCAACAGAAACTTCAGCAGCGCCATTCGGATCGGCACGCCGTAGGCGGCCTGCTTGAAGTAGATGCCGCGGTGATCTTTGTCGATCGCCGGAGACAGTTCGTCCACGCGCGGCAGCGGATGCATCACGACGGTATCCTTGAACCGCCGCTCCTTCAGAAAGCGCTCATCCAGGCTCGGATACTCCGCGCGCTGTCCGCCGTTCTCTTTCATTCGCTCTTTTTGTTTGCGCGTCATATAGAAGGCGTCGAACTTGAGGCCGGAGGCGATGCTGCGAATCCGGTTTTGAATCTTCGGGTCCACCTGGGTGAAAAGAGCCAACTGGTGCGGCTGATTCGGCGTCAGATAGATCGCATCGGTCTCTGTGACGACGGCCTGCAGATCCTTCGATGTCACGGAGGCGAGATTGTAATGGTATCGGCTTTCCAACCGTTCCACGACGTACTGCGGCAGCTCCATGCCGCCGGCCGCCAGGGTCACGACGTTGACTCCGAAGCGCGCCAGGGCATAGACGAGCGAGTGGATCGTGCGGCCATGCTTCAGGTCGCCGCAGATGACGACGGTCAGCCCCTTGAGGTCGCCTTTCTCTTTTTTCAGCGTATAAAGGTCGCACAGCGTCTGCGTGGGATGCTCGTGGCCTCCGTCGCCGGCGTTGATCACAGGCACGTCGGCGTACTCGGCCATCGCTTGAACCGCGCCGTCCCAGTAGTGGCGCACCACCAGAACGTCGGCGTAGCTCGAAACGACTCTGGCGGTGTCGGCGATGGTTTCTCCCTTGGCGGTGGAAGAGCTTCGCATATCGGGGCAACTGATCACCGAGCCGCCGAGCCGTTGCATCGAAGACTCGAACGATAGACGCGTGCGGGTGCTCGGCTCGTAAAAGAGCGTCGCCATGATCCTGCCGGCGAGCGCCTGCGCTCCCGGGCCGCTGCGGTCCAGCGCCAGCATCTCATCGGCGATAGCGAAAATTTCCTCGATCTCCCGATCCGACAGGTCTTCGATCGAGATGAGATCGCGTTTTTCGACGGCAGCCATTTCCGAGGTTTATCTCTCCTGTTTCGTCACCGTCACCTGATCGACACCGTCCGATTCTTCGAGCAACACGTTGACGCGCTCGGACTCCTCCGCCCGCACGTTTTTTCCCACGATATCGGGCCGGATCGGCAGCTCGCGGTGGCCGCGATCGATGAGAATGGCGAGCAAAACCTTCTTCGGCTTTCCCAGGTGTCCGATCATGTCCAGGGCGGCGCGTACGGTGCGTCCCCGATAGATAACGTCGTCCACGAGCACCACCGTCCGATCGTCGATAGCGACCGGCGTATCCATCCGCGCCGGATGATCCGTGGAGGGCTTCGTCACGTCGTCCCGGTACGGCGTAACGTCCACAACGCCCACGGGCGGCGCGCTTCCGCTCAGGCTCCCGATCTTATCGGCCAGCCGCCGCACGAGATGCGCCCCGCGCGACCGGATGCCGACCAGCGCGAGGTCCCCGGCGCCGCCACACTTCTCGATCACCTCGTGCGCCATCCGGCTGATCGTCCGCCGGATATCCTCCGCTTCGAGCAGAATCCTCTTCTCCGGTTCCATAACAAAAAAAGACCCCTGCGGGGTCACCGCAAGGGTCTTCGAGCGTACTGATGGATTACGTTTTCGGTTTTCATATCACCCTTCCCAATCTCGCAGGATTGGTTTAAAAGGCTGAAGTTTTTATATGCCGGTTTGCAGGCGAAGTCAAGAGAGACTGTGATCGAGCTCCAGTAAGCTACATGGGCATGGACGAGGCGAACGGTTTTACGGAACACGCGGGCCGTCAACGCGGCACGCGGCGTTCTTTAAGCAGCCATTCATAGAGCAGATCGCTCCCGAGGCGGTTTCCCTCGGGGTTTAGGTGATGATCGCGTAGGAAGTAGAAAGGCCGGCCCTCCTTAACCGCGCGCTCACGAAAAGAGGCTGTCCAATCCAGGTAGCTGATCCCTTCCTGCTCCAGGAACTTCCCGAGCGAGCGGTTCGGCTTGTCCAGATCCCATACCACTTCCCTTGCTTTTGGGTATCTAATCAATGTCTCATCCCAAATCTGCGGGTGGACTTGCCGCCTCTCCGGGATGTAAAGGACCGCGAGCCTGGCCCCGTGTTGGGTTGCCTCTGTGTTTAGTTCCTTGATCAGTCTCGTGGTCAATCGCCAACGGGTCTGATCTTGCGGGGGATAGTTCGCCGCCAAATACAAAAGCTGGTGTGGAACCTGCCGCATTTCACGATCAGAAAAAAACACTCGATACAGTTTGTCGACGAGAGGAGCAAAAAAATAGCGCCATTGAGGCGAAGCGGAAGAGACGCGCCGTCGATATGGAAAGTTCTGAAGCTCCAGCTGTTCGCCATTCAAAACAAAAAAAGGTTTGCCGAGCTTAGGGCGCTCTTCCTGAATGGTTGCATCGTTATCAGAGATATCGTTGAGATAGAACTGCAGAAGAATCAGGTCGGGGTTGTATTTATATCCTTCGTATCGATAGTAGAGCAACTGCTGTCCCGTACCCCAACCCGGAACGCCGGCATTGATGATTTCCACCTTCGTGTCGGTTCGCGCAGGCCCGTTTAATCTCCGTTCGACAATCTCATGCCAAATTTCCTCAAGGGGAACCTGGAGGGCTGCAGAAAACGAATCTCCCAATACCAGGATCCGGAAGACCCCTTCTCCCTTTTCATACGGATACTCCCGGTCACGGAGACCCTTGGAGTTGATCTTGACCCGAACGCGAAATTCGTCGCGTCTTGATGTGAATATAAACTCGTTGTTAGGGAAGAAAAACCAGCCAAAGAGCTCATGAACCGGGTTCATGTATAAGTTAGGATCGGCGGCAAAGGGGCGTCCTTGCCGCTGAGGGGCGAGGCGTTCTTTTAACTTTACTATGTTGACTAAACGAAAGACCGCCTCGAGAATCAGAAGGGCCAAGAAAACACCAAATACGGCAAGCAATATCTTGGCCGAGATGCTCTTTTTCACGACGCTCTTTTCCTCATAGCGCCCTCTGCTAGAACAGCGTATAGATGAACGGCGTCACGGCGCTGCTTTGGGCGAAAATAATAAGCGCGCCAAAGCCGAGCAGACAGACAATCATCGGCGTCAGCCACCACCACTTGTTGTGCCAGAAAAATGACAGCAGCTCGGCGAAAATCCCGAGACGGACGGCAAGACTTTCGATCAATCTCATACGGATAACCTCCTCAAGCCAGCGCAGCCTTCTCGATCAAATAATCCCCCAGGACCAGGACATCCAGCCCGCTGCGCGCCAATGGGGTAGGCCTGTTGCGGCTTTCCGTGAACGCCGCGCCGGCGCTTTCTCGATCTCCGAGCGAGAGTGGTTGCCCATGAAGTCCGTGAACCCTGCCGGCGAGATTCCGGCCTTCCATGCCCTTTCCCTTTTCATGGTCTCGGCTGTAATGCAACAGCCGAACTACGTATCGCGCCGCTCAGAGCCTCGGCAACAACCGCGTGCCCGCGTTGCGTCAGATGCAGATTGACCGGATCGTAAAGCAAATTCCGGATACCGTTGGCCGCCGCCGCGGCCTGAAGAGCCGGAGTTAAATCTACAAAAACATAACCCAACTCGGTTGCTTTAGTTTTGAAATAGCTACGTTGCGCCCGGCTGAACCAGGGCATAAGATCGCTCAAGGCCGGCTGATCAAACACAACCGTGGCGGCATAGGTTGTATGCGCCGAGGGAATATAGGTCACGACCGGGGCAAAACCGTATCGCCGCGAAAGTCTCAGGAAATCTCGCAACGCTTCCGTGAACACCTCCAGATCGATTTGTCTATCGCGCAGGCATTTTGCATGAACCACCTCGTCCTTGTCGGTATTGCTGACATTGAAAGGAACAACCTCTCCGGGGAGCGCGAGACGATAACGGAAATTCACTTTTGAATCGTCTCTCCCTCGCGAACCAAAAACGCGTAACAGTAGTCGCTGCGTGCCCTGACGGATGTAGTCAAGCGCAGTTACCGTGAGGTTCCATGCGTAACTGAAGCGCCCCATTGGCCCTCTGCGAAGGGCAAAACAGAGAACACACCATGGACTTTCCTTAACGCGGCAGTCGCTCGAGACTTCGGGGCCGGCTGGCTGCCCCTCCGCCGCCAGCTTATAGAACCGATACTCAAGCGCATCCCGCAGGTCGTTCCCTTCGTAAATACTCATCACGACGACCCGCGGGGCCTTCGGCGCGCCCAACTTCTTGAAAATCTGGATGTATTCGTACGGGCCGATTCCCTCCTTCCCGAGGTTATAGACGGAGCGACCGGTAAAAGACGATAGTCGGCTGGTCCAGGTGTCTTCTGCGTGGACCGACGTGCACCATGTGAAGGAGTCACCGATGGTAATGATGTCAATCGCACCCAGATCGTAACTGTTTTGCGGCGGATTGCAAAAACCCATCTTGTCCATCGTCTCACTCTGGACGCCCCCCAAGGTCTTAATTTTGAACGCGATCCGGGTAAACGGCTTGAAAATACGCAGGGGCGGTCCGCCATCATCGCGGTCAAGGAGCACCGTGTCATGTATTGTAGGCCACTGCGTTCGATGCGCGATCTCTCGTCGAAGATCTTCCTGAAAATTGATCAGGAGTCTGGCTGGGATAACCCTCGGGTACATTCGCAATCCTGCTTCCCATAACACAGATAGGATCAGAATCCCGACGCAAAGCTTCCGAAGCATAGTGGCGCTCCTTAATTTGAATCCGCGGCTCGATTTTGTAAACGAACTTTGATTCCAAGACGCTAGAACAGCGTATAAATAAAGGGCGCCACGGCGCTGCTTTGGGCGAAGATGATGAGCGCGCCGAAGCCGAGCAGGAAGAAAATCATCGGGGTGAGCCACCACCATTTGTTGTGCCAGAAAAATGAGAGCAGCTCGGCGAAAATCCCGAGACGGACGGCAAGACTTTCGATCAATCTCATACGGATAACCTCCTCAAGCCAGCGCAGCCTTCTCGATCAAATAATCCCCCAGGACCAGGACATCCAGCCCGCTGCGCATAAACGTGAAAAAGGCTTCTCGGGGGGTGTTTACGATAGGTTCGCCCTTGAGGTTGAAAGAAGTGTTGAGCAAAATCGGCACCCCGGTGGCCTGCCCAAAAGTCTCGATCAGCCGGTAATACCTCGGATTCGTTTCCCGGCACACCGTTTGAAGCCTTCCGGTGCCGTCCACGTGCGTGACCGCGGGAATGGTCTCCCGGCGCTCCGGTTTCACGCCAACGACATATAACATGAAACGCGCGGGGTAATGGCTCGCGGCCTCCGGCAGGGCGAAGTAGTCCTCGGCCCGCTCCGCCAGGACCGACGGCGCAAAGGGACGAAACGGCTCGCGGAACTTGATCTTCACGTTGACCAGGTCCTTCATCTCGGCCCGCCGAGGATCGGCCAAAATGCTGCGGTTGCCGAGCGCCCTCGGCCCCCATTCAAAACGTCCCTGCAGCCATCCGACCGCCTTTCCCTCCTCAAGCCCTTTCACCACCCGCTCGATCAGTTTATCCTCATCGCCAAACTGCTCGTGACGGATCCCCTCGCTGGTCAGAAACTCTTCAATCTCTCCCGCGGAGTGTTCCTGCCCCCAGTAAGCGTGCTCCATGACAAACTTGCGCGGCCTGCCGAGCGCCATGTGATACGCATAGAGCGCGGCCCCGACCGACCCGCCTCCGTCTCCCGCCGACGGTTGCACGTAAATCTGCTCGAAGGGGGTTTCCCTGAGAATCCTGCCGTTGGCGACGCTGTTCAGGGCGACCCCTCCGGCCATGCAGAGGCGCTTGAGGCCCGTTTGCCGGTGGACATGGCGAGCCATCCCCAGCAGGGCCTCTTCCGTCACCGCCTGAATGCTCGCGGCCACGTCGGCATAGTACTGGTTCTGTTTCGCCAGCTCGTTGTAGTTCGACGGCTTTTCGCCGAAATAGGACGGATATCCGCTTGTCGGGGTAAAAAAGTAGGCTTGCGAACTGCGCGGCGGCCCAAAAAGCGCTTCGAATTTTCCGTTGAAGGTCTTATCCGTCGAGTAGTGAAACGAGAAATAGTCCATGTCGAGTTCAAAGCTGCCGTCTTGACCGAGCCGGATCACCTTGCGCACCTTGTCCACGTACCGAGGCGTCCCGAACGGCGCCATCCCCATCACCTTGTACTCCCCTTCGTTGACTTCGAATCCCAAAAAAGCCGTAAATGCGCTGTAGAGAAGCCCGAGAGAATGGGGAAAGCGGATCTCTCCGAACAATTTGATCTCACGGTCCTTGCCTACCCCGAAGCTGGCCGTCGCCCACTCCCCCACTCCGTCCACCGTCAGGATCGCCGCCTCCTCGAAGGGCGAGCAGAAAAAGGCGCTGGCGGCGTGCGATAGATGATGCTCGCTGAAAAGCACCTTCGACGACGGCACCCCAAGCCGATTCTGAATAAGATGTTTGATCCACAACTTGTCGCCAAGCCAGGTGACCATCGCCTCGCGAAAAACCCGATGTGAGCGTGGAAAGGTCTGCAGGCTGGATAGGATAAGTCTCTCGAATTTCAGGAAGGGCTTCTCAAAAAAGACGACATAGTCCAGATCGGCCGCCTGTAGGCCGCCCAACCGAAGACAAAAGTCGATGGCCCGCTGCGGAAACTCGTAGTCGTGCTTCTTGCGGGTGAACCGCTCCTCTTCCGCCGCGGCGATCAACCGGCCGTCGCGCAGCAGCGCCGACGACGCATCGTGGAAGTAGCAAGAGATACCCAGGATGTCCATCAAAATCCTTGCTAGAACTGCCGAGTCGCCCGCTCTTGTGGCGTTTCCTCGTCATCCCCCCTGGGGCGCCACCCTTTCGCTGAACGAGGCTTGATCGCCAGCGGATCGCTCCACCAACGGACCGCCAGCGCAAACGGGCTCAGCAATACGAAATAGAAAAAAGTCAAAAGGCCACGGGCCTGGATATCCCCGGTTTTCTTCCCGAACCGCTTCCAGCCCTCCCAAAATCGGCGCACCGCGCTCCGCTCCTTTATGGGCTCGGGTTTTTCAGCCGCCTGCGCGTCTTCGAGTTGCATGTTGCCTGTCAGCGGATCTGATAAATGAACGGCAAATCTGTGGAATTCAAGGAGCCGAAAATCACGACGAGCGTCAAGGCCACATAGATCAGAAGCGAGATGAGGATTAATCTTTTATGCTTTCGCCAAAAGTTCTTCAGCACCTTCTCCTACCTCCCGCGTGGAAAAATAAAATCAAACGCATACCGGGCGATGAGCCGGTGCGCGGCGGAATTCGGATGGCCGTCGTCGGGCGCCACCCAAAGGCGCGCCGGCTCGGCTTCGCCCTTGAAAAAAGGCGTCAAGTCCAGACGCTCGATTCCATTGGCCCGTAAAAAGTCCGACACCGCTGCGTATTCCTTCTCGAAAGGATAATGTTGCAGCTGGTGCAGCTCGGGAAGCAGGACCACTTGCAACTTGATCCCGTGATCCAGGCAGACTTGTTTCAAAAGAAGAAACGATTCCTTCGCCGCCGCCCAGCCGGGCGCATCCGGGGCGTAGAGGTCCGCGTAATAGTTCTTGTAGTTTTTCGAAGCCGCAAGATTGGAAATGAATCCGCGCATACGCGACCAGTAAAAGGAGATAAGCTCCGAGCGCTCCAGGAAACTCCAGCCGCTCTCGCGCAACGTGGCCTCCG
>MGSS01000030.1 GCA_001798595.1 Deltaproteobacteria bacterium RIFCSPLOWO2_12_FULL_60_19 | reverse complement strand
AGGTCCGCTCAGGCATCCGCTGGGGGGAGACTCTCGGGTCGCCCGTGGCGTTGGGCATTGAGAACCGCGACTGGAAAAACTGGACGAAAAAAATGTCGCCCGCGCCGGAGGACCGCGACGAGAAGATCGCCGTGACCAAGCCCCGGCCCGGCCACGCCGACCTGACGGGCATCCTGAAATACCATCACTCCGACATCCGCAACGTCCTGGAGCGGGCCAGCGCCCGCGACACGGTATCGCGCACCGCCGTCGGGTCGTTCTGCAAGCAGCTGCTCGCGCCGTTCGGCGTCAAGATCATGGGATATCTCCGGTCGCTCGGCAACGTCGAGGCGAAGAGCGACGGGCTGAATTACGAAGAGATCTACGCCCGCGCCGAAGAGTCGCCGGTTCGCGTCGCCGACAAGGAGGCCGAAGAGAAAATGATTGCCGTGATCGACGACTGCAAGAAGACGGGCGACACGCTGGGCGGCATCTTTGAAGTCGTGGCGATCGGCCTTCCGCCAGGGCTCGGCACTCACACGCAGTGGGACCGAAAGCTCGACGGCTGTTTGGCCCAGGCGCTGATGAGCATTCAGGCGATCAAGGGAGTCGAAGTAGGGCTCGGGTTTGAGATGGCGCGGCGGCGCGGCTCCCAGGTCCACGACGAGATTTTCTTCGACCCGCACAAGATGGTTACGGAAGGCACGCCGAGGATCGTCCCGACGGGCTTTTACCGCGGCAGCAACAACTCCGGCGGCACGGAAGGGGGCATGTCGAACGGCGCGCCGCTCGTGGTGCGCTGCGCGATGAAGCCGATCTCTACCTTGATGAGCCCGCTTCAGTCGGTCGATATAAGATCCAAACAGGCTGCGGACGCTTCGGTGGAGCGCTCCGATGTCTGCTCCGCTCCGGCAGCGGCCGTCGTCGGCGAGGCCGTGGTGGCCTTCGAGCTGGCGGCTGCCTTTCTGGAAAAGTTCGGCGGCGACTCCCTCCATGAGATCACGCGCAACTACGAAGGCTACCTCGAACAGATCAAAAGCTTCTGATGTAGGGGACTGGCTACTTTTTCCCCGAAAAAGTTGCCTGTCCCCGTTCGGCAGCCGGCGGTGAATAATGCGGGCTAGGAACATCGCTCTCACCGGCTTTATGGCGGTGGGCAAGAGCGTGGTTGGCCGTAAACTGGCGCGCCGGCTCGGTTGGCGCCTGGTCGACGTCGATCGGGCGATCGAGGAAGAGCAGGGAATGAAAGTGCAGGAGATTTTCGAGCGCGAAGGCGAAGCCTATTTCCGGAAACTTGAGAAGCGAAAGCTTGGGGAGATGCTGTCGGAGGAGAATCGGGTGATCGCCACCGGAGGCGGGGCGGTCTTGGATGACGAGAATCTCAGCCTGCTCAAGCGGCAAAGCCTGCTGGTCTGCCTTACGGCGTCGCCGGAAACGCTGCTCAGGAGGTCGGGGAGCGGCAAAGAGCGGCCCTTGTTGCAGGGCGACGATAAGCGCCGGCGCATCGAAGAGCTGCTGAGCCGAAGAAAAGAGCGCTATGCTCAGGCTCATCTTTGCATCGATACGGAAGCCCGCACTGTCGATCAGGTAGTAGAGGAGATCATTGCAGCCCTGCGGAATGCAAAAGGCAAAATGAAAAGTGCAAAATGAAAAGTGAAAGGGCATTTTGCAACGAGTCATCACATGCAGACGATTAACGTAAATCTCGGCGAGCGCTCCTATCCCATCCACGTGGGCGAGAGTCTGCTGCCCCAGGCCGGGGAGTTGATGCGCCGGGCGGGAGTGGGAGAGAGGGTCGCCGTCGTTACGGATGCGAAGATCGCCGGGCTCTATCTGAAACCACTGGAGGAGTCGCTCCACAGCTCCGGGTTCAAAGTTGCCACGGTGCTAGTGCCGGAAGGCGAAGAGCACAAGAATCTCGCCACCGTCTCGACGATCTACGACCGGCTGGTCGGCGAGAGATTCGACCGAGGATCCGCTCTCGTCGCTCTGGGCGGCGGGGTGATCGGCGACATGACGGGCTTTACCGCCGCCACTTTTCTGCGCGGGATTTCCTACGTGCAGGTTCCCACGACGCTGCTCGCCCAGGTGGATGCGAGCGTCGGCGGGAAGACCGGCGTCAATCGCCCGGAAGGCAAGAATCTCATCGGCGCGTTCTACCAGCCGCGCCTGGTGCTGATCGACGTGGACACGCTTCAATCGCTGCCGCAACGCGAGTTAACCGCCGGACTGGCGGAGGTCGTCAAGTACGGAATTATCGCCGACCCGGCGCTGTTCGCGCTGCTGGAGGAAAATCTGCATGACTCCACGGCGCTCAGCCGGGAGCTGCTGGTTCACGTCATCGCCGTCTCCTGCCGGATCAAAGCCTCAGTGGTGGAAAAGGACGAGCGCGAGAGCGACTATCGAGCCGTGTTAAACTTCGGCCACACCGTGGGCCACGCCCTGGAAGCCTTGACGCGTTATGAAACCTATCTCCACGGGGAGGCCGTAGCCATCGGCATGGTCCAGGCGGCGGCAATCTCCCTGCGCGAGCGGCTGTGCGACAAGGCCGCATTCGAGCGCATTCGCCGGTTGATCTTCCGAGCCGGCTTGCCGGCGGAGATTCCCTCCGGCGTCGATCTCCGCGAGCTGCTCAAACACATGGAAGTCGATAAGAAGTCGACGGGAGGCAAGGTCAAATTCGTTCTTTGCCGCGGGATCGGCGCGACCGCTTTCCACTGGCTCTCGCCGGCGGAGATCGTCGCTGCGTTGCAACGATAGCGCGCCCGAAACAACCACAGAGAGGATCGTCGATGGCAAAAAAGAAAAGAGTCCTGGTGCTTCATGGCCCGAATCTCAATCTCCTCGGCAAAAGAGAGCCGAAGATCTACGGGCGGCTGACGCTGGAGCAGATCAACCGGAAGATCGAAGCTCTGGCGCAGGAGCTCGGCGTCGAGGTGGAATTTCGCCATTCCAACAGCGAGGGGGAGCTGGTCGATTGGATTCAGCAGGCGCCCAAGCAGTTCGGCGCGCTGGTGATCAACGCGGCGGCTTACACCCACTCCAGCGTGGCGCTGAGGGACGCTCTGACCGCGGCCGGCATCCCCGCCGTCGAGGTCCATATCTCCAATATCTACCGGCGGGAGGAATTTCGGAAAAAATCGCTGATCGCGGAAGCAGTGGTCGGGCAGATTACCGGCTTCGGCGTGAATAGCTATCTGCTTGGACTGCGGGCTGCGGTGGAGTGTTTGTGAGGTCGAGCTTTACTGAAGGAAGAGATCTCCCGTCTCGAAGTTCTTCTGCTTCATCTCCTGAATGAGCTTCTCCCGTTCGTTGATAAGCTCGTTCGTTCGGTTTCTTAGCTCGCTGAAACCTCGTTCTCTATCGCTATAAGGTAGGGGCGGGGGATTGACTGTAGGTTGATTGGATGGCGTAGCGTTATACATGCTGCCGGAGGCTTCGCCAGGCCGAAGATCTATGATTACCGGTGGCTGGCCGGTAAAGGGGGATGGGGTCGCCACCCCAACGCTGCCGGCGTCAGCGGGCGCTCCCGGGTTGTGTTGCTGGTCCCGCAGGCGGGCGTTCAGGTCGTCGGCGCGGGCTCGAATCGCCTCCTCTTTTCCCAGCAAAGCCTCCGCCATTGTGCTGCCACCCTTGCCGGCAACGCTATAGCGCTCCATGTTTGCTTTGATCTGCTCCGTTATCTCTTTAACTCGCCGCTGGTACTCCTTCTCTTCCTTGGCTCTTTCTTCGGCCAACAGGTCCGCTTCGGTGCGAGGCTCCGCGGTCGGAGGCGCGCCGGCCTTCTCGGCCACGGTCGGCTCTCTCCCGGTTGTCGCAGGTGTCGGCTGTATTTGCTCCGGGGTCCTTTCCATGGGTTCGGCTTCGACGCTTTGGGCGCGGGAGACGCCAAAGCCGCGTCCCTCCCGTTCTCCGGCTTTCAGAATAGTTTGGACCTGATCTTTGCCTATGCCGATCTCTCCCCCGAGGCCATGAAATTTGATCATGCCTCCCTCTTCCCGGTAGGCCTGGACGGTGATCCTGCGCCCGTTCTTCAGCACCAGCGTGTATTCGGCAAGGGCCACGTGGCCCCAAGGCGGGATGACGATCGTTAGGAGAGCGACCAGCAGAGAGCCGAGCCTCAGATTCATAAAGTAATTATACACCAACCCTCCAGTCGCGGCAAACAAAGGTTTTTCACCCGCCGCTAGGAGGTTGCTGAAAACTCTGCGTTCCAGGCCGCTCAAAAAGGTCTCAGATGCAAGGCGCGCGAGAAATCGGCGAGCGCAGGCGTACTTGCGTAGTACGTCGGAGCGAGACGATCGAGCGCAACGAAGCAGATGAGCCTTTTTCAGCGGCCTGCTACTGGATCGGCGTGACGGAAATGCTGACCAGCTGATCGCCGGAGAATTTCAGGAGAGCTGTTTCGTGGTTTAAACCGGTCTTTACATAGTACCAGTCCGACACTCTCAGCAACCGGCCGCGCGGCTCCTGGTAGTAAGACTCCTCGCGGTCAGGCTTGCCGGCGATCGCCAGCACCTGCCCTTTATTCATCCCGACCTGAACCAGGCTGTCCGGGTTTTTGTAGGGTCGCCATGCGTTGAAACTGAGCGGCGTAAACTGCGCCAACACGAGCGGCGTTGCCGCAAGCAAAAGAGCCAGCGAGAGGCCGATGGCAAAAGATATCTTCATACTCGCCTCCAAAGTCATCCGTGGAGCCGGTGGTGTCTCTCTTTTATCCAGCGAAACAGCCGCACACGGTAAAGATATGCGGCGAAGAGGAACACCGCCGGGAGCACGGTAAGAACCACCGTTGTCACATAGTCCTGGTTCCGCACGCTGGCGCCTTGTACGGTGACCAGGTAGGTTCCCGGCAGCCGGCCGATGGTGGAGACGATCAGGAAGGTGCCGAGCCGCATCCAGCTAAGTCCCAGGATGTAACACAGCACATCCTTGGGAAAGCCCGGGATCAAAAAAAGCAGAAAACAGATCGCCGCGCCGGCGTTGGTGGTTAGGAAATGGAACTTGTCCAGAATCTCTTGCCTTACGAACCGCTCCACGAAAGGTCTGCCCAAGATGCTGGAAAGCTCGAAAGCCACCCACGATCCCAAGGTCAACCCGACCGTCGAGAGGACAAAGCCAAAGGCGGGGCCGTAGACGTAGCCTCCCACGACTCCCGTCAACTCCCCGGGGATAGGGGAGATGATAACCTGCAGCGCCTGTACCAGGACGAACACGGCGGAGGAGTAGGGTCCCAGGGAGGTTAAGAAGGATACGAATCGCGCCTGCCGCACGGGCGACGCGTGAAGATCCTCCAATTCCTCCCACCACGGCCCTAAAACAGGAAAGGGTTGCGGCCCATATTTGCTCAGGATAAAAATCAAAATCACCAGGACGGTAAGGATGGCCCCCCTGATCAGAAGCTGCCGGTGCTGGTCGCTCATGTTAGACAGTCATATTAGCATAAACCCGGCTAAAAACGAGCACTCGTCTGATGAATTAGACGGGGGGGTTCGGCGAACCTGCAACTTTGATTTATCCCAACTGCCCGATGTAAACTCGGCGAAGTCCAAAGAGAATTTTAAAGACGGTTGAGCAGGCATCGATGCCGACCGGTTGCAAGAAGGGAGACTAAATGGACGTTTTAGCCCACGGTCTGTGGGGTGGGGTCGGTTTCTACGCGCGCGGCTGGAAGGTGTTTCTAACAGCGCTCCTTTTGGGAATGGCCCCCGACCTGCTTTCGTTCGGCATGTTTCACCTCACCCGACCCGGCTGGATCAAGCTGCGGTTAATGGGGGAGATCTCAGGACCTCCGCCGCTCTCGACCCTGCCGGCCTACGTGTTCCACGCCTACAACCTGACGCACAGCCTGGTGATCTGGGCGCTCATCTTTGCGCTGCTCTGGACGGTCCGAAGGCAGATGGCATGGCTGTGGCTCGCATGGGGCTTGCACATCCTTTGCGACATCCCGACGCATAGCTCGAGCTATTTCCCAACGCCTTACCTTTGGCCTTTTCCGACCCCCTTCGTCGATGGAATCTCGTGGGTGGAGCCGTGGTTTATGGCGAGCAATTACCTGGCTCTGGCCACAGCCTACATCGTGGCGTTGTTGTGGGTGGGAAGGGGAAACGCTAAAGGCGCGCCGAGGAGAGGGGGAATTCGTTAAAAAAAAGTCGGGCAGGATAACCTGCCCGACTTTGCTGGCCAGTGTCAATACAACTAAGGCCTTAGAGAAAAAGCTACTTTTTCGTCTCGTCCTTCTTCTTCTCCTCGCCTTTCTTCTTCTCTTCGCCCTTCTTGCCCTCGCTCTTCTTCTTCTCCTCGCCTTTCTTCTTCTCCTCGCCTTTCTTCTTCTCCTCGCCTTTCTTCTTCTCTTCGCCCTTCTTTTCCTGAGCCATCACCGGAGAAGAGACGATCGGAGAGAAGGCCAGAGCGGAGCCGATCAGGACCGCCAGCAGCCATAGAAACCCGCGGTTTTTCATAACAACCCTCCTTTCCTTCACCCCCACCGCTTGAAAATTTGCCGCCGCAGATAATACCGCCAACGGGGGAATTGGCCCATGCAGAGGCAGTTTATTGCTGCAATTTGTAGTAAAAGCGCTGCCGATTGTCAAGAGCTAAGAGTGAGAGCTAAGAGTGAGAGGGGGCGGCTTTGGACCTGGCCAGGGCGAGCAGGTCCGGCATGGGCATGGCGGAAACCAGGATACAGATAAGCCCTCCTTCCCGGTGTAGGACGGCGTTTGTCCGACCAACGGAGTAGCTATAGAAGGTCATGTTTTTGTCGGCATCGAAGAAAGCCTGGGCTCGAGGAGGCGCGTCTCTTTCCGTGCCGACGAGGGTATAACAGGTGAGAGAGCCGCCATCGCCTTGATACAGCGCCACCAGGACCCTTCTCCCGTCGAAGGTCTGAACCGTTCCGGCGACGGGCTTTAAGTTCATCATGGACAGGTCGTATCCCATGGGAGCGAATTCCCCGGCCACAGATCGGACCAGGATCTCTTTTATGGCTTCGGGGCTGTCGCCTCGGATAACCGTCACCTCGCCACGTGTGATCTTGTCGTGGGTTTCGATAGCCGCCAGGGCAAGCGATGGGCTTTGCGGCCGCATCAGGTAGATTACAGGGAGCAGAACCAGAACAAGCAAAGCCAAAGCGAGGGCCGGGCGCGTGAAGACGCTGGCCCACGGGCGCGGCTCTGGCCCGGTCACGACCCTCGGCGGAAACACCCGCCGGTCGTTCAGAATTTTCTCCCGCAGCTCCAGGGGCGCCTTCATCTCAGCTGCCGCTCTGCGGATCACTTGTTTGAGGGCCACTTGCTGTTGGTATAGCGATCGACAATCGGGGCAGTCCGCGAGATGCCTCTCAACGACAATCCGTTCCGGCCCCGCTAACTCATTGTCCGACAGCGCGGTGACGAGCTCCTCTACTTCCTTGCAAAGCATAAACGTTCTACGCTGGCTCCTTTGTCCCTACATACTCCTTGAGATAGCCGTGCAGCAGTCTCCTCCCGCGGAAAAGCCGCGAACGGACCGTCCCGACCGGACAGGAGAGGACCTCGGCGGCCTCAACGTAGGAAAAATCTCCCATGTCCACCAGAACGATCGGCGCTCGGAACTCCTCGGGGAGCCGTCCTAGGGCGCCCGTGATTTGAACGCTCAGTTCCTGCCGTAAAACGTGGCTGTCCGGGCCGGGGTTTTCTGTAGCCATTTTCTCCCAAGGGTCGCTCTCTTCATTTTTCTGCGCGGTGCTATCTTCAACCGACACCCAACGCTTCCCTTGGTGATGGCGATCAACGAAGAAATTGTAGAGGATCCTGGTCAACCACGCCTTCAGATGAGTTCCGGGAGCGAATTGTTCGTAGGCGCCGAGCGCGCGCGCGTAGGTCTCCTGAACCAGATCCTGAGCGTCGTCAGGGGCCTTCGCGAGGTTGTAGGCTATGCGGTAGAGATGGTCGAGGTGAGTCATGGCGTCACGCGCGAACCTCTGCCTTTCTTCCTCCCCCTTCGGCGATTTGCTCCTCCAGCCCACGCGGCCATTGTAGCCAAGAGAGCTTTCGGTGTCCAATCAATAAAACGACTTTACGGGCTTTGAAGTTCCCGGACTTGGACCCACTCCGTAGCAAAGGCTCATTTGAGGTGAACCAGCCTGTCAAATAGGAGGTAAGGAGTCCTGCCGGACTCCTGAAGAGCCTTTTCTATCAGCTTCTTACCGGCCGGACTTAAGGATGGGTCTGCGAGATAGGCCGGATAAAAATGGTGGTGGTAGAAATGGTCAGGGTGGACCTCAACCCAGGCTCGGATCTTCCGTGCTTGGCTCGGCGGGGACCAGCTGAAACTCGCCTGGAATTTTTCTCCGGGCGCGATGCGCGTGTCGAAATATTCCTTCCATTGGCCGTCCTCGAATCGAACGTCCCAGCCGATGACCCGCTCCTGCTGGGTCCCCGGGAGAATTTTGCCGCCGATGTCCAAGAGCGCCGCACGGACAAAGACCTTGGGAGTGATATAAGTGGGAAACTTATGTCCAACGGCGGCGTTGATGAGGTCCACGTTTATCTCTAAGGTTTTTTTCGGACCTGATAGCTCCTGTCTGATCTCGGCTGCAAATCGCACTGCGCCCTTCACCCACTCGGCGTCATGGATTCCCTTCCACAGGTGGCGCCGGTGGGGCATGTGACACTCCTGGCAGCTTGCCTCACCCTTACCCCAGATGCTGCTCAGCCATTCCCGGTAGGTGTCCTGAAGGGGCTTGCCATTGACCAAAGCGGTATTCTCCGGGTCGAACTGGTGACAGTCTCTGCAAAACTCCGCCTTTTCGAAGTAGGGCGTGCGCTCAACTCCGCCATGGTTGGCTATGCCCGCGGGATACGTCGGCGCGGCGGTTCCTTCAGCCTTGGGCGGACCGAAGCGCTGGTGCTGCCGCACATGGCAGGCGGCGCAGGTGATGCCCTGGAGTTGCAGCTTCGGGTCATAAGCAGGGTTCTTTGCGTAACCCTTGTCTTGTGCCACCGCGTTCGCAGTGAGCCAAGGGATCTGTTCGCCGAGCGGCGCGTGGCAGGTCATGCATAGAATCGCCTCTTCAGGACTATTCCGCGATAACTCGACGATCTGGCCCCACGGGCCCGGACCCATGGCCTTGCTGTGGAAACTTTCTTTCCAGTCCGTGTACTG
>MGSS01000029.1 GCA_001798595.1 Deltaproteobacteria bacterium RIFCSPLOWO2_12_FULL_60_19 | reverse complement strand
CGCCATCTTGGACTATCGGGCCACCGTGGTGGTGTGCACGCCTACCTACGCGCTGCACATGGCCGCCGAGGCGAGAAAAGCGGGAATCGATCTGGCGAAAGGGTCGCACGTGCGGCTCACCATCCATGCCGGCGAGCCCGGCGCGAGCATCCCGAGCACGAGGAAGAGCATCGAAGAGGCCTGGGGCGCGCAGTGCTTCGATCATCCGGGCGCGACCGAAGTGGGCGCGTGGGGCTTCGAATGCCTGAGTCACACCGGGGGCGTCCACGTGAACGAGCGTGAATTCATCGCCGAGGTGATCGACCCCAAGACAGGGGAGACGGTGAAAGAGGGGGAGCGGGGCGAGCTGATCATGACCAATCTCGGACGGATCTGCAGCCCGGTGATCCGCTATCGCACGGGAGACCTGGTTCAGCCGAGCTATCGGCCCTGTCCCTGCGGCCGGCCCTTTTTGCGTCTGGAGGGTGGAGTTCTGGGGCGCGTGGATGATATGATAATCGTGCGTGGCGTTAACGTCTTTCCCAGCGCCATCGAAAACATCATGCGGGAGTTTGCCGAAATCGAGGAGTTCAAAATCGAGACTTTCGCGCGCGGCGAGATGCGCGAGTTGAAGCTGACGCTGGAGCCGAGAGCGGATTGCGCCGCGATCCCATCCCTCGACGAGAAAGTGGCTCGCAGGTTCCGCGACCGCCTGGGGTTGCGCCCCGAGGTGGAAATAGTCGCTCCAGGCACGCTGCCGCGCTTCGAACTTAAAGCAAGAAGGTTCTACAAATTATGAAACAACTGCTGCGACTTAGAGTAAACGGCGAGACCAGAGAGGTCGCGTTCGAGACCAGCAAGACGCTGCTGGAAGTGCTGCGCGAAGATCTCGGACTGAACGGCACCAAGCACGGCTGCGAGCTCGGCGAGTGCGGCACCTGCGCCGTGCTCGTCAACGGCGAGCCGGTGCTTTCCTGTTTGATGCTGGGGGTTGAAGCGGAGAATGCCGAGATCGTCACGGTGGAGGGAATGACCCAGAACGGCAAGCCCCATCGGCTGCAAAAAGCTTTCGCCGATCTCGGCGCGGCCCAATGCGGTTACTGCATCCCTGGAATCTTGCTCACCGCCAAGGCGCTGCTGGACGAGAATCCGCATCCGACGCGGGAGGAGATCCGCCAGGCCTTGTCGGGAAATCTCTGCCGCTGCACCGGCTATACGAAAATCCTCCAGGCCGTCGAGCTTGCCGCAAAGGAAATCGCATGACGAGAAAAAAGACTCTGTCGGTTATCGGCAAACCGCTGCGCAAGGTCGACGCTATGGCGAAGTGCGCCGGCGAAACGGTGTACGCGGACGATCTTAATCTGCCGCGGATGATATACGCCAAACTGTTGCGCAGCCCCCATCCCCATGCGCGCGTGCTCGGCGTGAACGCCGCGCGGGCGCTCACGCTCGACGGCGTGTGCGCCGTGATCACCGGCCAAGACTTGCCGGAAAAGTTCGGCATCATGCCTTCCACCGAAGACGAAGAGGCGCTCGCGGTCGATAAGGTTCGCTATGCCGGCGATCCCGTGGCGGCGGTGGCGGCGATAAGCGAGAGCCTGGCGGAACAGGCGCTGGGCTATATCGACGTCGAATATGAAGTTCTGAAGCCGATCCTTTCCATCGAAGAAGCCTTGGCTTCGACGGAAGAGAGTCAGCGGATCCACACCTGGAACCGGCGCGCCAACGTGCAAAAAGCGGTGTCGCTCGAATTCGGCGACATCGAAGGCGGCTTCGCCCGCTCGGATCATATTTTCGAGGGAACCTTCTTTTATCAAGGCAATACTCACTTGCCGATGGAGCAGTACTGCGCGGTCGGTTTTTACGGCCCGGACGATAAGCTCACGCTCTGGTCCTCGACCCAGACGCCGCACTACCTGCATCGCGCCCTGGCCAAGGTGCTCAAGCTTCCGGCCAGCCGCATCCGCGTGATCGCGACGCCCGTCGGCGGCGGCTTCGGCGGCAAGAGCGATCCCTTTTCGCACGAGATCTGCGCCGCGAAGCTGTCGATGATTACGAGAAGGCCGGTGAAATTCACCCTCTCGCGCGAGGAATGCTTCTATGTCCATCGCGGCAGACATCCGGTCAAGATGTGGGCGAAAACCGGCGTGAAAAGCGACGGCACGATCCAGGCGATGCAGTATAAGACTTTTCTCGACGGCGGCGGCTACAGCAGCTACGGATTGGCGTCGGTTTACTATACCGGCGCGCTGCAAACCGTGACCTATAAAGTGCCCGCGTACAAATTCGAGGGCGTGCGCGTTTTTACCAACAAACCGCCGTGCGGGCCCAAGCGCGGCCACGGCACGCCCCAGCCGCGCTTCGCCGAGGAAATTCAGATGGATGAGATCGCCGAGAAGCTCGGCATCGATCCCCTCGATCTGAGGCTCAAGCAGCTTGTCGAGGCCAATTCGGTAACCATCAACGGTCTCCAGATCAGCAGCTGCGGTCTGCGGGAATGCATCGAGAAGGTCGCCGAGCGGGCGGAGTGGAAGAAGAAGTTCCGCAAGCTGCCCTTCGGCCACGGTATCGGCTTCGCCGCCAGCGCTTATATCACCGGCGCGGGTTTGCCGATTTATCGGAACGACATGCCGCACTCCGGCGTGCAGATCAAGCTCGACCGCAGCGGCGGCGTCACGGTGTTCTGCGGTTCCACCGACATCGGCCAGGGATCGGATTCGATTCTTGTCTACGCGATCGCCGAAGAGTTCGGCATAGATCCCGTCGATATCCGGGTCGTCACCGCCGATACGGATCTCACCCCGGTGGATCTCGGCAGTTATTCCAGCCGGGTTACCATCATGACGGGCAATGCCGCCATTCAGGCTTGCGGCAAACTCAAACTGATGCTGCTCGAAGCGGCGAGCGAAGCGCTCGAGGTGCCCGCCGACGATCTCGAGTTCGCCGAAGGGCAGGTTCGCAGCGCGAGCCTGCCGCAGCGCGGCATCGGTTTCGCCGAGTGCGTGGTCAAGGCGGAGGGAAAACACGGCACGCTGGGCGCGACCGGCAGTTATTGGCCGCCCAAGAACCCCCGGGAGTTCAAAGGTTCCGGCGTCGGCCCGACGCCGGCGTACACCTTTTCGACGGCCATCGTCGAGCTGCACTGCGACGGCGAGACCGGAGAGATCAAGATCGACAAGGTCTGGATCGCCCACGATTGCGGCCGGGCGTTCAACCCGCTGCTGGTCGAGGGCCAGACCGAAGGCAGCGTCTACATGGCATTGGGCGAGGCGTTGATGGAAGAGCAGATCTTCCGCAAGAACGGCCTCCATAAAATTCCTTCCATCCTGGAATATAAGAGCCCGACCACGCTGGAAACGCCGGAGATCGAAACGATTCTGGTTGAAACCATCGACCCGGAAGGACCCTACGGGGCGAAAGAGGCGGGACAGGGACCACTGTTACCCGTGGTCCCCGCGGTTTCGAATGCCGTGTACGATGCGATCGGTGTGAGGATCCATGAGGTTCCGATTACGCCGGACAAAATATTGCGAGCGCTCGAGGGACGGTTGAAAGCCGTGTCGATTCCAAAGTTCGATTTTCCCGCGCCGCTCAAGTGGCAGCCGGGCCAGGGTGTGCAAGTGGAGCAAAAGAGTTAGATCATGTTGCGACTGCCGGAATTTAATTACGTCAGGCCGCGCTCCTTGAGAGAAGCGACCAAGGCGCTGGCGGCGCTGGGGCCCGAGGCCATGGCGGTGGCGGGCGGCACGGATGTCTATCCCAAGATGAAGCGGGGGCAGTTTACGCCGCGCCATTTGGTGTCGCTGAGAGGCTTGCGCGAGCTTAAGGGAATTCGTCAGACCAAAGACGGCCTTTGGATCGGCGCCGGCGAAAGCCTGACGGCGGTTTCGCGCCATCGCGTGATCGCGAAGCGCTTGCCCGCTCTCGCGCATGCGGCGGGATCGGTGTCCACGCCGCAACTGCGCAACATGGGCACCATCGGCGGCAACGTCCTCGTCGATACGCGCTGCAACTACTACGATCAAACTTTCTTCTGGCGCCAGGCTGTCGGCTTCTGCATGAAAAAGGACGGCCAGATCTGTTTGGTGGCGCCCGGCAGCGAGAAGTGCCTGGCGATCGCGTCCTCGGACACCGCGCCGGTGCTGGTGAGTCTGGGGGCGGTGGCTGTCCTGGTAAACAAGCAAGGCTAGCGACGAGTCAAGCTCGAAGAGTTATACCGCGACGACGGCATCAACTACTCGGCCAAGGCTCAAGACGAAGTGCTGAAAGGATTGCTCATTCCCAAAGAAGCGTTGACTCTGAGCAACGTCTATTTGAAACTGCGCCGCCGCGGCTCATTCGACTTTCCGATCCTGGGAGTGGCCGCCGCCATGGAACTCGATAAACAGGGTGAGTGCCGCCGCGCGGGAGTCGTGCTGACCGCGGTGGCGTCGGCGCCGAAGGTCGTCCCCGAAGCGATGACATTGCTTCAAGGTAAAAAGATCACCAAGGAGTTGATCGAAACCGTCGCCGATGCGGCGGTGAAAATATCTCACCCGCTGGACAATGCCGATCTGGATTATTGGTATCGGAAGCGCATGGTGAAAGTCTACGTGAGCCGGGCTCTGGCGCGCCTGACCGGTTTGGAAGCTGAGAGCGGCTAGCGCAAATGTTTCCGATCAACAGTAACTTTCGGAAAGAGGGATTGACTCGCGCCAAGACGCCAAGAACGCCAAGTTCAGAATTGTTTTCCCTTTGCGGCCTTTGCGCCTTTGCGCGAGATATTCCGGGCTAAGGGGGTGGGGCCATGGAAGAAAATTTCGCCCATTTCCTAGAGGATCACGCGGCCCGCTTATGTGAGAAGCCGGCTCTGGTATGGAACGGCGGGAGTCTCGCTTGGGCCGAGCTGGAGCAACTGGCGTCCGGCTTTGCTCAGCAGCTCACCGTACAAGGCGTGGAGCCGGGCGACAGGGTTGCGCTGCTCATGCCGAACGGCTGGCCTTTTGTCGCAGCATTCTTCGGGATACTGAAAGTCGGCGCGACGACGGCCCCGCTGAGCGCGGATCTGAAGAAGGAAGAGCTCGCCGAGTTCCTGGCCGACCTCAAGCCGAAGCGGGTGATCGAGGAGGTCCGGCCGGTCAAGGGCGTTTGGCGCGCAACTCGGCGGCCGAGCGCGCCGGCGGTTATCGTATATACCTCCGGCAGCACGGGGAGGCCCAAAGGGGCGCTCTTCAGCCACGCGGCTTTGACCTTCGCCAACCGCGTATGGGGCGGAATGGTCATGAGCATCAGGAACGACGACGTGGTTCTCGGGGTTCTCCCCTTCAGTCACAACTACGGGATGTACGCCGGGCTGCTCGCGCCGCTGTTGGCCGGCGCGACGGTAGCGCTGGTCGAGCGCTTCACGCCCGAAGCGATCTTGGAAGCGATCGAGAGGCATCATGTCACCGTCTTTCCCGGCGTGGCGACGATGTTTCGGCGCGTTCTCAATTCCCCATCGTTTTCCGCGGCACACTTATCGAGCCTTCGCCTGGCGGTTTCGGGAGCGGCGCCCTGCGCGCCGGCGCTGTGCTCGGAGTGGCACGACCATACGGGCGTGAGGATTCTGTGCGGCTACGGCTCGACGGAAGTCCCTCGGCCGATCTCCTTTTTCGCCGAGGACGCGGAGGAGTTTCCCGGCGCCATCGGCCGGCCGGTGCCGGGCGTCGAGATCAAGATAGTCGACGAAAGCGGCCGGTCGCTGTCCGAGGGAGAAGTTGGCGAGTTGTGGATCAAGTCTCCCGGCGCGATGGACGGCTACCTGGGCGACGCGGAAGAGACGACGGCCGTGCTTACCGACGGTTGGTTCAAAACCGGAGATCTCGGCACGATCCTGCCCGAGGGCTTTGTTCGCCTGGTCGGGAGAAAGCGGGAGAGAATTCTTCGAGGAGGATTTTCCGTTTTTCCCCAAGAGGTGGAAACGGCTCTCTGCTCCCACCCGGCCGTCGCCGAGGCCGCGGTGGCTGGAATTGTCGACCCCGACTTGGGCGAAGAGATCGCCGCTTTCGTGACTCTCAAGCCGTTCGCGCAAGCGACTCCTGAAGAATTGATCGCTCATTGCAAGGCGCGGCTCGCGCACTATAAATATCCGCGGCGGGTGACGGTCGTGAAGGAGCTCCCGCGCGGCACAACCGGCAAAGTCGTTAAGTCCGAGCTGATCAAGCAATGGGGAGCGGTGGGGGTCGCGGAGTGAGATAGAAAATTTATGGCTCAAGACTTGCGCAGCTATCTCGATCTGATCCGACGGAACAAACCGGAGGATCTGTTGGCGATCTCGCGGGAAGTGGACCCCGCCTATGAGATCACGGCGATCGCGGCCAAATTCGACCAGGAGGCCAAGCGCCGGCCGATTCTGCTCTTCGAGAAAGTCAGAGGGAGCAAGTTCCCGGTGTTGACCAATCTCCACGCCAGCCGCGCTCGCCTCGCCCTCGCCATGGGCGTCGAGCCGCAGGAGATGCAGAGAGCTTACCTCAGGGCGATGGAAAAGCCGATTCCGCCGAAGATCGTGTCGAAGGCGCCGGTCAAAGATGTGATTCTCACCGGCGACCGGGTGAATCTTCTCGACCTGCCTCAAATCGTCCATCACGAGCGGGACGCCGGTCCCTATCTCACGGCGGCGATCTCTTTCGCCAAAGAGCCGACGGCCGACACCTGGAACTGCGCGTACAACCGGCTCATGATCAAAGGACGAAATACGACCTCGATTCATCTCACGCTGGCCAAACATCTGTGGGAGTTTTACCGCATCGCCGAGGCGCGGGGAGAAGCTCTTCCCGTCGCCTTCGCCATCGGCGCGCATCCTGCCATCGCGCTCGGCTGCCTCGCCATCGGCTCGATCGACGAGGACGAGCGGGCCATCATGGGCGGCCTGTTGGGCGAACCGCTTGAGTTGGTTCGCTGCGAGACTTCCGAGCTCCTGGTTCCGGCGCATGCGGAGATGGTCCTCGAAGCCGAGATTCTGCCTCACGAGCGCACGCCGGAAGGGCCCTTCGGCGAATTTACCGGCTACAGCCTGGGAGAGCGGCAACGCCAGGTGGTGCGGGTGCGTGCGATCACTCACCGCCGGGACGCGATCTTCCAGGATATTTCCGTCGGCCATCTGGACCACATGATGCTCTCCACCACGCCGATCGAAGCCAATATCTACCGCGCGGTCCGCGCCATGGTCCCGTCGGTGAAAGCGGTGCGCGTGCCGGCGCCTTTCACCTGCTACGTCGCGATCGAGCAGCGCGCCCCCGGCCAGGGGAAGAACGCGATCCTTGCCGTTCTCGGCGCCGATCTCTACATGAAGCGCGTCGTCGTCGTCGACCACGACGTGGATATCTTTACCGATCGAGCGGTGAATTGGGCCATCGCCACGCGCTGCCAGCCCGACCGTGACATCACCATCGTCACGAACGCGCGCGGCTCGGATCTCGACCCTTCGACGAAGGAGGACGGCTACACGGCCAAATGGGGAGTGGACGCCACAGCCAAGCCTTCCCTCGAAGCCTACACCCCTCGCCATCGCATCCCGAAAGAGGTCTGGCAGCGGCTCAACCTCAAAGACTTCCTCCCGTAAGCTCGTGCAGGAGAATTTTGTCCGCCACATCGAAGCCAACGCCCGCCGGTTCGCGGCAAAG
>MGSS01000028.1 GCA_001798595.1 Deltaproteobacteria bacterium RIFCSPLOWO2_12_FULL_60_19 | reverse complement strand
TGTCTTATGCGCATAGCAACCTTGAAAACTGGCGGCGTGCCGCCACTTTCATAGACAGAATTCTTAAAGGAACCAAGCCCGCAGATCTCCCGGTGGAGCAGCCGGCGAAGTTCGAGTTCGTCATTAATCTCAAGAGCGCGAAGCAGATCGGGCTCACGATTCCGCCGAACGTGCTGGCGAGGGCGGATCGAGTCATCAAGTGATTTTAGATTTTCGATTGCCGATTTTCGATTTTAGATTGAGGAAAAACACATGGACAAAACATTTCAAATTCGGTTTGAGGTCTCTCGCTCTGATAATCGAAAATCTAAAATCCAAAATCTAAAATGGCTGGCGCTATGCGCTATGCTCTTTGCGCTTTGCTCCGCCGCCGGCGCGCAATCCGTAACGCCGAGCCTGAATCAGCGAGACTGCAAAGTCGGCGATGTTTCAGTCGCCGAATACGAGCGGCAGAGCCCGGACCGGCAAGTTGCGTTTGTTGAGGCTTATCGACAGCGGCACGCCGCGGCCTGGAAGCTGGCTCTGGAGGCGCTCAGGGCCGCCCACGGCGATCCGCCGTTTCAGGTGATCGGGCGGTTGAAAACCGCGGTCAGCATTCAGGAAAAGATTTCGCGCAAGAAATATCGCTGCTTCTCGCAACTGACCGATATCGCCGGGACGCGTCTCATCATCCCCAACTACGCCGCCTTGCCGCTGGTCACGCAGCACATCGAAACTCAATTTGTCGTTCGCGAAAAGGAAGACCTCATCAAAGAGGCGCGCCCGACCCGCTATCGCGCGATTCACTATCTGGTGTTGGTGGAGGATCGGCCGGTAGAGGTTCAAGTTCACACCTATCGAGGCACGCTATGGGCCGAAGCCTCACATCGGCTCGTTTATAAAGGACCTTTTGCCGACCACCAGCCCTTGATTTCATATCTCGAAAGGCTGAGCGACGTTATCTTCCTTTTGGATTCCGGACTCCCCGGCCAGATTCCCGAGGTCCCCGAGACGCTGCCTCCCGGCGCCAAGGAGACGTTGAAAAGGACCGTCACCGGCATCAAGGACGTGAGCGTTAGAAATCTGGCCGATCTCCATCGGCAGATTCAAACTGTTATGCTGACGGAAGATTTCTTCGCGCTGGACGAGTTTGAACATGGCCCGGTGGCAAGGGTTGGGCGATGAAGGGAAGGCGAATCAATTTTTGATTTTTGTTTTTCGATTAAGGGAGTCAAACACATGAACAAGATATTTCGGATTCGATTCTCGCGTTCCTGCTCCGGCAATCTAAAATCTAAAACCTGTCCTGAGCTAAGTCGAAGGATCCAAAATCTAAAATCGGGCAGGATTGTCGCCATCGGTGTTATATTCGCAATGTGTGGGGCTTGGGCCGAGGCGCAGCAGCCTAAAGTCCACCGCATCGGCGTTATTCTCCCCGGGGGGCCGTTGTACGAGTCCATTGAAGGGCTCAAAGCCGGACTTAAAGAGTTGGGGCTGGAAGAGGGGAAACAATTTAGTCTGACGATCCGGGACACGAAAGGTGATACAAAGATTGCGGAGGAGGCGGCGAGGAGTTTTGAGCGTGAGAAAGTGAACCTGCTCTATGCGCTCTCCACTCCTGTCATCACAGCGGCGAAAGCGGCGACTCAGAATGTCCCGATCGTTTTCTGCATCGGCAGCGATCCGGTCACCGGCGGCTTGGTGGACAGCTTTGCGAAACCGGGGGGAAGACTCACGGGAGTCCATTTCCTGGTGAGAGATCTTACGGCGAAACGTCTCGAAATTCTGAAAGAGATTCTGCCGAAGCTCGGCCGCGTGATCACGTTCTATAACCCTGCCGACCGTGTTGCAGCGGAGGGAGCCGGGTTGGCGCGGGAGGAAGCCAAGCGCTTGGGTCTGAAGCTCGTCGAACGGCACGTTACTTCCTCCGACGAAGTCAAACAAGCATTGCAGGCGCTCAAAGCCGGAGAGGCGGACGCTTATTTCTTTACGCCGGACACGATGGTGGTCGGCCAGGCTCAACTGATCATCGACGCGGCGAAGGCCAAAAAATTGGCGACTATGTTTCAAGAGCAGAGTCTCGTTGCCAAGGGGGCGCTCGCCAGCTACGGCAATAACTATTACGAAGTTGGCCGCCTGTCGGCAAAGTACGTCCAGCGGGTTCTCGGCGGCGCCCACCCGCGCGACCTGAGAATCGAGACGATCGATCATGTAGAATTAGCGATCAACCTCCAGACCGCTAAGCAGCTTGGTCTCACGATTCCGTCGAACGTGCTGGCGAGAGCGAATAAGGTGATTCGGTGAGGCGTTAGGGGTAAGGCGTGAGGCGCGAGACCGGAGGGAACAGGAAGAGAGAAGCTGCTGATGATTTCTAAAGCGATCGAAACTCTAAAATCTAAGCTCGCTGGACTTTGGCGTTTGCCTGAGCTGATTCGCAGGCTCGCGACGGGAGTCCGGAATTTCAGTGGGCGGCGTCTCTTGGGGATGTTCCGTCGGCAGCGGCGCGGGCGGCTGGTGCGCCACTACTTTTTCATTTCCGTCGTGCTGATCTCCGGCGGGTTGATCACCGGCGGCCTGCTGGAGATCTATTTCGGCTATTTGGAAAGCCGCGACCATCTTGCTCAATTTCAGACGGAGGTCGCCAAAGGGGCGGCCGTTAAGATCGAGCAATTCGTCCAGGAGATCGAGCGGACGATGAAGGGCGCTACGAGGAGCCGCGACATCGGTCCCAAAGGTCTCGTTCAAGAATACAAGTTCGAGCTGGAGAAGCTCCTTCTGATCGTGCCCGCCGTCACCGAAGTCGTGGCGCTCGATGCCGAGGGCACCGTGCGCGTCCAGGTCTCGCGCCTGCGCACGGTCGTTCCGGAAGCGCAAGGCCGGCTCTCCATCTCGGAAGCGATCGACCGCGCCGGTCGAGGGAAATCCTATTTTAGCCCCGTCTATTTTGTCCGCGGCTCGGAGCCTTACATGACCATCGCCGTCTCCATCGAGCGATTTGCCGGCGACGTGATCGGGGTCCTCCAGGCCGAGGTGAACCTCAAATATATCGGTGACGTGGTCTCCGCGATAAAGGTCGGAAAAGCAGGCTATGCCTATACGGTCACGCGCTCCGGCGATCTCATCTCCCATCCCGATATCAGCCTCGTTCTCCAACGGCGCAATCTCGCCCAGCTGACCCAGGTCAAAGAGGCGTTTCAGCCGAAGCAGCGAGACGACAAGCCCAAGCCTTTGGTGGCCGAGAACGTCCACGGCAAGAGTGTTTTAACCTCGTTCGCGTTTATGCCGAGCCTCGACTGGGCGGTCGTCATCGAGCGACCGCTGGAGGAGGCCTACGAGTCGATGTACGCCTCGGCGCTGCGCACCTCCGCGGTGCTGCTCATCGGCCTGGGCATGGCGCTGATGGCGAGCATCTTCGTCGCCCGCCGCGTCGTTCGCCCGCTGCAACTGCTGGGGGAGGGCGTGGAGCGGATCGCCGCCGGCAATCTTGGTTACCGCCTGGAGCTTAAGACCGGCGATGAGATCGAATTGCTCGCTGATGAATTCAACAAGATGACCGCGCAGCTCCAGGAGTCTTACGCGGGCTTGGAGCAGAAGGTCGAGGAGCGAACGCGAGAACTGACGGAATCCTTGGAGCAGCAGACGGCCACCAGCAAAATCTTGGGAGTAATCGCCGGCTCGCCGACTGACGTCCAGCCGGTGCTGGATGCGGTGGCAGAGAGTGCCGCGCGGCTGTGCGATGCGACCGACGCGCTTATTTGGCGTGTGGAGGGTAGCAACCTTCGGCGAGTGGCGCATTACGGGACGCTTTCCACAGGACCGATCGGGGAAGCGCCGTCTCTGAGTCGCGGCTGGGTCCCCGGCCGCGCGGTGCTCGATCGAGAGACGATCCATATCCGCGATATCACCGCAGCGGAAAGTGACTTTCCGGAGTCCGCTGCTCGAGCCGCGCCCAGGGGTATTCGTACCACGCTTGCCGCACCCCTACTACGCGAGGGGGTTGCCATCGGCGCGATTCATATCCGCCGCACGGAGGTTCGTCCCTTCACAGATAAACAAATCGCCCTGCTGAAAACCTTCGCCGACCAGGCCGTGATCGCCATTGAGAACGTCCGGCTATTCCAGGAAATTCAGGAGAAGAATCAGCAGCTCGAAGCCGCCAACCGGCACAAGTCGCAATTCCTCGCCAACGTGAGCCACGAGCTGCGGACGCCGCTGAACTCGATCATTGGCTTTAGCCGCCTGGTCCTGCGCAAAACCGAAGGACAAATCGCGGACCTGCAAAAAGAGAATCTTCAGAAAGTCCTTATCAGCTCGGAGCATCTGCTCAACCTTATTAACGGGCTGCTCGACCTGGCCAAGGTCGAGTCGGGTCGGATGGAAGTATATGCCGAGACTTTCAAATTGGACGACATAGTGCGCATGGCGACATCCACGGTGGAGCCGATGCTGAAGGACGGTCGAGTCCGTTTGGTCAGCGAACTCGCCCCGGACATGCCTCCGTTGAAGACCGACCGGGACAAGCTGAAGCAGGTCGTTCTTAACCTTCTCAGCAATGCCGTGAAATTCACCGAGAAGGGCGAGATAAAAGTTTCGGCATGGCACGAGGATGGGACCTTGAAGCTCACCGTCTCCGACACCGGCATCGGCATGAAAAAAGAGGCGCTCGATTACATCTTCGATGAGTTCCGGCAGGCGGACATGTCGAGCACGCGGAGATACGGCGGCACGGGCCTGGGTCTGGCGATCGTCAAGAAATTCATCAATCTCATGGGCGGCGAGATCGCGGCGGAAAGCGAAGCGGGGAAGGGATCGAAATTTACCATCACCTTGCCCATGACTTACAAGCAACCGTAAGGCGTTAAGCGTAAGGCGTGAGGGGTAAGGGGTGAAACGAAAGGAAACGAAATGGCAAAGAAGAAGATTTTGATTGTAGATGACACAGAGTGGAACCGGGATTTGCTCGTGCAGCTTCTGGAAGACGACTACGACCTGGCGCAGGCCGTGGACGGAGAGCAGGGAGTGAAAGCGGCCGAGAGGGAGAGGCCCGACCTCATCCTCATGGACCTCGGCATGCCCGTGATGGACGGCTGGGACGCGACCCGCACGATCAAGGCGAACGGCGCGCTCAAGCACATCCCGATCATCGCCGTCACGTCGCACGCCATGGTCGGCGACGAAATCACCGCCCGCGAGGCCGGCTGCGACGACTACCTGCCGAAGCCGATCGACGAGAACGAGTTAATGAGGAAAATCAAAAAGCTCCTGGCGTAATTTTCGACCTGTCGTGAGCTGAGTCGAACGATCGCCGATTTTCGATTTTAGATTGGAAAGAACAAAACCGCGAGTCGAAGAACGGATCTCTTAATGGTTTTTAATCTAAAATGGTTAGAGCTTGTAGAGCGGAAACCGGAGGGCGCGGGCGCCATTCCTCAGCGCGTCATCATAGCTGGCGAGCGTTACCGCTTGTCCTTGCTTTCGCAGGAATTCCATAGAGGCCAAATGGAGAGCATCGAGCGTCCGCACTGGCTTTGGGAAAGGCTCCAGCGCCCGCGCGAGGACCGAGGGGGAAAGCTCGATGAGCGCAACGCGGCTCAACAGGGAACGAACCTCATCCGCATGCGATGCGGTCAGTTTACGCGCGTGAATCCGGGTCCAGATTTCATACTCAAGGAGGCGGCTGGAAATCAAATTCTCCTGCCAAAGCCGGTCGGGTGGCGCCCGGTCTTCGGCAAGCAGCTGAGCGAGGGCAACCGAAGTATCGAGATAGATCACCGGTCGCTCCGGTCGCGCTCCAGTTCACGCCGTAACTCGCGGAAGGACATGACGGGTTTGCGTGGCGGAGGCCCCGACGGAGGGAGAGCGGGCGGCGTTATCCAGCCTTGGCGCACGGCCTCGGCTAGTAAAGCGTCCGCTAAAACGGGAGTGCGGTTCTTTTCCGGAGGGACGATCTCGGCAACGACGCGGTCCCGGTCGGTCACCAAAACCGTTTCTCCGTGCGCGGCAAGACGGACATACTCGCTCAGTTTGTTCTTCAGAACTTTTAAGCCGACGGATCTCATGGAGGCAATGTAGCTCCCGGTAGCTACCTGTGTCAAGGGCGGACAGAGTCGTCAAATAACGTGAGGCGTGACGGGTGAGGGGTTAGGCGAGAAGCAATCGGCAACAGAAAACAGCAACCAAGGGAAACCATGAACAGGAAAAGTATTGTCTGTCTAATGACCACTGCTCTACTATCCATTGCTCCGTTCGTGGAGGCGCAGCAGCCGGGCAAAGTCTCGCGGATAGGCGTCCTGCTTTCTGGCTCTCGTTCTTCCACCGCGACGATTACGGATACTTTCCGCCAAGGGTTGCGCGAGCTGGGCTACGTTGAGGGACAGAACATCGCCATTGAGTACCGATATGCGGACGGGAAGGTCGACCGGCTCCCCGAGCTTGCCGCCGAGCTGATCGGTGTCAAAGTCAATGTCTTGATCGCAGGGGGCGGTAACAACGTAACGCGCGCTCTGAAGCAGGAAACCAAGACGATTCCAATAGTGATGACGTCGGGTAGCGATGCTGTTGCCGGGGGACTAGTTTCAAGCCTCGCGCGACCAGGAGGGAATGTCACAGGTCTGACCTCCCTTTGGGACGACTTAAGTGGAAAGCGGCTGGAGCTACTTAAGGAAGCCGTTCCCAAGCTCTCCCGCGTGGCCGTGCTCTGGGAGTCCGGGGCGGCTACGCAGTGGAAAGCAAGCCAAACTGCGGCACGAGAAGTGAGTCTGCAGCTTCATTCGATGGAGGTCCGTAACGCCGACGACTTAGAGAATGCGTTCAAAGAAGCAACTAAGGCACGTAGCGGCGCTCTCTCCGTAACGGCAAGCCCGTTGTTAACTGCGAACCGGGAACGGGTCGCGGATCTTGCGACAAAAAATCGGCTGCCGGCCGTGTACGCCATACCCGAGCATGCGGAGGCCGGAGGCCTGATGGCTTACGGACCCAACCAGGCCGACTTTTACCGGCGAGCAGCCACCTACGTGGACAAGATACTGAAGGGCGCCAAGCCGGCTGATCTGCCCGTCGAGCAGCCGAAGAATTTTGAATTCATCATCAATCTGAAAGCAGCTAAGCAAATCGGACTGACGATTCCGCAGTCCGTTCTGTACCGGGCGAATAAGGTGATCAAGTGACAAAAACGCAAGGAGCAAAGCCCAAAGTGCCCTTCGATAAGCTCAGGGTGGTGAGCGAAGTCGAACCACAAAGCGCGGACGGCGGGAGGCGGCGGTGATTGTGTTGCAAGCTCAGTTCTGCGGTGGTAGCAGGTCTAGGTAATGAAGCCGATCGATTTCAGCGCCCTTCCTGGCGGCGAGTTGATTCGCCAGGGTCTTGAGGATCTCGCTGCGGGGCGAGATTCTGAAGCGGCGCTGCTTGTTCTGATCGGCGCCCCTCGCCTGCGGACGCTTGGCCTTGCCGTGCCCGAAATCAACTCAAGCCCGTCGGAGCATCGGCTCTATGAGCGCCTTGCCTGCACGGACCCCGATTCGGCGCACTCGCGCTACAACGCGCTGGTCCGGCGCTTGGTGCGCTTCGAGCGAGCCCTCGAATGCGTCGCCTAGCCGATCAGGATCGGATTCATCGCTTTATGAAGGCCCTCGCGGAGAGGGCTGCGCGTCAAGTTTCCGTTTACTTCACCGGCGGAGCTACGGCCGTCCTCGTAGGGTGGCGCGCTTCAACGATTGACGTTGACATCCTTCTCGTCCCCGACGACGACCCTCTTCTGCGCGCGCTCCCCGAACTGAAAGAGTATCTTGAAATCAATGTAGAACTCGCTTCGCCGGCCCACTTCATTCCCGAGCTGCCGGCATGGCGGGAGCGAAGCCTGTTCATCGCTGACGAGGGACAGCTAAGTTTCTTCCATTATGATTTTTATGCCCAGGCGCTGGCCAAGATCGAGCGGCGCCACGCGCTGGATGTTGCCGACGTTGAAGCGATGTTCCGCCACGGCCTTATCGAACGCACGCAGCTGGTGAAGCTTTTTGAAGCTATTTCGCCGCAACTGTATCGTTACCCCGCGATCGACCCGCGGGCGTTCCGCCAGGCAGTGGAGAAGGCCGTTCTACATCGGGCGGACAAAGTGATTAAATGATTTTAGATTTTCGATTGACGATCCTTCGGCATTGCTCAGGACAGGTTTTCGATTAGGGAAAAACAGATGTCAAAACTTAGAAGGCGACTCTTTATTGGTCTTCAATCGAAAATCCAAAACCCGTACTGAGGTAAGTCGAAGTATCTAAAATCCAAAATTGCGAGAGGCGGAGCAACATGAAGATCGTCAAAGCGTATGTGAGGGTGAGCCGCGCGGCGCAGGTGGTGCAGGCCTTGCACAAGGCCGGCGTGCCGGGGCTTACGGTCTACGTGGTCCACGGCACGAGCGCCGAGCTGCCGCCGAGTTACCACGGGCTTCATCCGTTCGACCCCTCGAACCTGCCTGAGACCGCGAAGGTCGAGGTTATCTGCAAGGAGGATCGTGTGGAGATGGTCATGGAAACGATCGCGCACGCGGCCAAGACCGGCTACGCCGGCGACGGCATCGTCACGGTGGAGAATGTAGAAAAGTTAGTGCGCATCCGCGACCTCAAATGATGAGGTGGAATGATGGCCAACAAAGTTCTGATCGTCGATGACGAGCCGTTTAACCTGGATTTGCTGGAGCAGGAGCTGGCCGATCAGGGTTACAGCATCGAGCGGGCGGTTGATGGCGAGGAGGCGCTCAAGAAGGTCGAATCGTTTCTGCCGGACGTGATCCTGCTCGACTACATGATGCCCAGGATGAACGGCATCGAAGTGGTCACGCGCCTGCGACAGGACGAAAGGCACAAATCGCTGCCGGTCATTCTTGTCACCGCGAAGGGCTCGCAGGAGGATAAGATAAGGGGGCTCGACGCGGGGGCGGACGACTATGTGGTGAAACCGTTCGATTCCTTCGAGCTGTTGGCGCGCGTGCGCTCGATGCTGCGGATCAAGCAACTGCACGACGCGCTGGACGAATGGAATCGCAATCTCGAAGGGAAGGTCATCAAGCAGGTGGCGGAGATCGAGCGCATCTCGCGCCTCAAGCGTTATCTCTCTCCGCAGGTGGCCGAGACGTTGCTGCAGAGCGAAGAGAGCGCGCTCTTCAAAAACCACCGGCGCGAGATCACGGTGGTCTTTCTCGACCTGCGCGGCTTTACCGCCTTTTCCGACAGCGCGGAGCCCGAGGAGGTCATGGAGCTGCTGCGCGGCTATCACGCGGAGATGGGGAAACTGGTATTCAAGTTCGAGGGGACGCTGGAGCGCTTTGCCGGAGACGGCATTATGATTTTTTTCAACGATCCGATCGCCTGCGACGACCACACGGAGCGCGCGGTGCGGATGGCCGTCGAGATGCGGGCCAAGGCGCAGGAGCTGCGCGCGGGCTGGCTCAAGCGCGGATTCGACCTGGACTTAGGCATCGGCCTGGCTGCAAGTTATGCCACGCTCGGCAACATCGGCTTCGAAGGGCGGATGGACTACGGCGCGGTCGGCAACGTGACCAATCTCGCCTCGCGCCTTTGCGACGACGCCAAGGGCGGGCAGATCGTGACCAATCAGAAGACGCTAAGCAAGGTTGAGCAGCTTGTCGAAGCGGAATCTCTCGGCGAGCTTAACCTCAAAGGTTTTTTCCGCCCGATTTCCGCCTTCAATATCATCAGGCTTAGAGAATAGCGGGCGCGAATTCGGGATGGGCGATGCCCCGAATCGAGTAAAATCCCGTTTTTTTCTTGACATACAAGGGCCTGTGTCCCTATAATCCGATCAACGACGAAATGGAGGAGGGTTTCTGAGGTAGAAATCTTCTCGCCTGAGCCACAACTTCCCACCTCTTATGCCAATGCCCACCGACGGGAATCCTAAAAGGAGGTGCCTATGGCAAAGAAAAAGGCCAAGAAGAAAAAGAAAAGGTAAACGGTTAGGATGTGTGGTGGCGGTGAGTTAAACCCTCCATATCTCTCAGGCGACAGGGTAGCTGTCCTGGCTACCTGGAAAGCAAGGCCCTTCGGCTAAATCCCGAAGGGCTTTGTCGTTTGTAGGATGAGTTGGTAAGGTTCCACGCAATGGAAAAGTGGATCGGCAACCTGCCGGTGGACGTCTCTCCGCCCGAGCAGCTAAAATTTAAATCGCCGCTGATCTTGGTTCACGGCCCCTGGACATCGAGTCTCTGCTGGAAGCCGTGGGATACCCATTTTTGCAATCTCGGCTGGGAGTGTTGGGCGATGAACTTTAGAGGGCGGTTTGAGGAGAGTCCGCTCGAAGTTTTGCGGCAGCTCACGTTCCAGGATTGCGTAAGCGATATCAAGCGGGTCATCGGCGAGTCGCCCTGTCCGCCGATCCTCCTGGGTCATAGTCTTGGGGGCTGGATCGCGCGGCAAGCGGCTGAAGAAGAAAATGTGTCCGCCTTGATTCAAGTTGCCGGCCTCGCGCCAAGGGCGATCCAACCGGCGCTGCCGCCGGCGATGCGGCTTCTGCGCCTCAAATATGCGCCGCTGTTATTTCTCCGCCGCCCATTTCGCATCGAAGAAAAAGACTTCCGGCGGAGCTGGCTGAATACGGTCCGCGAAGACCGGCAGTCGGAGTTGCTCAAGTCGCTGGTCCCGGAGTCACCTCATCTGATCGGAGATTTTTTCGACCGCGACATCCCGGCGCAGCCGAATCCAATCCGCTGTCCGGTCCTGGTGGTCGCGGGCGGCGAGGATCGAGTCGTGCCCGTCGCGTCGCAACGCGAGTTGGCCGAGCGGTTGGGGGGTGAGATGAAAGAGTACCCGGACCGCGGCCACTGGATGATGGGCGAGGCCGGCGGCGAGGCAATTGTCAGAGACATCCATCGCTGGATCGTGACGAAGTTAGGCGAAGAGATTCTCTTGCCGGAACCGACGACGGAAGATTAGCGCCGCTCCGGCGCGGGAACTTTTACACGTGGCGCGGGGTTCTTAGAGCGAGGATTGCTTCTCGCAGAGCCATTGGCTAGATTCATACAAGACGACTACCGCAATGAATGGCAATATCCTCACTCGGAGCTTTCTGCTCGTCTTCGCCGGCCTCTGGCTGTGGGGCGGCGCGATCGCGCCGCAACCTGGCGCAAGCGGAGCGGTGAACTACAAGCTGGTGCCCAACCTGGAGGCGATGAAAGATTCCTCTCCAACGCCGGAATTTGCGCTGCCGCTGCTTTCGGAGGGCCGGGCCGCGCCCAAGTCTTCGCTCTGGCAGAGAGTGCGCCGGTGGTGGAAGCCGGCGTCGGTCGACGGCGCGGAGAAGAAGGTAGCGTTAACCGACTTCCGCGGCAAGCTTGTGATGTTGAATTTCTGGGCCAGTTGGTGCGTGCCGTGCCGGGAAGAGATGCCGCAGATGGAGCGGCTTTACCAGGAGTACAAAGCCAGGGGCTTTGTGATTGTCGCGGTCAACGTGAAGGACAGCCGGGACGACGCGCTGGCCTTCGTTCGGGAGCTTAAGTTTACCTATCCCGCGCTCTTCGATCCCGAGGGTGAAATCGGCCTGCTCTACGGGGCATGGGGTTTGCCGACGACTTATCTGATCGGCCCTAAAGGCGAGGGGCTCGCCAGGATGTGGGGCCCGGCCAAGTGGGACGGCGCGGGGGCCAAGCAACTCATTAAAGATTTGCTGGACGGCAAGCGATGACGGAAATCAGCCTCTTTGTCGCTTTCACCTCCGGTCTCCTCTCCTTTCTCTCTCCCTGCGTGCTGCCGGTGATTCCGTCGTATCTCTCTTTTATCTCCGGCGTGTCGCTGGAAGAGATGCAGGGCGCGCAAGGCCGGGGCGTGGTCCGCCGCAGAGTCGTGATCAACTCGCTGGCGTTCATCTTCGGATTCTCCATCGTCTTCGTCTCCCTGGGAGTCTCGGCCAGTTTTTTGGGCGGCCTGTTTGCAGGTTATCGGAGCGCAATTCGGGTGTTGGGCGGGGCGTTGATTGTGCTGGTGGGCCTTTACCTCCTTGGGTTTTTGAAAATCTCGGTTCTCGAACGCTACTTTCAGGTCAATCTCAAGGACAAACCGGCGGGCTACGTCGGCTCCGCGTTGGTCGGCGTCACTTTCGCCGTGGCCTGGATTCCGTGCGTCGGGCCGATCCTCGGCGCGATCCTTACCTGGGCGGCGACCTCGAGCCGGCTGAGCGAGGGCGTCTTTCTTCTCACCGCTTATGCGGCGGGTCTTGCGCTCCCGTTTTTTTTGAGCGCCGTCGCCATCGACTCTTTTTTTGAATTCTCCCGCGCGTTCCGCCGTTACCTCCGCTACGTTCACGTCGTCGCCGGCGTTCTGCTGGTCCTGGTGGGTCTGCTGCTGGTCACGGACTACTTCACGCTGCTGAATATCTACGCGATCCGGCTCACTCCGCAGTGGCTGTTGGAGAGGCTGTAAGCCGCGGCTCGCGCGGACGCTCTGACGCTCAGGTTTGACCTCCCCGTAGGTAAGTGCTATTTTTTTTAACGTTCGACCGCCGAATCTCCGGCAATCTCGCTTCAATTCCGTAAGGCAAGGTTTGTGAAAAACGATCAAATGGAAGAGCATATCCGCGCGATCCTCCAATCCATAGGAGAAAATCCCGAGCGGGAAGGGCTTAAAAAGACCCCGCACCGCGTCACCGAAGCGCTGGCGTTTCTTACCCGCGGCTACCACATGGACCCGGACCAGGTGATCAACAACGCAGTGTTCACCGAAGACTACGAAGAGATGATCGTCCAGAAGGACATCGATTTCTTCTCTCTCTGCGAACACCACCTGCTCCCGTTCTTCGGCAAAGCGCACGTAGCCTACCTGCCGCGCCACAAGATCATCGGCGTCTCCAAGCTGGCCCGGCTGGTCGACGTCTTTGCCCGCCGGCTTCAGGTCCAGGAGCGGCTGACGAGCCAGATCGCGACGACGATCATGGAGAAGCTCAATCCTTTGGGCGCCGCGGTCGTCATCGAAGCGGAACACCTCTGCATGCGGATGCGCGGCGTGGAGAAGCAAAATTCGCTGATCATCACCAGCACACTGCTGGGCGCTTTCAGGACCCGGCAAGAGACGCGCAACGAGTTCATGAACCTGATTCGGCAAAAGAGCTAAGAGGGGTTTGGATGGAAGTAAAGTTCAGAGATCAGCAGGCCGAGCACGTAAGGACCGATCTGCTCGCTGTCCCCGTGAAAGAGAGCGAGATCGAAGGGGCGTTGCTGCGCCGCCTGGACCGACGGCTACGGGGCGGGCTCGCGGAACGAATCCGCCGGAGCCGCTTCACCGCGTCGGAGGGGAGCGCGCTGCTTTACACCACGAGCGGGATGCTCCCCGCGGCGAATCTCCTGCTCGTCGGCTTGGGAAAAGGAGAGGAGATCGACGCTGACTCCTGGAGAAAGGCGGGAGCGCGGGCGCGCAAGGAAGCGTCGGCGCAGGGAGCGCGGGAAATCGGCTTTTTCTTCGCGCCGGACAAGGATGGCGAGAGCGCCGCCGCGGCGGCGGTCGTCGAAGGAATCTCGCTCGCCGCTTATCAGTTCGAGAAGTATCGATCGGAGCGCAAGCCGGCGACCGCGATCCAGCGCGTGACGTTTTTCCGTCCCGGCTTAAAGAGCAGCGATGCGCTGGCGCGGGCGGCGGGTCTCGCCCAGGATATCGCCCCGGGCGTCTGCCTCGCCCGCGATCTGGTCAACGAGCCGCCTTCGGTCACCACCGCGCGCTTCCTGGGAGAGCAGGCGCGGCGCCACTGTCGCGGCCGGGGACTGACCGTAGAGGTGTGGAACAAGAAAAAGATTCAGCAGATGAAGCTGGCGGGCCTGCTGGCGGTCAATCGCGGGAGCGTGGAGGAGCCGCGCTTTATCGTCATTCGCTACAAGCCGCAGGGAAAGGCGAAGAAGAGAGTCGCGCTGATCGGCAAGGGGATTACCTTCGACTCCGGCGGCCTCTCGCTCAAACCGGCCAAGTCGATGGAGACGATGAAACTCGATATGGCGGGGGGCGCCGCGATCATCGGCGCTATGAGCCGGCTGCCCGTGCTCCGGCCGCAAGTCGAAGTGACGGGCTATATCCCGACCACGGACAATCTGCCGAGCGGCAGCGCGCAGAAGCCGGGAGACGTCATCCGCTATTTGAACGGCAAGACGGTCGAGGTCCTGAACACGGACGCCGAGGGAAGGTTGATTTTGGCCGACGGCCTGGCCCTCGCGGCCAAAGAGAAGCCGGATTACATGATCAACCTGGCGACTCTTACCGGGGCCTGTATGGTCGCCCTGGGCAACGAAGTCGCCGGAATTTTCAGCAATCGGCAGGCGCTGGCCGAGAAGCTGATCGGTTGCGGGAGAGAGGCGGGGGAGAAGCTCTGGCAGCTCCCGCTGGTCAAGGAATATCGCGAAGAGATCAAAAGCAGCGTCGCGGATATCAAAAATATCGGCGGCTCTTACGGCGGGGCGATCACCGCCGCGCTGCTGCTGCAGGAGTTCGTCGCCGACATTCCCTGGGCGCATCTCGATATCGCGGGACCGGCGTTTGCGGAAAAGGATAGCCCTCTCTGCCCCAAAGGCGGCACGGGATTCGGCGTGCGGACGCTAGTTAAATTTTTAACGACGCTTTAGCGATAGACAACGGGCAACCGTAGGGGCGACCGGCGAAAAGCCGCGTGGCGGCCTCGCCGCTTTACGCGGCCGGTCGCCCTTTCACATTCACGCCTCACGTTTTTTACACGGATTCAAAGAAAGGGACGAACAATGGCAAACGTTCTACAGGTAAGCGATGCCGATTTCGAGGCGGAGGTGATTCGCTCCAATCTCCCGGTGCTGATCGACTTCTGGGCGCCGTGGTGCGGGCCATGCAAAGTCATCGCGCCGGTGGTGGAGGAGTTGGCCGGCGAATATCAGGGGCGGCTCAAGGTGGCCAAGATGAACGTCGACGACAATCCGCTCACCCCGTCGCGCTACGGCGTGCGCGGGATCCCCAATCTCATCATCATTAAGGGCGGCGTCGTGAAGGAGCAGATCGTCGGCGCCGCGCCGAAGGCCAAGCTGATCCAGGCGATCGACAATGTGATTGGGTAAAGAAGACGTCACGTAGGGGCGACCGGCGAAAAGCCGCGTGGCGGCCTCGCCGCTTTACGCGGCCGGTCGCCCCTACCGCCTAGAAAGTAAAGCGTCGCATGCTGACGTTGATCAGCAGGCCGACGCCGACCATCATCGATACCATCGAAGAGCCGCCGTAGCTGAGCAGCGGCAGCGGAATCCCCACGACCGGCATCATGCCGGTGACCATCGCCGTATTGATCCCCACCTGCCAAAAAAAAATGCTCAGCATGCCGAAGGCGAGGATCGCTCCGAGCCGGTCTTTGGCCCGCGCCACGACTCTGAGCGCCACCACCATCAACGCGAAGTAAAGCCCAAGCAGGATCACGCAGCCGAGAAACCCCCATTCCTCGGCGAAAACCGCGAAGGCGAAGTCGGTATGCTGCGCGGGGAGAAAATCAAGCCGGTTTTGGGTGCCGTTGAGAAAGCCTTTTCCCAAAAATCTCCCGGAGCCGACGGCGATCTTGGACTGGATGATGTGGTAACCGGCGCCGAGCGGGTCGAGGTCCGGATTAAGAAACGTCAGAATGCGGTCGCGCTGGTAAGACTTTAAAAAATGCCAGGCGATGGGCAGCAGCGCCAGCCCGGTGGCGACGAGATAGAGAAAAGAGCGGATGCGCAGCCCCCCCATCAAGACCACGCTGATGAAAACCAACACCAGGATGACCGCGGTGCCCAGGTCGGGCTGGACGAGCGTCAGCAGGGCGAGCGGCGCGATCAACAGGAAGGGCACCGAGAGGTCGCGCAGCCGGTAGCCGTCAAGCGGCTCGTCGTACTGGAAAAATTTTGCCAGCGCGACGACGAGAGCGGGCTTGGCGACTTCGGAAGGTTGGAGAGTGAAAAATCCCAGGTTGAGCCAGCGCTGCGAGCCGCCGCCGACCGATCCGATGACAAGAACGAGCAGCAGAGAGGCCAGAACCGCACCATAGACCGGGTAGGCGAAGCGGTCGATGTGATGATAATCGAAAGTCAACGCGCTCAGCATCACGACGATGCCCAGCAGGAACCAATAGATCTGCTTCCAGGCGAGAGCGCCGGACCTGTGCTCGGTGACGCTGTAGTTGGCGCTATAGATGGTGAGAATTCCCAGCGCCGCGACCGCGACGCTGACGGCGAGGATCGTCCAGTCGAAGTGCGACGCCAGCCTGCGATCAATCAGCACGCGTCCCTCCCGGCGCGCCGGCGAGCTGCTCGACCGACGGCGGGGGCGAGGTCCGGCCGGCAGCGTACTTTTCGATGATCTTTTTTGCGATGGGCGCCGCCGCCGCGCCGCCGTGACCGCCGTGCTCCACCAGCACCGCGACGGCGATCTCAGGTTTGTCCGCCGGCGCAAAGGCGATAAACCAGGCATGATCTCGGATGAGATAGGCGAGCTGTTCGCTCTTGACGATCTGCCCTTTCATCTCGACGACCTGAGCCGTGCCGGTCTTGCCGGCGATCCGGATGAGCTGGGACTTGGCCGCGCCGCCCGTTCCTTCTCCGCTGTTCACCGCGTCCGCCAGCGCCTCGCGCACCAGGTCGAGCGTCGATTGCTTGAGCGGCAGGGAGCGGATCTTCTCCGGTCCATATTCACGGATCACCGTGCCGTCGAGCGATTCCACCTTGCGCACAAACCACGGCCGATAGACGGTTCCTCCATTGGCGAAAGCGGCGTAAAGGTTGGCCATCTGGAGAGGCGTCACGGTGAGATAGCCCTGCCCGATCGCCAACGACGGCGTCTCTCCGGGAAACCAGGGCTGCCCGTAGCGTCGCTGTTTCCACTGGCTGTCCGGAACCAGGCCGCCCTTCTCGTCCTCGAGCGCAATGCCGGTTTTTTCCCCGAGCCCCAGCGCGCGCGAGTAGTGGGCGATGCGGTCCACGCCGAGCCGTTGGCCGATCTGGTAAAAATAGACGTCGCAGGATTGTACCAGTCCTTTGCGGAGATTGACCGCCCCGTGTCCTTCCTTTTTCCAGTCGCGGAAGGCCCGGTTGCCGAACATCATGGATCCTTTGCACGATAGCTGCGTGTCCGGATGGATCGCGCCTTCCTCCAAGGCGGCGATGGCCAGGATCAGCTTAAACGTGGACCCGGGCGGATATTGTCCCTGGATCGACCGGTTGTTCAGCGGGTGCAGGCGGTCGCGCGTGAGCGCGCGCCATTCGTCGCCGGTAATTCCCCGGGCGAAGGTGTTGGGATCGAAGGCCGGCGTGCTGATCATGGCGAGAATGGCGCCGGTATCGACTTCCAGCGCCACCACGGCGCCCTCTTTCCCCTGGAAAGCCTGCGCGGCAATTTCTTGAAGCTCCCAATCGAGAGTCAGGGAAACGTTATACCCCGGCGCGTCTGCGACTTCGTGCAACGTCCGAACGCGCCGGCCCAGCGCGTCCACTTCCACTTGTTGTCCGCCGCTGCGGCCGCGCAGAAATTCTTCCCAGGTACGCTCCAGACCAAACTGGCCAATCTCATCCCCCATGCTGTAGCCCTTGACCTTCTGCAGTTTCAACTGCCGGGGGCCGATCTCGCCGAGGTAGCCGAGCAGATGAGCAGCCATGCTATTCATCAGATAGCTGCGCCGCGGCCGGGTGCGAAGCGTTACCCCGGGCAGTTCGAGCTGATGCGATTCGACCGCAACCACCGTGCGCCAGTCCACGTCTCTTCCCAAAACGATTTCTTCGAAAGGGGGGCGGCCTTTGTTCTCTTCGAGCAGGTCCAGGAACTCGTTGACATCCCGGCCCAGGAAGCGCGCCAACTCGCCCAGCGTCTTCTCCCGCTCCGGCGCGTCTTCGGGGACGAACAGGAGATCGAACGAGGGGCGGCTGTCGACCAGGAGCTGGCCGTTGCGATCGAAGATCATCCCCCGCGTGCCGGGGATCCGTTTGAGCCGGATGCGGTTGTTCTCCGAGAGATAGGTGTAACGCTCGCCGTCAACGACCTGGAGAAAAAACAACCGGCAGACCAGAAACGCGAGCGCGACGCCAACGATGGCGAACAGGACCTGCGTGCGCTGGCGAAACTCCGGCGGAACTTCTTTTTGAGAGCTCAAAGGAATCATGACGGCACTATAGCACGGGCATCCGCACCTCTTCGAGGTAACTCTGGCCGCGCTTGAGCAGGGAAAAGATTCCGGGGGCTAAGACGGCCGCCAGGATCGCATCGACGAGAGTGTACTTCAGAGCGCCGGCGCCCAGCCCTTCCATCGCCAGAAACAGCGTCCATACCCCCTGCAACGCGGCGACTTTGATCCACGAGGCGAAAAACACCACCGGAGCGCTCGATAGAGGGCTATGGACCCAGATGGCTCGAGAGCTAACATAGACGGCGAGAAAGACCAGCGAGAAGGCGAAGGCGTTGAGGCCGAGCACGCCGCCGGCGGAAAAGACATCGACGGAGTAGCCCAGGATGAAAGACCCCAGCACGGCGCCGACCGTGGGATGATTTAACCCCAGATAGACGCATAGCACCAGCGCCAGGTCCGGAACAAACCGGCCGAGCGGCAGCAGGTGGAGCACGGTCGTCTGCAACAGCACGACGAGAAAACCTGCGGCGATGAAGAGCAGAGATAATCTCATTAAACGCCTACGTTCACGTGGAACTCGTCCCGGCTCTAGTTCTGCGCCTGCGCCGGTTGCCCCCGCACCACGAGAATTTCCTCGATGCGGGACGGATCGACCGCGAGGTTGACCTCGACGTGCTGGAACAGCCCGAAGCTCTTCTTCTGGACCTTGGAGATCGTCCCTACGAGGAGCCCCTTCGGAAAAACTCCATCCAGGCCCGAGGTGACCAGCCGCTCTCCCTCCTGAAGGTCTTCGCTGCGCTTAACATATTTCATGATCGGTCCGGTTTCCAGCGATCCCGCGACGATGCCCCGGGCGCGGCTTTGCTGCGTCAGCACGTCCACTCCGCTATGAGGGTCCGTGATCAGCAGGACCTTGGCGTTTTTCGAGGTGGCGGAGACGACCTGACCGACCACTCCCATGAGAGATACGACGCCCATGCCTTTATTCACCCCGTGGCTTGTTCCCTTGTCCAGCAGGACGCTGTTAAACCAGGTGCTGGCGCTGTTGCCGATCACGGAGGCGGTGATCGAGCCGGGAGGCAGTTCGGAGCGAAAGTCCATGAGCTCGCGCAGCCGCTTGTTGGTTGCTTCCGCTTCGAGGAGACGATTCCTCTCGGCCTCCAGCTCGACGATACGGGATCGCAGCCGGTCGTTCTCGGCGCTGAGACCGATGAGGGCCAGATAGCCTTGGTACACGTCCTTGGTTCCTGAGACGACGGCGCGCACGCCGGTCTGAAGCGGACGAATCAAGGCGATCAATATCGGACCGATCGGATCGGCCCGGCTTCCCCCTTTCGCGGCGGGAGCGACGAGATAAAGTGACAGCAGAACGCAGAGGAACGAACTTACCAGGACTTGATAGCGGCGAACAAAAGAAAGCATGGAGCTCTCAGCCCGCGCTCAACGGCGGGTTGCGGTCAAGCGCGGTCTAACTGGTTGCGACCTCCTTCAACAACGTCAACTCATCCAGGGCCTTGCCTGCGCCCATGACCACCGCCGTGAGCGGGTCGTCGGCCAGCACCACCGGCAGTCCGGTCTCTTCGCGCAACAACAAGTCCATGTTCCGCAAAAGCGCCCCGCCGCCGGCGAGGACGATGCCGCGGTCCACGATGTCCGAGGCCAGCTCCGGGGGCGTGCGTTCGAGCGAGATCTGGACCGCCTCGACGATCTGATTGAGCGGCTCGACCAGCGAGTCGCGGATCTCCTTGTCGGTGATGACGACGGTCTTGGGAACGCCGGAAACGAGGTCTCGTCCTTTGATCTCCATGGTTTGAATTTCATCGCCGGGATAGGCCGAGCCGATCGTAATCTTGATCAGCTCCGCGGTCCTCTCGCCGACCAACAACTTGTACTTTCGCTTGATGAACTGGGCGATCGCCTCGTCCATTTTGTCTCCGCCGACGCGGATCGAGCGGGAAAAAACGATCCCCGAGAGCGAGATGACGGCGACCTCGGTGGTCCCGCCGCCGATGTCGACGATCATGCTGCCCGTCGGTTCGGTGATCGGCAAGCCGGCGCCGATCGCGGCCGCCATCGGCTCTTCGATGAGATAGACTTCCCTGGCCCCCGCCGATTCCGCCGACTCGCGGACCGCGCGTTTCTCGACCTCGGTGATGCCGAACGGCACGCCGATAATGATCCTGGGACGCACGAGGGTGTGGCGGTTCTGCACCTTGCGGATGAAATAGCGCAGCATCGCTTCGGTGATCTCAAAATCCGCGATCACGCCGTCTTTGAGCGGGCGAATCGCGACGATGCTGCCCGGCGTTCTGCCGAGCATTTTTTTCGCTTCCGCTCCGACCGCGAGGACCTTCTTGCCGCCGCGCTCGTTTCTGTGTTGCACAGCGACGACCGACGGCTCGTTACAGACAATCCCCTCGTTCTTAACGTAGATCAGAGTGTTGGCGGTTCCTAAATCGATCGCTAGATCGTTCGAAAACAGGCTGAATAGGGAATCCAGCATGAACAAAACTCCTTTTGATTCCCGGAAGAAGAGCTAAGTTATTGAGAAAATAACAAATTTGTTCCGCGGTAGCAAGATGACGCCGAAACGTAGAACGGGCGTTCTTGCGGGAGGCGCGCGTTTGCAATGACGCGAGTCATTCCTTATCATAAAAAACCTGCCGGCCGGCCAGTCTTCGGCGTGAAAGGATTCAACGACGATGCTTGATTTTCTGCGCAAACGAAAACGATCGTGGGTCGTTATCTTCCTGCTCCTGCTTGTGATCGTCGTCTTCGTGCTGTTCTACGGCGGCAGAAGCCTCAACGAGCAGGCGGCCGACGAGGCGATGCAGATCAACGGCGAAACCATCAGCCGGCGCGAGTTTTTGCTCCATTTCCAGCGAGTCATCGAGCAGCAACGAGAGCTTTTCAAAGGGGCGCTGACGGAGCAATTGATCCGAGATTTGAAACTTAAAAACAGAGTCCTGGAAGAACTCATCCAGCGCCGCCTGCTTCTGCAAGAGACTCGCAGGCTCGAGTTGGAGGCGACGGAGGAAGAGTTGTCGGAAGCGATCGCGCGCATGCCGGAGTTTCAAGTCAACGGTCAGTTCAGCAAGAATCGCTACCTGCAGGTTATGCGGCAGAGCCGCATCGCGCCCGGCCAGTTCGAGGCGGAGCGCAGCGAACAGATCGCCATCCAAAAACTCTACGACCTAGTCCAGGACGCGCTGGAGGTGACCGAGGAGGAGGTGCGCGACCAATACCGCGTTCGGGAAGAAAGGGTCAACTTCTCTTTCATCCGCCTCGCGCCCGGCGATTTCGTCGGCCAGGTCAAGCTCACCGAGGAGGAGATCAAAAATTATTACGAACGCAACAAGGACACGTTGAAGGCGCCGCTCAAGGTCCAGGTGGAGTACGTGAGCTATCCGTTCGACCAGTTCGGCTCCCAGCTCAAGGTTTCAGACAAAGAGATTGAAGAGGCCTACAACCTGCGGCGGGCGAAATTTTTTGAGCCCCGCTCGCTCAAGCTGCGCCACATCCTCGTTCGAACACCGCCCGGCCGCGACCTCAAGCAGAAGGAGAGCGCGCAGCAGCGGGCTGAAGCGGCGCTGCAAGAGGCCCGCGCCGGGAAGGATTTCGCGTCGTTGGCCAAAAAGTATTCCGAAGACGCAAGCGCGTCCCAGGGTGGGGACCTGGGATGGGTGAAACCGGGCCAACTGTTTCCCGCCATCGAACAGGCGCTGGCCGGTTTGAAAAAGGGCGGGGTGACCGGTGTGGTCGAAAGCCCGGCAGGTTACCATATTCTCAAGATCGAAGAGATGAGGGAAGAAAAAACCACGGGGCTGAAGGAGGCCACGCCGGAGCTCCTCCGGGCGCTCAGGGCGGAGGCAGGGAAGGCGAAGGCGGCGCAGGCCGCCGAGACGGACCGCCAGAAAGTCGCTTCCGGGGCCGACCTCGCGGCGATTGCAAGGGAGCGAAAACTCACCCTTGAAGTGACGCCGTATTTCAGCACCGACGATGTCCCGCATGGGTTGAGCGAAGTGGAAGCTCTGGAACGCGCCCCTTTTTCGTTGGCCGTCAGAGAGCTGAGTCCCCCCATCGAAGCCGCTGTCAGCTATGTTCTCTTGAGGGTCAAGGACCGCAAAGAGTCCGCGCTTCTCCCGCTCGAAGCGGCGCGCCCGACGATCGAGAAGAGGCTCAAACAGACCAAGGCGCTGGAATTGGCGAAACAGAAGGCTCAGGCGGTGCTGGAACAGTTGAAGAAGGACCGCGACATCCACAAGGCCGCCAAAGAGCAAAATGTCCAGGTGAACGAGACCGGATGGTTTCTGCGCAGCGACTCCGACATGCCGAAAATCGGGCGGTTGCAAGACGCCAAGCCGGAAGACATCGCGTTATCCCGGCACCAGCCGGTAGCCGACCGTTTGTACGCCCAGAAAGAGGCTGTGTATATCCTGGCGTTTAAGGGCAGCCAGGGGGCGGACATGGAGCTCTTCGCAAAGCAGAAGGGCCGCATCATGGAGCAGGCGTTGACGGATAAGCGGCGAAAGGCGCTGGCGAGATTGCTCGACAATCTCAAAGCCAAAGCCAAGATCGACATACAGCCGAGCTTTCTCGAAGAAGGCTGAGCAACGGGCGCGCGGCGACGGACTTATGCAAATCATCTTACTGCGCCACGGAGTGACCGAGTGGAATCTTCAAGGACGGTGCCAGGGAGTGACGGACCTGGATCTCAATGATACCGGCCGGCGGCAAGCGGCTGGTGTAGCCACCGCCTTAAGCGGCGAGACGATCGCCGCGATCTATTCCAGCAACCTCAAGCGGGCCGTTCAAACCGCGGCCATCATCGGGCAAACTCACAACCTGGCCGTCGTCGTCGAAGAGCGCCTGCGCGAGCTCGACCACGGCGAGCTCGAGGGGTTGACGTTCGCCGAGATCCACTCCGCCATGCCGGACTTTTTGCGGGAGTGGCGGGAGCGGCCGGGGGAGGTTTTGATTCCCGGCGGCGAGCGGCTGACCGAGGTCGATGCGCGGGTGTGGGAGGGAATGAGCCGCATCGCGCGGCGTCACCGGCCGGATGAAACAGCCGTCATCGTGAGCCACCATTTTCCGATCGCCGCGGTGCTGTGCCGGATTACCGGAACGTCGCTGAATCGGTATCGCTCGTTTCGGGTGGCGCCGTGCGAAGCGACCCGCCTCACCTATCGGGACGAGGCATGGGCCGTGCTTCAAGCCCAAGGCGGCGCTGCTTCGACCGGCGCCTAGATCGGTTCCAACTCTTTTTTTGCTTGCATTCCCGCCGTTCTTTGACTATGCTCCGACCGATTTCTAGCCAGCGGAATATTCCCAGTAAAATCAACCGGGACAGCGAGGGGTAGGTTGTGAGCGTGCGCGGCAAAGGGAAAGGGAGATCGTCCAAGGGTGCGCGGAGCCGGACCAGAGGAAATGCGCGGCTCGTGGATGAAATCGCCGCGCGCCTGAAGCAAGCTGAGTCCAGCGCCAGGCAGGAGGCGGCCCGGGTTCGCGGTCTGGAGAAAAAACTGGCGACGCTGCTGGCGCGCACGGCGCAAAAACAGCCGCGCAACGGCCGCCCCCGGGGCCTCATCAATCTCGAAGCGTCGACGGTCGTGAATTTGGAGGACTGGGAGAAAAAAATCGAGGAAAAATACTCTCTGCTTTGCGCCAAAGAAAGGGACCTCGAGGGGCTGGAAGAGAAGATCCACGGAGAAATTGAAAAGCTCCTGACCGAGATAAAACAGCGAGACCTGCTCCTGGCGACCCGGGAAGTAGAGATCAAAAGCCTCAAGCATGGGCTATGGTCGCGGTTGGATGAGTTGGAGAGCCAGGTGACCCGGCACTCTAGCGGAAAAAAGGCCGCCCGCTTTGTTTCCTTCCTTGTCGATATCGGCAAAAAACACTAGAGCAATGGAGCAGTAGACCGCATTCTCGCAGTTCTTTGGGCCTTCTCTTGTTCCATTGTTCTAATGTCGAATGCTCCAATGCTCTCAAATTTTTGCGAAGCAAAAATTTGGTGGAGCCGATGGGAGTCGAACCCACGGCCTTCGCGTTGCGAACGCGACGCTCTCCCAGCTGAGCTACGGCCCCACGAAAATCAAGTTATCAGTTTTTAGTTTTCAGTTACCCCCCGCCCCGGAAAATATAGCAGCTAGAGCTTTTCGTTGACAGCCTGTGCCAGAAATTTTTTCAGCGGCTCCCGGAGATCGGCTCGCTTGAGCGCGTAGGCTACGGTCGCGCGCACGAGGCCGAGCTTGTCGCCGACGTCGTAATGGATCCCGGAGAACTCATAACCAAAAATTTTTCGTTCGCGCAAAAGCCCGGCAATGCCATCCGTCAACTGGATCTCGCCGCCCCTGCCGGGCGCGACCTTTTCCAGCATGGAAAAAATCTCGGACCGGAAGATGTAACGTCCGACAATGGCCAGCTCCGACGGCGCGTCGGCGGGCTGAGGCTTCTCCACCACCGTATCGACCTGGCAGAGCCGCTCGCTCATCGCTTTGCCGCCGACGATTCCGTAGCGGTGCGCTTCGGACTTGGGCACCCGGCGAAGCGCCAGGACCGATTCTTTCGTCTGCTCGAAGACCTCCAGCAACTGCCGCACGCACGGCACCTCGGCGTCGATAATATCATCCGGCAATAAAACGACAAACGGCTCGCTGCCCACCAGATCCCGGGCGCAAAGGACGGCATGGCCGAGCCCCAGGGGTTGCTTTTGCCTGACCGAGACGACCTCGACCATTTTGGAGATCGCTTTGAGCTGTTCTACCAGCTCCTTTTGCCCGCGCTGCTCCAGGACCTGCACGAGCTCGGGCGACTCGTCAAAATGATCTTCGATGCCGTCCTTTCCTCTGCCGGTGACGAAGATGATTTCGTCGACGCCGGAGTCCACCGCCTCCTGGACGACGTATTGAATCGCCGGAACGTCGACGATCGGCAACAGCTCCTTGGGGACCGTTTTGGTTGCCGGGAGCAGCCGCGTGCCCAAGCCGGCAACCGGAATGACCGCCTTCTTGATTCTCATGCGGATCGGGGGAGAGCTAGACGAGCCGTCGGTTTTTTCTCTCTTCGACTTCCTGGTCCGATTTGCAGTCGATGCAGAGGGTCGTCACCGGCCGGGCCTTGAGCCGCTCGGCGCCGATTTTTTCTCCGCATTCCTCGCAGACGCCGTAAGTTCCGTCGTCCAATCGCGCCAACGCCTCTTCGATTTTGACGATCAGCTTGCGCTCGCGATCGCGGATGCGCAGGATGAAGTTGCGGTTGGATTCCAAGGACGCCCGGTCTGTCGGGTCGGGAAAATTCTCATCCTCATCCATTCCTTCGACCGTCTTACCCGCTTCCGTGAGTAGCTCTTGAACGCGCTGCTTGAGAAGCCGGCGGAAAAACTTGACCTCTCTCTGATTCACTAAAAGTCCTTCCAGGCTCATGCCTAATTCGATTTTTATAACACTAACAAATGGTGAAGTAAAATACGTAACCTAACCCCGATCGTTCAGTGTCCGTGGGGCAAGCCCTTCCAGTCGACGGCAATAGGTCTCTGCAACACTGAAACTTCACGTTCAGTGCCGTCGCCTTTCACGGCTCGCCCCACGGACAACAGTGTGCCGCGGTTGTTCCCCGTGCCATGAAGAATCCAACCTGGGCCGACTGACGCGTGGAGGAGTCACTCCCAGGAAAAGAGCGGGCGGGGGTGGGTCATGATGAAGATTTCGGTGGCGGCGGGCAGCATCGGACGGCTGAGAACGAGCTGGGTATCCTTGATCCGGCGGATGGGATGGCGCGCGCCGACAAAATTGGCAAACAGCTCGACCTGGCGCGGCGCGTCGTAGTGCATCGGGATCACGATCGGCGGCCGCACCTGCCCGATCACCTTCAGCAAGTCTTCAAAGCCGAGATTGGTCATCGCATCGATCGGCGTCATCAGCACGTCCACTTTCTGCAAAACCTTTTCCTGTTCCGGCGTCAGGAGATGCCCCAGATTTCCAAGGTGCGCGAGACAGAGGCTCCCCATCTCGTAGATGAAGATCGAGTTCGCCACCTCGCCCCAAGCCGGTCCCCGCTGGCTCGGAATGTTGACGATCGTGATGTCCTTCACGCTCGTCCGTATCGGATTCCACGTCTGGCGCAGCGTGATGCCTCTCAGGATCACCGGATTGCCCGTGACCGCGCCGACGTTATTGTGGGTGAAGTGGTCGTTGCTCACGGTGACGGCGTCAGCCGCGATGCCGGGCGTGACGTTGAAGTTCGGGTCCGTGACGACTTTGGTTTCGCTTCCCGACTGAATGAGAAAGCTCGAATGGCCGAACCACTGAATCGAGTAGTTGGCCAGCCGGGGCGAGCGGCCCGGGCGGAGCTGGACCAGATCGCGCCCGCCTTCCAACAGGCGGACCATCGAAGGATTGCAGACGGCCTCCGCCACGCGGCGGGGCAGCAAGAGGAGCCACCCGGCGAGAAAGGCGAGGGCGTTGCGCCGTCTCATCTCTCCTCCTCGAGGATCAACGCGGTGAAGCTGGAAATTTTAGTCTCCGGCGACTTCCAGGCGTCTTTCGGCAGCCCCGCTTTGGCGCAAGTCTCGGCGAGAAAAGTTTCCATGTCCCAGCCGTGCTCGGTTGCGACCTGGGGCAACAGGACTCCTCGCCTTCGTCCTTGTTCCAAATGAAGGCCGTGCTTGCCGGCTTCCAGAAAGAGCGGCGCGGCGGCGGGCTCTAACTGACTGAGAACCGAAATATCGATCACAATCTCGGCAAGCTCCCGTGGAGTAATCGGCTGAACTCGATGGTCCCGGGAGGCGGCCGCCTCGGTCATCTCAGCGACGGTTTGGTAAAGCGGGTCGGTCGGAAAGCAGGTTCCGATGCAGCCGCGCAATTCGCGCCCCCGGTGCAAGCTGACGAAGGCGCCGTAGCGCGAGGTCAGCAGATGGGGATCATCCACCAACGGCGCCAGCCTGTTCTGCTTGAGGACGAAATTTTCTAGAGTCTGTCGCGACAGTCCGAGGAGTCGCTTCTGGGAGAGGGGAGGAATCTCGATGGTCTCCATCTTTTTCCTCCGGAGCGGCAGCGGCGGGCTCGGCCGCCCATCGCCGCATGGGAAAGATCACGGGCACCCGGAGTAGGATCGCGGGCGCCCGCGCAGGTATGCTGCGTACGCGAACGGCTATTTCGCGTGCTTCTCGAACCAGGCTGCGGCTGTGGCGGGGTTGATCGCCTCTTTTCCCTTGGCCCACCCGATCGGGCAGACCACGCCGTGCTTCTTGTTTTCCTGGAAGGCGTCGAGCAGACGCACCGCCTCGTCGACGTTGCGGCCGATCGGCAGATTGTTGATCTGGATCGCCTCCACGATTCCTTCCGGCTCGATCAAGAAGAGGCCGCGCACCGCCACGCCGGAGGACTCTTGCAGGACGCCGTAGTCCGCGCTCGTCTTCTTGGTAAAGTCCGCGAGCAGCGGGTACTGGCATCCCTCGATGCCGCCTTTCTTGCGCGGGGTCTGAAGCCACGCCTTGTGCGAAAACTTGCTGTCCGTCGAGACTGCCACGACTGCTGCATTCCGTTGCTCGAACTCCGACAACCTGTCGGAGAATTCATTAATCTCGGTGGGTCAGACGAACGTGAAATCGAGCGGGTAGAAAAACAAAACCAGCCACTTGCCGCGGTAATCTTTCAAGGAGACGGTTTTGAAATCTCCTTTGACGACGCCGTCAAGCGTAAACTCAGGCGCCTTTTCGCCGACACGAACAGACATAAGATTCTCCTTTCTTTCCGATGTTTGCGTTACCTGATTTATAGTCTGAGTGGTTCTTTGTCAAGTTCCTGGAAGACAGCCCGCCTGGAAATCTCTCTCCGGGCCGACGCGATACGTCGTTGTTGCGCTGCTCCCATGAGATGAGAGTAGCCGCGAGGTACGATTGATCCCTCCCGTCCCACGCGCCGGCCCTCCGAGAGACTCCCAGGCGGGCGGCGGTGATAGTCGCATTCCAGCGTGGAAATTAATGGAAAGTCGTATATAAGATTGAATTGCGATGGCTGCCGTGTACCTGGCTGGGGTCGGAATGACGAAGTTTGGGAAAAGCTCCCAGACGCTGATCGGGCTTTTGCGCGAGGCCGCCACGCGCGCCTTGTCCGCTTCTCCCGTTCAAGACGTGGACGCGCTGTATATCGGCGCGATGAACCCCGAGGAATTCACCGGCGAGAGCAATATCGCGGCGCAGGTGGCCGATGCGCTCGGCCTGTCGGGACTGCCGGCGCTCAGAGTCGAGACGGCTTCTTCGGCCGGCGCGGCGGCGCTGCACACGGCCTGTCAGGCGGTCGCATCGGGCTACTATCGCCACGTGCTGGTCCTGGGCGGGGAGAAGATGACCCATCTCAGCACGAGCGCCGCGACGCGCATCCTGGCCGAGGTGATCGAGCGGCAGGAGCGCCAGTGCGGCGCGACCATGCCGGCGCTGGCGGCGATGATCACCGAGCGCTACCGCAAGCGCTACCGTCTCTCCCACTCGGAGCTTGAGCGCATTCTCTCGCTCGTCGCGATGAAAAATCACCTAAACGGGTCGCATAACCCGTTCGCCCAGTTTCAAAAACCCATTACCGAGGAGACCTACCTCTCGAGCAAGCTTGTCTCAACGCCGCTCAGGCTCTATGATTGCTCGCCGATGACGGACGGCGCCGCCGCGGTGGTCGTGACGGCGGAGAAAACCGACCTCTTCGTCTCCGGCATAGGCCAGGGGACCGGACCCGTGGGTCTGCGCGAGCGGGAGTCGTTTACCTGCTTCCGCGCGACCCAGGCAGCGGCCGAGCGCGCCTATCAGATGGCCGGCATTTCGCCGAAAGAGATCGACTTCGCCGAGGTCCACGACGCCTTCACGCCGTTTGAAATCATCAGCACGGAGGATTTGGGATTTTTTCCGGCGGGCAAGGGCTGGCAGGCGGTCGAGGAAGGGAAAACTTCCATGGACGGCCCGCTGCCGATCAATCCATCCGGCGGCCTCAAGGCGCGCGGCCATCCGATCGGCGCGACCGGCGTGGCGCAGATCGTTGAAGTCGCGTTGAGAATGCGGGGAGAAGGGCAAGTCAAGCTCAAGCGCGAGCCGAAGCGGGCGCTGGCGCAGAGCACCGGCGGCTTGGGCGCGAATAATCTGGTGACGATATTAGAGCGCTCCAACGGCGTTCAAGTGGAAAATCACTGGACGCCCGCGCCGCCGCGGCCCCGGCCCAAGCGTAAAGCCAAAGCCGCAGAACGCGCGCCGAGCGAGGAGGGGAAAATCGAAACCTTCACCATGCTGTACGTCACGCCCGACGGCTTTCTCCCGCCGCTGGCGCTGGCGCTGATCCGCGACCGAAGCGGGCAGTTGATCATGGCGCAAGGCGAAGATGTCAGCCATCTAAAGATCGGCCGCGAGGTTTATCTAAGACAGCTTGGCGGAGGCTACGTCTTTACGGTCAAGAGCCAGTTGCGCACCGTGCGGGAGGCGTTGAAGAAGCTGTTGCGGAGGGTCCCATCGCCGGCGGATCGAAATGAAAGCAAGCGCGGGCGGAAGGAGAGCCCATGATCAGGCGCGCGCAAGATCGCGTGGAAAAGCGCTTCCGCTCTCTCACCAAACTCATCGCCGAGGAGCTAAAGGAGGCGATCGTGACGGGGAAGCTCAAACCCGGCGAAAGGCTCTCCGAAGAGCAACTGACCGCTTCGCTCAAGGTCAGCCGGGTTCCGCTGCGCGAGGCGCTGCGCCGCCTGGAGGCGGAGGGCTACGTGACTTTTTTGCCGAACGAAGGCGTGGCGGTGAGCAAGCCGACGCTGGAAGAGGTCGAGGAGTACTACTCGATCGCCAGCGTCCTGGAAGGATTGGCGGCGCGACTGGCGGTGGAACGCGCGCAGCCGGAAGAGATCCTGCGGCTGAGAGAGCTGCACCAACTGCTCAAAGAGGCCTACAAGGCGAAGGAAACCGAACGCTACTTCGAGGCCAACAGCCGCTTCCATCGCTACATCGCCGAACTGGCGGGCAACCAGCGTCTCTACCGGTTGATCGACCAGATGCGCCAGGAGATCCGCAAGACCAAGATCCTCGCGCTCCAGTTGCCGCAGCGGCTCGACTACTCGATGCGCGAACACGACCAGATCATGGACGCGTTTCTCAAGAAAAACGCGGAGCTGGCCGAGGCGGTTGTCATCAAGCACCTCCAGAACCAGATGGCGGCGATCGAGAAGGCGCTACACGGTTCGACACGCTCACCGTCCTGAGGGGAATCGAAGGATGGCTGATTTGCTCGAAGTGCGGGACTTGAGAACCTATCTCTACACCACGCAGGGCGTGGTGAAGGCGGTGGACGGCGTGTCGTTCAACGTGCGCGAAGGCGAGACCGTGGCGCTGGTGGGCGAGAGCGGCTGCGGCAAGACGATGAGCGCGCTGTCGATCATGCGCCTTACCCCCCGGCCGCAAGCGTCCATCGAGGGCGGCGAGATTTACTTCCAGGGACGCGATCTGCTCAAGCTCGGCGACGAGGAGATGCGGCGGATTCGCGGCGCGGAGATCGCAATGGTTTTTCAGGAGCCGATGACCTCGCTCAATCCGGTGCTGACGATCGGGCGCCAATTGACCGAGACGCTGGAGGCCCATGCCTCGGTCTCGAAAGAAGAGGCGCGAGCGCGGGCGCTGGAGCTGCTCCGCCTGGTGGGGATTGCGGACCCCGAGCACCGGCTCGGCGAATATCCGCATCAGTTCAGCGGCGGGATGCGCCAGCGCGTGATGATCGCTATCGCGCTCACCTGCCGGCCCAAGCTCATTCTCGCCGACGAGCCGACGACGGCGCTCGATGTGACGATTCAAGCGCAGTTGTTGGAGTTGATGCGCAATCTCAGCAGGCAATTCGGCGTCGCGCTGGTCATTATCACGCATAACCTCGGAGTGGTGGCGCGCTATGCCGACCGGGTCAACGTGATGTACGCCGGCAAGGTGATCGAGAGCGCCACCGCGGCGGAGATCTACCGCAACCCCCGCCATCCTTACACGATCGGCCTGCTCCGCTCGGTGCCGCGCCTGGATCAACCGCGCAAGGCGAAGCTCGAGCCGATCGACGGCCAGCCGCCGGACTTGTGGAACCTGCCGCCCGGTTGCAGCTTCCGGCCGCGCTGCCGCTTCGCCGTGGAGAAGTGCGCCCACGAAACGCCGCCGCTCAGGCAGATCGAAGACGGCCACCGCTCCGCATGCTGGGTGGCCGAAAGCTTAAAATAATAATGTTGAATTTTGAATGTTGAATTATGAATTCCGGATCTGAAATTCAAAACTCAAAATTAAAAATTCAAAGTTCTCCGATCGTGGAGGTCCGCGGCCTGAAGAAATATTTTCCGGTGACCAGCGGCGTGGTCGCGCAGCGCGTCGTCGGCTGGATCAAAGCCGTCGATGACGTGAGCTTCACCATCCACCAGGGAGAAACTTTGGGGCTGGTCGGGGAATCCGGCTGCGGCAAGACCACGACGGGCCGCTGTCTTCTCCAGCTCGACCGCCCGACCGCCGGGAACGTTTTTTTCGAAGGGCAGGATCTCACGCGGATGAGCGACGAACAGTTGCGGCCGGTGCGCCGCCGGATGCAGATCGTCTTTCAAGACCCCTACAGCTCGCTCAACCCGCGGATGACGATCGGGCAGATCGTCGGCGAGCCGATCAACGTCCACGGGCTGGCGCGTAACGGGAATGAATCGCGCGAGCGGGTGGCGGAGCTGCTCAAGGTGGTGGGGTTAAATCCATCGATGGCCCGCCGCTATCCCCACGAGCTCTCCGGCGGCCAGCGCCAGCGGGTCGGCGTGGCGCGCGCGCTCGCGCTCGAACCCAAGTTCATCGTCTGCGACGAGCCGATCTCGGCGCTGGACGTTTCGATCCAGGCGCAGATCATCAACCTGCTCGAAGAGCTGCAGGAGCGATTCCATCTGACCTATCTGTTCATCGCCCACGACCTCTCCGTCGTGCGCCATATCAGCGACCGGATCGCGGTCATGTACCTTGGGAAGGTCGTCGAGATCGCCGACCGCCAGGAACTCTACGATAACCCCCTCCATCCCTACACGAAGGCGTTGCTGTCGGCGATTCCGATCCCGGACCCGCAAGTGGAAGCCGGCCGCGAGCGGATCGTCCTCGGCGGCGAGGTGCCGAGCCTGTTGAGTCCGCCCTCGGGCTGCGTCTTTCATCCGCGCTGCGCGATTGCAATTGACGAGTGCCGCGAGGCGGCGCCTCAATTGCGAGAAGTCAGGCCCAACCACTGGGCCGCCTGCATCAAGGCGTAAGTTTTTTCGTTATTCTCGCTAGGATTTTTGCTTCGCGTTAGGTGCTGTGGCTTGCCGGGCCGTGGTGTAGTGGCCGTTTTTCAACAGATGTTCGGCGAGTTGGAGGAGGGCGACGCCGTTTTGGCTATAAACGCGAGCTGAGTCGGTGACGGGCGCCGGCGCCCAGGCGCCCTGGCCGTCGCGCTCGAACGCCGCCTCACCGCCTTTCTCATTGATGATCGTCAGGCGTGGCCCCGAGATGAACCCGTAACGCTTCTTGTTGTAACTCATGATCGCCAGGCCGTCGTCTTTCTGATGGTTCAATACATCCAGGCCGAAAAACGGACTTCGATAAGCGCCGCCGAGAATGGTCATGATCGTCGGCGGAATATCGATCTGGCTCGTGACCCGCGCGATGCGCTGCGGCGGCAAATGCTTGGGCGCGAGAAAAAGCGCGGGGACGCAGAACTCATCGACCGGGATCAGCTTGCTGCCGCGCAGATGCACGCCGTGGTCGCCGACGAAGACGAATAAGGTGTCGTCAAAATAGGGCGCGGCGCGCGCGGCCTCCATGAATTTGCCGAGCGCGTAGTCGGCGTAGAGAAAATTGTTCAGCTCCTCGTACTTGAAGCCGAGTGGAATGGAGATCGTCGCCGGCAGCGGCTCGATGCGCCCCGGCGGATATTCCCACGGGGAATGGAGCGAGACCGTGAGCATCGTCGCGAAGAAAGGTTTTCCGCGGCCCGCAAGACTTCGGAACTCTTGGTCCGCGCGGCGAAAAAGATCTTCGTCTGACACGCCCCACGGGCTGCGGAAATCGACATTGTCGAAATCTTTCTCTTCGATGAAGCGGTCGAAGCCGTTGGCGATGAAAAACGCCCGCATGTGGTCGAAGATTCCCTGGCCGCCGTAGAGAAAGAGCGTTTCGTAATCGCGCTCCTTGAGGAGCGTCGCGAGCGTGAAAAAGCCCTGGCGCGCCTGCGGGCGGCGCACCACGCTGACGCCGGGGAGCGGCGGGAAGGAGGCGACCGCCGCCTCCAGCCCTTGGATCGTGCGTTCGCCCGTCGCGTAGCAGTTCTCGAACAGCACGCCTGCGGCGGCCAATTTGTCGAGCTCCGGCGTCAGCGCCGGCGAGCCGCCGAGAGTCCCGACCAGGCGGCTGGTGAAGCTCTCCATTACCACCAGCACGACGTTGAGAAACTCGGCCCGCTGCTTTCCGTCGATGACGCGCACCACCGGATTCGGAGAATCGTCCGTCAATCTTCCTTGCGATCCAAGATGACTGCGCGCGCGACTCGCCGCCTCGGGCAGAGGCGGAAGCGGCAACATCGACTTCAAGTTCCCGTACTGTTTTTTTTTCTGCTGCGCCCATTCGTAGAGGACGTTGAAGACTCCCGACGCGGCGATCTCGTTGGCGACGCGGTTGGTCGTCACCGCGGCGGCGCTGGGATTGAGCGCGCGGTGGTCCAACGTCCCGCGCGAAGCGAAGCCCGCGAGCAGGAGAATGAGAACCGCCGCGGCACGATCCCACGGGCCGGCGGCAGACGTCGCGGCGAGCGGCGCGAACCGGCCGACAAGCAGCAGGCAGGCGGCGGCGCCGACTACGCTGATCAGCAGGATGCGCGCAACCGGATACTCTTTCATCACAGTACGGATCACCTCGCGGTCCGCGCCGTGCTCGAGAACTAAATAGTTCGGGCGAAAATCGTAGTAGCGGAAATAGTAAACCCCGGCGGTTTCGGCGAAGCAGGCGAAAAGAAAAAAGATCCCGGCGTAGGCCAACAGGACGGGGCGGAGCGCGGAGAGCCAGCTCTCTGGCGCGAGGAGGAGCAGGAGAATCAGAATCAACAGCCCGCGGCTTACGATCAGAGCGTCAAGGCGAAAGCCGATCCAAAAAAGCTTCAGGCATTCGGCCGGCGAAAGATCGGCAAGCTCGGAGCGGCGCTCAAAAAAAAGCCATGCGCGAAACGCCGTGAAAATCGCCAGCGCCGCCGCCAAGGCCCAAAAACAGAGCGCGGTTCGAGGAAGGTTCGAGCCTGCGGTCATGAGAGAATCGAACATCATCATCCTCGCTACTGAAAAGCCGGCGTATTGTCAAAGGTCGGAGGCGAAGCGATTGACCTAGAATCCGAACAGCGAGAGAAAAAAGCCGACGCGGTCGAAGAGCGTCGCGGGGCTTTTGAGATTCCAGATGTGAATCACACTGAAGAAGGTCCAGACGCCGGCGATCTGGATCAACCGGCGCGGCAGCGCCGCTCCCGCTTGCGACTGAGCGCCGGTGCCCCGTTTCTTCTGTTGGCGCAGCATGGAGATATAGATGCCGACGGCCAGCAGGAAGCAGTACCCCGCCCGCGGCCGACCCAAGCTCACCCAGATCTTCGGCAATTCGCCGGCCGCGATTCCACTCGCACGCAGGGAGTGATAGTAGATGTTACCCAGAAAGGCTGCGGCGAAGACGGCCGCGAACATCCTGAGCTTCGGCCACGCGCGGAAATAGCGCACGTAGGTCGGGAAAAAGAAAAACTCGACCAGTAGCTCTTTGAAATAATAGTAATACCGATTCCAGAAATCGACGATCGACTTTGCCAGCAGGGGCTTGTAGGTATTGCGGAACACGTTGAAGCCGAACAGGCGCAGCAGGCCGATCCAGAAGTGGCTGTCCTCGGCGATGTCGAGCGTCTCCCAGATAAACTCCAGATAGAGACTGAGCCACGTCATGAGCAAGGATGCCGGAATCTCGTTCGTCAGCAGCGTCCGCGCGCGTGGAATCTCCAAACTGTATCCTCCTAGCGAGGGCGCCAGGGGGCTTTTCGGATTCGAGAACACCAGCACCCCCATCAGAAGCTTCGTCAGGTCCCAGATCCGGGCTAGGATTAGTAATTTGATCCCGGCGAGGACGGAGCGCGCGTAGGCGGCGGGGGATTGCGCTTCGCACTGCGTCAGATAATCCGCGCCCTTGCCTTGGGGGGTATTGGTTCCTCCCCACATCGGCCAGATATAAAACAGGTGGTCGCGAAAAGCCGTTCCCGCCGCTTTGCCGCGCTGGCCCGAGAGCAGCATATAGCCGCAGCGCCAGATGAGATAGGGGATAGAAACCGCAATCAGGAAGATCGCGGTTTTCCAAACTCCCGCCTCCTCGGGCGTTATCCAGGCAAGCGCAATGATCAGCCAGAAGACTAGGTGCAAGGCGATTTGCGGTCGTCGCCTGACCGCGGCGGGCAACCGGCTGAAATGGATCGCCGCAAGGTAGAGAAGGTAGACCAGGGCCAGGAGAATCGGCAACGCGAGGGCCGGCGCGAGCCAACTGGTCGCCGACAAATGATCTCTCCATTGCGACTGGCGGCGGAACAAGGCTATCGTGCCCCCTAGCAGGGCGCCGAAAAACAGGATCTGCCGGCGCCGTCTCGGCGTGAGCCAGACAATGGCCCGTTTGCTTTGTAACCAGGCGGCCAGCTTCTCGTTCTCGTGCAACTGAGAAATGGATCGATAGGCGTCGCGGAGTGTCGTCGGTGTCATAGGCTCTCACTCATAAACAGGCGGCCTATCAAAAGACTCCAGATCCCGCAAGACGGCTTACAGTCCAAACAGCGAGAAAAAAAAGCCGACGCGGTCGAAGAGCGTCGCGGGGCCTTTGAGATTCCAGATGTGAATCAGGCTGAAGAAGGTCCAGACGCCGGCGATCTGGATCAACCGGCGCGGCAGCGCCGCTCCCGCGTTCGGCGGAGCGGCCTCGCCCCGTTTTCGTTGTTGGCGCAGCATGGAGACGTAGATGCCGAGCGCCAGCAGAAAACAGTACCCGAGCCGCGGGCTCAAGCTCGCCCAGATCTTCGCCAATTCGCCGGCGGCGATCACCGTCCTCCCTTGCAGGAAGTGATAGTACATGTTGCCGAGGAAGGCCGCGGCGAAGACCGCGGTAAACATCCTGAGCTTCGGCCGCGTGCGGAAATAGCGCACGTAGGTCGGAAAGAAAAAAAGCTCGACCAGCATCTCTTTGAAGTAATAGTAGTACCGGTTCCAGAAATCGACGATCGACTTCGCCAGCAGCGGCTTGTAGGTATTGCGGAACACGTTGAAACCGAACAGGCGCAGCAGGCCGATCCAGACGTGGCCGCGCGCCGCGATGTCGAGCGTCTCCCAGATGAGTTCGGCGTACAGGCTCAGCCAGGTGGTGAGCAAGGAGACGGAGACGTCGCCGCTCAAGATTCTGCGCGCTCGGGGGATGCCCAAGCCGTATTCTCCCAGCAGAGAGGCCAGGGGGCTCTTGGGGTTGGCGAAGACCAGCGTCTCGAAGAGAAGTTGTGCTAGATCCCATAGCCTCGCCAAAATCAACAGTTTGATCCCGGCCAGGACGGAGCGCGCGTAGGCGTCGGGGGATTGCGCTTCGCACTGCGTCAGATAATCCGCGCCCTTGCCTTGAGGGGTGTTGGTTCCGCCCCACATCGGCCAGATATAAAACAGGTGGTCGCGAAAAGCCGTTCCCGCCGCTTTGCCGCGCTGAGCCGACAGCAACATGTAACCGCAGCGCCAGACGAGATAGGGGAGAGATACCGCGATCAGGAAGATCGCGGTTTTCCAGGCTCCCGCCTCCTTGGGCGTGATCCACGCGAGTACAATGATCAGCCAGAAGAATAAGTGCAGGGCGATTTGCGGCCGGCGCCTGACCGCGGCCGGCAGGCGGCTGAAATGCGTCGCCGCAAGGTAGAGCAGGTAGACCAGGGCCAGGAGAATCGGCAGCGCGAGGGGTGGCGCGAGCCAGCTGGTCGCCGACAAATGATCTCTCCATTGCGACTGGCGGCGGAACAGGGCTATCGCGCCCCCTAGCAGGGCGCCGAAAAACAGGATCTGCCGGCGCCGTCCCGGCGTGAGCCAGACGATGGCCCGTTTGCTTTGTAACCAGGCGGCCAGCTTCTCGTTCTCGTGGAATTGGGAGATGGCCCGGTAGGTGTCGCGGAGTGTCGTCAGCGTCATAGGCACTCACTCGCAAACATGCGGCCTATCAAAGGACTCCCGATCCCACAAGACGGCCTAGAGGCCGAAGAGCGACAAAAAAAATCCAAACCGTGTGGAGATGGTCATATTGCCTTTGAGATCCCAGATGTAAATGATGCTGAAGAAGGTCCAGACCCCGGCGATCCGTATAGCCTTGCGCAGCCTCGTCGCTTCCGTTTCCGCCGTCGCGGCCCGGCCCCGTTTTTTTTGTTGGCGCAGCATCGAGACATAAATGCCGAGAGCCAGAAGGACACAGTACACCAGCCGCGGATTCAACCTCGCCCATAACTGCGCCCACTCTCCGGCCACGAGAATCTTGTCCGCTCTCAGCACGTGGTGGTACATGTTGCCCAGGAAGGCCGCGGCGAAGACTGCGGCAAATATCCTGAGCTTCGGCCGCGTCCGGAAATAGCGCACGTAGGTTGGAAAGAAAAAAAACTCGACCAGCAGCTCTTTGAAATAATAGTAGTACCGATTCCAGAAGTCGACGACCGATACCGCCAGCAGGGGCTTGTAGGTGTTGCGGAAGGCGTTGAAGCCGAAAAGCCGCAATATGCCGATCCAGCGGTGGCCCCGCGCGGCGATATCGACCGTCTCCAGGATCATCTCCAGATAAAGGCTTAGCCACACGATGGGCAACGGGGCCGAGACCTCGCCGATCAGGATGCGTCTCATGCGGGGAATTCCCAGACCGTAGTCTCCCAGGAGAGGTTTCAGCGGGCTCTTTGGATAGGAGAACACCAGCGCTCCGATCAGGAACTTCGCGCCTTCCCAGATGGCGGACAAGATCAGGAGCTTGGTTCCGGCGAGGACGGAGCGCGCGTAGGCGTCGGCGGATTTGGCTTCGCACTGAGACAGGTAATCCGCGCCTTTGCCGATCGGGGTGTTCGTTCCTCCCCAGGTAGGCCAGATATAGATCAAATGATCGCGAAACGAAGTTCCGGCCGCCTTGCCCCGTTGGCCCGATATCAACATGTAGCCGTAGCGCCAGATGAGATAGGGCATGGAAACCGCGACCAGAATGACGACGGTTCTCCAGATTCCCGCCTCCGGAGGCGCTATCCATGCGAGCGCAACGAGCAGCCAAAACAGCGCGTGGAGCGCCATCTGCGGCCGCCGCCGAACCGCGGCGGGCAGCCGGGAAAAATTGGCGGCGGCAAGGTAGAGAAGATACGCCAGCCCGACGAGCGAAAGCATCGCCAGGCTTGGCTCAAGCCACGTGCTCACCGCGGAATGTTTCCGCAACTGAAATAGCGCCGCCACGCCGACTGCAATCGCGCCGAAAAACAGGATAGACCTGCGCCGCGCAGGCGTCAGCCAGACGACGATCCGCTGCCTTGCCAGCCAACCCGCCAGCTTCTCATTCTCGTGAAATTGAGAGACGGATCTGTAAGCGTCGCTGAATGTGCTCATCGCAGACCGAAGAGCGAAAAGAAAAATCTGACCCGCCCGGCGACGGGCAGGCTGACCGCGGAACTCCACACGTTGAGCAGACCGAAGTAGGTCCAGACCCAGGCGATTCTTCCAAGCTTGCTGAGCTTCTCCCGCGCCGTGTTCGCCGTCTCCGTCTTCCCCTCCCGCTTCTGCTGGTGCAGCATCGAGATGAAGATCCCGAGGGCAAAAATCAGGCAGTACCAGATCCGCGGGCCGAGCCTGCGCCAAAGTCTTCTGAACTGGCCCGCCGCCAGGCCGTTCTTCTCCCGCAGCACGTGATAATACATGTTGCCGACGAACGCGGCGGCGAAGACCGAGGCGAACATCCTGAACTTTGGGTAGGCTTTGAAGTAGCGCAAATAGGTCGGGAAAAAGAACAGCTCGAACATCAGCTCCTTAAAGTAGTAATAGTACCTGCTCCAGTAGTCGATGGTCGACTCGGCGAGCAGCGGCTTGTAGGTGTTGCGAAATACATTGAAGCCGAACAGCCGCAAGCCTCCGATGAAGCCGTGGCCGTTGGCCGCGACGTCGAGGGTCTCCCAGATGAGTTCCAGGTAAAGGCTGAGCCACGTGACGGGCAACGAAGCGAGGGAATTATCCGCGGCGACGTATTTGAGCCGCGGGATCGCCAGGCTGTAGCCGCCCCATTGGCTCAGCAGGGGGTTTTTAGGATCGCCGTAGATCGCCGCCCCCATCACCAACTTCGCCGCTTCCCATAACAGGACCAGCAACAAAAGCTTGGTTCCCGCCAGCACGGAGCGGGCGTAGGCTTCGGGCGTCTTCGCTTCGCAGCGGGATAGATAGTCCAGCCCCTTGCCGAAAGGCGTGTTGGTTCCGCCCCAGAGAGGCCAGAGATAGATAAGATGATCGCGAAAGCGGCTGGCGGCGGCTTTGCCGCGCTGGCCGGAGAGGATCAAATAGCCCAAGCGCCAGAGCAGATAGGGAAGCGAGACCGTGAAAAGAACCAGCGCTTGTCGCCACAGCCCGGCGTCGGACGGCGTCAACCAGAGCACGGTCATCGCGGCCCAAAACAACAGGTGCAGGGGGAGGTGGGGCCGGCGCCGGATCGCCGCCGGAAGTTTGCGGAACCGCTTCGCGGCGAGGTAGACGAGATAGATCAGTCCTAAGAAGAGCGGAAAATTAATCAGCGGCACGAGCCAGATCTCGGGATCGACGTAGGCTTTCCACGGCGCGTTTCGGTGGAACAGGGCGATCATCCCGGCGGCGAACGCGCCGAAAAACAGGATCGACCTGCGGCGCTCTGGCGTGAAGTAGAGGACCGGCGGCCGGCTTTTCAGCCAGCCGATGAGTCGCTCGTTTTCGTGAAACTGCGAGACGGACCGGAACGCGCTTTGGCAGGCCTTGATGGTCACGATGTTGTTACGCGCTCGATGATGTCGAGAATTGTGCCCACGGTGCGCAGGTCGCCCGGGTCGATGGCGTTGTCGCCGAAGTCGATCTTGTAGGCCTCTTCGAGATAAGAGACGATCTGCAGCGCGGCCAGAGAGTCGATGAGCCCCGATTCGACCAGGCTTTGACTGTCGTCGACTTCCTTGATCGCAGAGTCGCGTCTCTGGATGGAGCGGAGGAACTTGATCAGCTCTTCTCTGTGTTGTTGCCGACTCATGGTGCCTCAATCTGCACTGCGGCGGAAACTGATGGAAAAAACTACCTCATGGCGACGGGACTGTCAACGTGTTGTATGATTCGGTATCGGTAGCGGTTCTATTTGTTTTGAACGATTTGTCTTCGTAGGGGCGACCGGCCGCGTAAAGCGGCGAGGCCGCCACGCGGCTTTTCGCCGGTCGCCCCTACCTAAACTACGCAAGTCCTTCGCGACGTCGCAGCTCGGGGTAGTCGATTTTGCCGGTCGGAGTTTTCGGCAGCGCATCTAACACGGCCACCGATTTCGGCACCATGTAGCGCGGCATTTTTTCGGCGCAGAAGTCGAGCAGAGCGGCGCTATCCAGAGGCTCGGCGCTCTGCGGCGCGACGAACGCCTTGATCGCCTGTCCCAGCACCTCGTCCGGGACGCCGATCACGGCCGCTTCCCGCACCTTGCCGCTCTGGAGCAGCACCTCCTCGACCTCCGTCGGGCTGATGCGAAATCCCGACGACTTGATCATGTTGTCGCGCCGGCCGACAAAATAGAGAAACCCCTCTTCGTCCATCCGCACCAGGTCGCCGGAGTAACATACCTTCTCGCCTTCGCCCACCTCGGGCGGCAAAAAGGGATGCGGCTTCAAGACGCGACCGGTAAGCTCCGGCTGGCCCCAATAGCCCAGCGAGACGGTCGGCCCGTGATGGACCAGCTCTCCCACCTCTCCGGGACGGCAGCGCCGGCCCCGGTCGTCGATCACGAGGATTTCCGTGTTAGGGATCGCCTTGCCCATCGATGTCGGGCGGCGATCGAGTTCCTCGGACGGCAAATAGGTCGAGCGAAAAGCTTCCGTCAGGCCGTACATGAGAAAAATTTTGGTCGTCGGCAGCGCCTTCCTGAGCGTGGCCAGGACGCTTTGCGGCATCGCGCCGCCGGTGTTCGTAATGTAACGCAGGCGCGGAAAAGCGTGGCGTTGGAGCGTCGAGGCGGGGTGGGCCAGCATGCTCCAGACCGTCGGCACTCCGGCCAGCGCGGTGATGCGCTCTTTCAGCATCATCTGAACAATCTCCATGGCGAAGACAAACGTCATCAGCACAAGAGTCGCGCCCTGCTGGAACGCGGTCATCAACTGGTTCAGTCCCGCGTCGAAGCTGAACGGCAGCACGGCCAGGATGCGCTCCGCGTCGGTGATGCCGAGGTAGGTCGAAACGATCGAGCTGCCCGCCATGAGATTGGCGTGGCTGAGCATGACCCCTTTGGGTTTTCCCGTGGAGCCCGAGGTGTAGAGGATAGCCGCCAGATCTTTTTCGGTTCCAACGTCGTGCAGCTGTTCAGTCGACGACCCGCACAACTCCTCGAAAACGTGGGCGGGCAAAGCGACGGCAGGGGACTCGCCCTCTCCCGCGACCACGAGGAACTCCAAAGATGGGATCTCCTTAAAAACTTCCGTCAACGAAGCCAGTTTGGTCTTGCCGGCGATGAGCGCCTTCATCCGGCAGTCCTTGGCGATGTGGGTTACCTGCTCCGGGAACAACTGGCCGTTGATCGGAACGAAAACGCCGCCTGCCTGCGAGACGCCGAAGATCGAGACAACCTGGGCTACCGACGCGTCGAAATAAATCCCGACGCGGTCGCCCGCTTGGAGACCGGCGGATTTAAGACCGCAGGCGAGGCCGCTCGTGCGGTCCGCGACCTCTTTGTAGGTCAACCGCTCTTCGCCGTGGACCAGCGCCTCCTTGTCGGGAAAGCGCCGCGCGCTCGCGCGGAACATATGATGCGTGAGAAAATCCATCGCTAGGTTTTCGGGCATACCAAGGGACTGCGATTAGGTTTGACGGCCCCGGCGAAACTGGCGTCCTGAGTTACAGATGCGCCGATAAAATCGGTCCCCCCTTTATCGTCATTCCCGACTGGAGAGCCGTGTGCGGGAGAACCGCAGGCACGGTTCGGAGGGCGGGGAGGGCGCGAGCCCTTTCCCGACCCCTGTCAGCACCCCCACTAAATCTCCCCCTTGCTGAGGGGGAGACAAAGAGGGGGTATGGATTCCGGCTCTCGTCAGCCTCAGGCTGACTCGGCCGGAATGACGGTCGGAATTTGAGGACGAAGTTCTGAGACACCACACGTTTAGCATGGTTTTCTACGGGAGAAAAGACGCGGCGCATTTGCCTCGATGAGGCCGAACCTGTTATGAATGAAACCCTTATGGATAGTTCGACCCTTCGACTAAGCTCAGGACAGGCAAGGTCACCGCAAGGCGAATTGACGCGGCGGTTGGGACTGTTCAGCGCGGTGATGATCATCTGCGGCGATATGATCGGCAGCGGCATCTTTTTCGCGACCGGAGCGATCGCCGAGACTCTTCCCTCGCCCGGAGGCGTGCTGTTGGTCTGGATCTTCGGCGGGCTTTTGGCGCTCACGGGCGCGCTCAGCTGCGCCGAGCTGTCGGCCAGCCTCCCCTACGCGGGCGGAGATTACATCTACATCCGGGAAGCTTACGGCAGGCTCATGGGCTTTCTCTCCGGGTGGTCTTCGTTCCTCGTCACGTTCTCCGGCGCGATCGCTTTCCTCGCCGTGAGCTTCACCGGCTTTGCCGCCTTTTTCTTCCCCGCGCTGGGAGCGAAGGAAGCGCTCTTCTCCGCCGGTTTCCCGGGCGTCTCGATCAACATCACGGTGGGGACGATTTTTTCCATCGCGATCGTGCTGCTGATCTCGGCGCTCCACTGCATCGGCGTGAGACAGGGGACCATCGCCCAAAACGTGCTGACGATTTTGAAGATCGGGGCGCTGGCGGGCATCATCGTCCTGGGAGTTTTGTTCGGCAAAGGAAACACGGCCCATTTTACGCCGCTCTTCGACTGGGCGACGATCGCCGACTCCAACGTGTTCGGCGCCGCCTTTATTCCCGCGATCTTCGCCTATTCCGGGTGGAACGCGGTCATTTACATCGCCGGCGAGGTGAGGGAGCCGGAGAGAAACCTGCCACGCGCGCTGTTCATGGGAAACTTGATCGTGATCGGGCTCTACCTGGCGGTCAACATGGTCTATATCTACGGCGTGCCGGTGACCGAGATGAAGGGCGCGCTTCGGGTCTCCGAAGTAGCGACGACGGCGCTGTTCAGCTATCAAACCTCCGCCTGGATCACCGCCATCATTACGGTATCCGTCCTCGGGGCTTTGAATGTCGTCACTATGCTCGGACCGCGGATCTACTACGCCATGGCCCGCGACGGCGTTTTCTTCAAGAGCCTCGCGCGCGTGCATCCGACTTTCGGCACGCCGGTCGGCGCGATCGCGCTTCAGGCGATCTGGGCCTGCTTCCTGATCGTCACCGGCACTTTCGGCACGCTGTTTACCTTTGTCAGCGTCATCATCACGCTTTTTTCCGCGCTCACGATCGGCTCGGTCATCGTGCTCCGATGGAAAAGACCGGAGCTTGAGCGGCCGTACAAGCTGTGGGGTTATCCGATCGTGCCGGTCATATTTATTCTCGCCCACTTGTGGATCGTGTGGGGCTCGCTGGCGCAGAAACCGGTGGAGTCCCTGTGGGGCCTGGTCATCGTGGGTCTCGGCATTCCCGCTTACCTCTTCTGGAGAGGGCGAACCGCCGAGAGTTGAAGAGTTCAAAGGGTCAATGCGCCGAAGGCGAAATGGTAAGGATCACACGCGTCTATACCCGGACCGGCGACACGGGCGAGACGGCGCTGGTCGGCGGCAAGCGGGTCGCCAAGGACGCGCAGCGGATCGAGGCCTACGGCACGCTCGACGAGCTAAACTCGATCATCGGCCTGGCGCGCGCGTTCAATACAAAAAAACTAAAGGCGCGCAAGGCGCGCCGTCTTTTGGACGAGGTGCTGGGAAAAATACAGGACGAGCTGTTCGATCTTGGGAGCGAGCTGGCGACGCCGGCGGAAGCCGCCTATGAAGGGATGTATCGGGTCGGCGAGCCGGAGGTGAAGCGAATCGAGCAGATTATCGATCGCTGCCAGAAAGACCTCCGCCCGCTTGAATCGTTCGTGTTGCCGGGCGGCGGCAAGATCGGCGCGTTGCTTCACCAGTGCCGGACGGTGTGCCGCAGGGCCGAGCGGGAGATATTTCGGCTGTCGCGCGAGGAGACGGTCGGAGAGTGGCCGCTCAAGTACGTCAATCGCTTGAGCGATCTTTTCTTTGTGCTCGCGCGCTGGATGGGCAAGCAGACGGGGGAGAAGGAGACGCTGTGGCAGAGGGGGCTCCGGGGGAACCGGACGAAAAGAAAGTAAAAATGCAAAGTGCAAAATGGAAAGTGTAAAATGAAGGATCGGAAAATTTGACTTTTACATTTTGCATTTTTCATTTTGCAATGAGCGAAAGGGGGCGGCTATGGAGGGGCTGTTAAAGGGGAAGAGGGCGGTGATTTTCGGCGTGGCGAACGAGCGGAGCATCGCCTGGGCGATCTCGGAGGCGCTCCACGCCGAGGGGGCGGAACTGGCGTTCACCTACGCGGGCGAAATGCTGGAGAAGCGCGTGCGCCCGTTGGCGGAGGGCATCGGCGCGAAGATCGTTCTTCCCTGCGACGTGACCAAGGACGACGAGATCGAAAAGGTCTTTCAGGCGCTCAAGCAGGAATGGGGCGGTCTCGATATTCTGATCCATGCGATCGCCTTTGCCGCCAAAGAGGATCTATCCCGCGCCTTTGTTCTCACGAGCCGCCGGGGATTCCAGCTGGCGCTCGACGTGAGCGCCTATTCTCTGGTTGCGCTGACGCGCCATGCCGCGGCGCTGATGGAAGGGCGCGGCGGCTCCGTTCTCACGATGACCTATCTCGGCTCGGAAAGAGTGATCCCCAACTACAATGTCATGGGCGTGGCCAAAGCCGCGCTGGAGGCGAGCGTGCGATATCTCGCGCATGATCTCGGTCCGGCGGGCATTCGCGTCAACGCCATCTCGGCGGGTCCGATCAAGACGCTCGCGGCGGCGGGGATTTCGGGTTTCAAGGACATGCTCCACTATGCCGCCGAGCGCGCGCCGCTGAGGCGCAACATCGACGCCGAGGAGGTCGCCAAGACCGCGCTCTATCTCGTCAGCGACCTGGGCAGCGCCGTGACCGGCGAAGTGCTCCACGTCGATGCGGGGTACAATATCATGGGAATGTGAAGAAGGCCTGCCTGGAGTATCTTTTCGGGCCGATGCAAACCCTGCGGGATCTCAGATTTCAAATCTCAGATTTCAGATTCAATTTGAGATCTGAGATTTGAGATTCCTCGCGAAGCGAGGACATATCGGCCCTTCAAGACACCCGCAGGCAGGCCGGAGCGGGGAGAGGTAGGAGCCGTTCGCCGTTTTCAACTGACGCGAAACAAGGAGTTTTTATGGCGATCAAACAGATTTCCGTTCAAGAAGCTTACGAGATTCTGCAAAAGACTCCCGAGTGCAGTTACATCGATGTCCGCACGGTGAGAGAGTTCATGGCCGGCCATCCCGCGGGCGGGGTCAACATCCCGGTCGCCTTTCCCGATCCGGCGCGGGGGATGACGCTGAACGAGGCCTTCGTAAAAGTTGTCGAGGGCCATTTTCCCAAGGAGAAAAAGATCATCGTCGGTTGCCAGGTGGGTCCGCGCTCGGACGCCGCCGCGCGGTTGCTTGAAGAGGCCGGATATCAAGACGTGGCCAGCATGCAAGGGGGCTTCGGCGGGATGCGCGACCCCTCGGGCCGCGTCATCGCGGAGGGCTGGGCGGGTCTCGGATTTCCGGTCAGCCAGGACAACGGCGAGGGCGTGAGCTACGAGTCGTTGGCCGCGAAAATAAAGTAATTCAGGAATTAGGGGTTGGGAATTAGGGATTGGGAATTAGGGATTGGGATGCCCAATCCCTAACCCCTGATTCCTAATTCCCGAACCTTAGGGTTTTCCCACGTACTTATTGGTCCAAAGAACGCCTTCCTCCACCGACGGCGTCTTCGCAGGGTCTTTGATGATCCCCGAGCCGGCGGCGAAGTTGATCACCTTCTGCCAGCCCTTCGAGTTCATGTCGCCCCAGGCCGGCATGGCGTTGGCGACCATCGCGTAGGACAACTCAAAAACCGCGCTGTCGAGTTTGGTGAACAATCGATGGGCGCGAAGCGCCGCCTTCGCAGCTTCAGAGTTGGTCCGGAAAAGCGCGCCGCCGCGAGAGATGGCGCGGGCGACGGCCGTGGCGATTTTTGGATTAGCTTCGACGTAGTCCGGACGGGCCATCAAAACCTCGTAGGGATAATCGGTCAATTCCGGCACCTCGCCCTTGCCCAGCGGAATAAGGACGTAGCCCTTGCCGCTCGGCTCGGTAATCTCGGCCGACGGAGGAGAAAGCGCGTAGGCGTCGATCACGTTGTTCATCAGCGAGGCCGGCAGCTCGGGCGCGCCGATGTAAACGAACTTAAGTTTTGTCGGATCGCCGCCGGCCTTGGCCACCAGGAATCGAAGGATCTGCTCCGAGGCCGCCCCCGGACCCGTCGCGCCGAGCGTGCCCAATCGCGTCAACGCCTTCATCCGCGCCTCGATCGGGCTGTCGCGCGTCAGGCCGAGCTTGTCCACGACCGCCTTGCGCAGCACCACGCTCAAGGTCATGGCGCGATTGTGCGCCTGGATCGCTATCGCCGGCGCCCCTTCGATCCGCGCCAGGACGAGCCCTTCCGAGGTCGACGCGCAGAAATTGGTCGAACGGCCGACCACCGCGTTCAAGCAGACCGAGCCGCTTGACCCCGGTGTAACCTTGACCCGCGCCCCTTCGGCTTCGAAATATTTGAGCTGCTCGGCCACCCAGATCGCCGCGAAAGCGAAGTTGGACACGGCCGTCATGAGGCTCGCTTCCGGCAGCTCCTTTTGCGCCCGTGTCTCGGAAGCGGCGCCGAGCGTGAGAGCGAGCGCCAAAGAAACGATCGTCGTCGTCGCGCGATTATTTTTCATTTTGCGGCCTCCTCTTCTTATCGGCAATTGTTCAAAATAGTTCAAAATTGTTCAAAGGGTTCAAATCGAAAATCCAAAACCTGTGCTGAGTGTCGTCGAAACATCGAAAATCCAAAATTCTTTAGCCTTGTATCGTTACGTGGTCGGTGCGCGCTTGCCACCGAAGGGCTTTGCGCTCGATCATCTCGGCGATCTTATCCATGGCGATGACCATGAACATGAGCACGATGATCCCGACGAACACGTCCGCCGTGCGGAAGAGGCCCGCCGACATGCGAATAAAAAAGCCCAGCCCTTCGGTCGCGGCGACGAACTCTCCGACGATCGCGCCGATGACGGAAAAGGGGATGCTTGTCCGGATGCCGGTAAACATATAGGGCGCGATCGCCGGCAGGATCACCCGGAAGGTGAGCTTCCATCGGCCCGCCCCCATCAGCCGGGCCAGGTCGACATACTCCTGGTCCATCTGCCGCATGCCGGCGTAGGTGTTGAAGAAGTTAAGAAAGAAGGTGAGCAGGAAAACCACGCCCACCTTGGACCAAAGGCCGATGCCCAGCCAGACGATGAACAACGGGGCCAGCGCGGTGCGCGGGATGCCGTTCAGCGCGATGATGATCGGCTCGAAGATCTCCGCCAGGTTTTTGCTGCGGCCGAACGAGAAGCCCAGGGCGATGCCGCAGATCGCCCCGACCGGAAAGCCGATCGCGATCTCCTGAAACGTGACCCAGGTGTTGTGCATGAGGTCGCCCGACTGAAAGCCCTGGATCATCGAGTTGACGATGCGGCTCGGGCTGCTGATCAGAAAAGGCTCCATCCACCAGGTGGACGCCGCCTCCCACAATCCCAGGAAGCCGCCGATCACGGCGACGCGAATGAGCGGCACCCAGATCCTGCGCTTCGACAACTCTTCGCGCGCGACGGCCCTGACGCCGCTCGAAGGTTCAATACGCGCTTGCTCCTGGGTCATCTCTTCAGCCATCGCCGTCCGTCCTAAGCTCGCTTGATGTTAAGCTCGTGGCGAAAGATATTCCACAGCCGCCCGTAGGCCCGGTCGAAGCCGTCCTGGCGGTGGATCTCGAAGATATCGCGCGGGCGCTTCATCCCCACCCGCAAGACATCCTTGATGCGCCCCGGCCGGTGCGTCATCACGACAATGCGGTCCGCCAGCGCCACCGCTTCCACCAGATCGTGAGTCACGAAGACGATCGTCTGGCGCTTCTGCTCCCAGATCTTGAGCAACTCGTCCTGCAGGATCATCCGCGTCTGCGCATCGAGCGGGCCGAACGGCTCGTCCATCAAAATGACCGGCGGCTCGTAGGCCAGGGCGCGCACGATCGAGGCCCGTTTTCCCATGCCGCCCGAGAGCTGCGCCGGATAATATTTCTCGAAGCCGGTCAAGCCGGCGAGCTTGATGAAGTGGCGCGCCTGTTGCTCGCGCTGCTGCCGCGGATAACGCTTCTTGTCCAAGCCAAAGGCGACGTTCTCTTCGAGATTCAGCCAGGGGAAGAGTTTGCTTTCCTGGGGCACGTAACCGACCTTGGTGTTCAGCCCCAGGATCTCGGCTCCCTGGTAGAGAATGCGCCCGCCGGAGAGCGGCGTGAGGCCGGCAATGAGCTTGAGCAGGGTCGATTTCCCGCAGCCGCTGGGGCCGACGACGGTGACGAATTCCCCGTAGGGGATGTCGAGGTTGATGTCTTGCAGCGCCACCATCGCCCCCTGGTCGGGCGTGAGGAATGCCTTGGTGGCGTTCTCGACCTTAATGACTGGAGCGTTGGCCCCCGGCTCTCGCACTACGGTCTCGAGAGTCACGATGCCGGACTCGGACAGCGGATCGTCCTGTTCCATAAATTCCCGTCGATTCTCCCACTATACGTAGCGCCCTGTCAAACTACCCCGCTCGTTTTCCCAACCGTTCCAGCTCCGCCTCGGCGGCCTCGTACTCGCTGTGGCCGGTCAGCCCCGTCTCGAGCGCGGCCTCGAAAAACTGGATCGCCTCCTCCCGATTTCCCTGGATCAGGGCGTGTTGGCCGAGGTAAAAATAGGCCTCGCAATGCCGCTCCAGGTCCTGCTCCGCCTCTTCGCTCCGGGCCGATTCGAGCACGCTGCGGGCCGTCGCGCCGCCGAGATAGAGCTTCACGATCGGTTCCGGCCACTCCGCCGGGTCCAACCGCTTCGCATTGGTCGCCAGCTCGCCCTTTCCGTCCTGGCCGGCTCTGGCTCTGGCCAGATAGAGCCAGAGGGTGCGATGCGCGTCCCCAGGCTGCAGCTCCAAGGCTCTTGAGAAATTGTCCCGCGCCTCTTCAAGACGGTCGAAAAAGAATAACGCCCGCCCCTTGTCGAAAAAAACCGTGGCATGGGTCGGGTCGAGCCGGATCGCCTGGTCGTAGTCGCGGATCGCGCGGACATAGTCCTTCTTGCCGCGATAAACGTTGCCCCGGGCGGCAAAAGCCTCCGCCGAGTTGGGGTCGAGCCGGATCGCCCGGTCGTAGTCCCCCAGCGCGCGGTCGTAATCCTTTTTGTCGTAATAGACGCGCGCGCGGTTGGAAAAAGCGAGGAGATAGTTTGGGTTCAGGCGGATCGCCTGGTCGTAGTCGCGGATCGCGCGGTCGTAGTCGTCGTCGGCATAGTAGGCGCTCCCCCGGTTGTAGAACGCCTCGGCGGAGTTGGGGTCGAGCCGGATCGCCTGACTGTAGTCCTGGATGGCGCGGAGGTAATCTTTCTTGTCGTAATAGGCGCTCCCGCGGTTGTTGAACGCCGCGGCGTCGCTTGGGTTCAGTTGGATGGCCCGGTCGTAGTTCTGGATGGCGCGGTCGTACTCTTTTTTGTCGTAATAGGCGATTCCGCGAGAGTAAAACGCCAGGGCATACGCGGGGTTCAGCTCGATGGCGCGGTCGTAGTTCTGGATGGCGCGGTCGTACTCTTTTTTGTCGTAGGCGACGTTGCCGCGGTTGTAGTAAGCGCCCGCGTAGTTGGGGTTGAGCCGGATCGCCTGGTCGTAGTCGCGGATCGCACGGTCATAATCCTTCTTGTCGTAATAGGCGATGCCTCGATTGTTGAGCGCGACGGCATAGTTGGGGTTCAGTTGGATGGCCCGGTCGTAGTCCTGGATGGCGCGGTCATAGTCTTTTTTGGCGCGGTAGGCGCCGCCGCGGTTGTTGAAGGCCAGCGCATAATTCGGCGCGAGCCGGATGGCCTGGTCATAGTCCTGGATGGCGCGGTCGTACTCTTTCTTGTCGTGATAGGCGAGACCGCGGGTGTTGAAAACCGAAGCATCGTTCGGGTTGGCCCGGATCACCTGGTCGTAGTCCTGGATCGCCTGGTCGGGACTTCCTTTGGCGAAATAGGCGTTGCCGCGGTTATAAAATGCGTTGGCATAGTTGGGGTTCAGTTGAACGGCCCGGTCATAGTCCTTGATCGCGCGGTCGTAGTCCCGCTTGTTGGAATAGGCATTGCCGCGGTTGTTTAAAGCGGCCGCGTCGTTCGGGTTTTCCTGGATGGCGTAGTCGTAGTCGTAGATCGCGCGGTCGTACTCCCCTTTGGCAAAAAAGGCGTTGGCGCGATTGTAAAAAGTGGCGGCGCGGTTTTCCTTGGAGAGCTGGCCCGAGTCGATCGCCAGCGTGCAGTGATGGATCTTGAGGTCGGGATTGCCGCCGATCTCAGCGCATTTCTGCGCGTCCTCCGAGGCCGACTGCGCCAGCGCGGCGTCGCTGGAGGTGAAAAACGCCACGGCCAGGCACGCGAGCAGGGCGCGCATTCGACGCAGCCGATACGTCGCCCTCATCCGGGGCATCGCCATTGCCGGACTCATCGTTGGTTTCCAACTCCGCTCCTGAGAAACTTCTCGTTAATCTTACGCACCCGAGCGTCGCATGACAAGGGCCGGTGAAAAAAAGCGCGCGCCGGCGCGCCCTTGATCGACGCCATTGGATGACGTATGAGGGTCGTATCGCGCAACAGGAGTCGAGCATGGCTGCAACCGAAACCGTCATTCCAAAAAACAGCGGCAAGGCGTTCGTCGTCAAGAAAGGCCGCGTGCTGCGCGTCATCGGCGAGTCCACCGCCGACTTCGTGGTCTTCAACCTGCGCGACGTGCGGGAGCGATTCGATCAGGCTCGGACGAAAGTCGATCAGGGGAAAATCTACGTCACCACCGGCGACGTGCTGATCTCCAAATACAACAACGTGATGATGACGATCGTGAAAGACACCTACCGGGGCGCCCACGACATGGAGAAGGGGATGTGCAGCACGTCCTTCTACAAGAAATGGGGCGACAAAATCTTCGCCATCTACGGCGCGACCTGGAAAAAACTCGGCCGAAAAAAAGTCGTGGCTCCCAAGCACGGCTGCTGGGAGAACCTCGCCAAGGCGCTCAAGCCGTACAAGGTCGCCAAGCAAGATGTGCCGAGTCCGCTCAATATTTTTCAGACGATGGTGATCAACGGCAAGACGGGCAGCATGCGCTACGCGATGATCCGCCCCAGGCCGGGCGGCGATCGCATGGATCTCCGCGCCGAGATGGATTGTCTCGTCGGCATCAGCGCCTGCCCCGAGGGCGGGAGGGGAAAAGAGCTGAGGGTGGTGATTTACGATCCCAATCGGAAATAGCGCTGCGAGGTGCAGGGATGTTTGACGATCTGCGGAGTTACCTCTCTTATCTGGAAGGCCAGGGACAGTTACGCCGCGTCAAGGAGGAAGTCGAGGTAAAATTCGACATCGCCGCCGGCATCCGCAAGACTTCGGACGTCGAAGGTCCCGCGCTCCTGTTCGAAAACGTCAAAGGATTTCCCGGTTGGCGCGTCTTGGGCGGTCTGTTCGCGACGCGAAAGCTGGTGGCGTTGGGTCTAGGCGTTCCGCAAGACCAAATGCTGGAGCGCTACTTGACCTTGGAAGACAAGCGCATCCCGCCGGAAACGGTCTCCAGCGGGCCGGTCAAAGAAATCAAGTGGATCGGCGCCGAGGTCGACCTGAGCAAATTACCTATCGTCACTCACGCGAGCAAAGATTGCGGCCCGTACGTCACGATCGGCGTCCAAGTCGGCAAAGATCCCGAGACGCATATTCGCAATCTGTCGATCCACCGCATGCTCGTCCTGGGAAAAGACAAATTGTCGCTCTGGGCGCCGGCGGATCACCACCTGGGCCGAATGATTTTAAAGGCCGAGGAGAAAAACCGCGGATTGGAAGTCGCGACGGCGATCGGCGTCGAGCCGGCGCTCGTCATTGGCTCGCAGGCCAAGGTTCCGTACGGCATCGACGAGTACCACGTCGCCGGCGGCCTGCGCGGAGCCGCGGTGAAACTCATCCGATGTGAGACGATCGATGTCGAAGTGCCGGCTTTCGCGGAAATCGTCATCGAAGGCGTGACTATCCCCGGCGAGCGCGTCGCCGACGGGCCGTACGGCGAGTATCCCGGCTGTTACAGCGAGGCCAAGCAAGCGCCGGTGCTCAAGGTCACGGCGATCACGATGAGAAAAAATCCGATCTACCAGACCGCGCTGACGGGCATGCCGGTCACGGAGAACCACACGCTGATCGAATACGGGAATGCCGCCGTGGTGTATCGCGAAGTGAAAAAGATCGTGCCGGAAGTGCGCGCCGTCAACATGACTCCCGGCGGCACGTTCCGGCACCACGTCGTGGTATCGATCAAAAAGCGCGCGGAGAACGAAGGGCGCAACGTGATTTTGGCGCTGCTTGCGATGGGGATCGGTCTCAAGCAAGTGATCGTGGTCGACCACGACATCGATCCGTTCGATCCGATGCAGGTGGACTGGGCGATGGCCACGCGATTTCAGGCGGACAAGGACGCCATCATCGTTCCGCGGATCGCCTGTTCCACGCTCGACCCTTCCTGTCCGGAGAACCGCGTCACCGCCGGTTTGGGAATCGACGCCACCGCCCCCATGAAAGAGCGCTGGCGCTTTGAAAAAGTGGAAATCCCCGGCGTGGATAAGGTCAAGTATTTGTGAGGGGGAGGCAGTGAAAGCCGCCAGCCGCTCTCCGAGCCCGCGCAATGGGTAGCTACTTATTCCCACCGGCAGTAACGGATGCGCGGGCTCTCCGAACGGCCGGCGACTTTCACTTCGAAGACTTGCGCCCTGAGGCGTCGCTACCCTTTCGATCATGAATGACTTCGAATATCTCGAACCGGCGACGGTCGCCGAGGCCTGCGCGATGCTTAAGCGCTACGGCGGCGAGGCGCGGCCCTACGCCGGCGGCGCCTATCTGAGCATCGTGATGAAGCAGGGGCTCATCCGGCCCAAGGCGCTCGTCAACATCAAGAAGATCCAGGAACTCAAAGGAATCCGTTTCGATCCGAGCGAAGGGTTCGTCATCGGCGCGCTCGCCACGCACCGCGAGCTGGAGACTTCCCAACTGATCCGGGAGAAGCTGCCGATCCTCTGCGCGGTCGAGCGCGAGGTGGCCAACATCCGCGTGCGCAACGTCGGCACGGTCGGCGGCAATCTCGCCTCGGGCGAGCCGCTCACCGATCTCGCCCAGGTTTTTCTCGCCCTCGACGCGCGCGTCGCGATCTCGGGCCCGTCGGGCGACCGGACGATCCCGCTTGAGGAGCTGTTCGTCGATCTCTATCAAACGAGCCTCGGCGAGGAAGAGATTCTGACGCGCGTCATCGTGCCGCCCCCTCCGCCGGCCACCGGCATCGAATACATCCGTTTCTCCAGCAGCTCGGTGGTCGATAAGCCCTGCGTCGGCGTCGCCGTGAGAATTTCCTTGAATGCGGATAGAAAAACTTGCGGAACGGTCCGGATCGCGCTCGGCTGCGTCGCGCCCCGGCCGATGAGAGCGCAAGGAGCGGAGGCGCTGCTGACGGGACATCCGCTATCGCCGCAACTGGTCGAGCAGGCGGCCGCCGCGGCGGCGGAGGAATGTAGTCCGATCAGCGACCTGCGCGGCTCGGAGAGATTCAAGAGGGGCATTGTTCGGGTGCTGGTGCGGCGGGCGATGGCGGTGGCGTACGACCGCGCGTCGCATGCTTCGACCCTTCGGCTTCGCTCAGGACAGGCAGGCTCAGCATGAACGGAAAATCAAGCAGATTTTGATCATGTTCCGTTCGCCCTGAGCTCGTCGAAGGGCGAGTTCGTTTACAAGGCTTAGAGATGAAGAAACAGATTCGCCTACGAGTGAACGGGATGGACCGGACCGTCGAGGTCGCGCCGCGCACGAGCCTGCTCGAAGCCGTGCGCGACCAGTTGGGTTTGACCGGTGCCAAGCTCGGCTGCGACATGCAGGTCTGCGGCGCCTGCACGTTATTGCTCGACGGCAAGCCGGTGAGCGCCTGCTCGTTCCTCGCCGTCGATGCCGACGGCTCAGAGCTCACGACGATCGAAGGGCTGGCCGCCGGCGACCGCCTCCATCCGCTCCAGGAGGCGTTCATGGATTGCGGCGCGCTCCAGTGCGGCTACTGCACGTCGGGCTTCATTCTCACGGCCAAGGCGCTGCTCGACGAGCAGCCGCGGCCGAGCGAGGAGCAGATCAAGGACTATCTTGGGGGAAATTTTTGCCGTTGCGGCTGTTACCAGGAAATCATACAGGCGGTGAAGAAGGTCGCGGGGATCTGATCGATAAAGAGCCGTAAGGCGTGAATGGTGAGGCGTGAGGCGTCCTCCCACCCCTAACCCCTTACGCCTGACCCCTTACGATCTACTGCGCACGGAATGCGGGAGAGCTCGATGGAAACGACAGAGATCGGCAAGTCAGTGCGCCGGTTGGACTACAAAACCAAAGTGACCGGCCGGGCGCAGTACCTGGCGGACATGAGCGTGCCCGGCATGTGTCACGGCAAGATTCTCAGGAGCCCGTACCCGCACGCGCGGATTGTAAGAATAGACGCGTCCAAGGCTCGCCAGATCTCCGGCGTCGTGGCCGTGCTGACGCGCGACGATATCCTGCATGACCAGGGCATCGAGCCTTTCTATGGACCCGTGTTCAAAGACCAGACGATCGTCGCGGTGGAAAAGGTCCGCCACGTCGGCGATCCGGTGGCGGCCGTGGCGGCGCTCACAGTGGACGCGGCGGAAGAGGCGCTGCGGATGATCGAGGTCGATTACGAGGAGCTGCCCGCGGTCCTGAGCGTAAACGATTCGCTGAAGCCCGGCGCGCCGCTGGTGCACGAGTCGGTCAAGCTGCCGGCTTCCGGTTTCGCCGATCTCGCGGAGTTGAAGCCTGTCGAAGGCACCAACATCTGCACCCATTTCAGGCTCAACCGCGGCGATATTCAAAGAGGCTTCGCCGAGGCGGATCGCATTTTCGAAGACACGTTCACGCTGCCGGCGACGCAGCACAGTTTTCTCGAGACCCACGCCTGCATCGCTCAGGTCGAGCCGGGCGGGCGCATCACCGTCTGGGCGACGACGCAGAATCCGTTCGTCGTGCGCACGCAGCTCGCGAATATTTTCAAAGTGCCCGTTTCCAAAGTCCGCGTGATCGTGCCCTATCTGGGCGGCGGGTACGGCGGCAAGGTCTATCCGAAAGTCGAGCCGATCACCGTAGCGTTGGCGCAGAAGGCCGGGCGTCCGGTGCGCCTGGTGCTGTCGCGCGAGGAAGTTTTCTACACGATCACCAAGCACGCCGCGATCATCAAGATGAAGACCGGCGTCAAAAACGACGGCACGCTGGTCGCGCGCGAGTGTGAAATCCATCTCGACACAGGCGCTTACGCCGAGATCGGACCGCGCGTGGCGAAAAAATCGGGCTACACCGCCGCCGGTCCGTACCGGATTCCCAATCTCAAGATCGATTCCTATTCCGTCTACACCAACAAGCCGCCGGCGGGCGCGTTCCGCGGCTTCGGCGTGTCGCAATCGGCCTGGGCCGTCGAGTCGCAGATGGACATTATCGCGGCGGCGCTGAAGATCGATCCGCTCGAGCTGCGCAAGCAGAACGGTTACGACGAAGGCGATAAGTTCGTCACGGAAGAGACGCTCCGCGCCGTCGGGCTTAAGGAATGCCTGGACGAAGTCGCGAAATCGATCGGCTGGGGGCGAATGGAGCAATGGAACAATGGAACAGTGGAACAATGGAGCAGAGGGGAAAACATTAAGAGGGGGAAGGGGATTGCGTGCATGATCAAAGCGACGATCACGCCGTCGATTTCCTCCGCCGTGGTGAAGCTCAACGAGGATGCGAGCTTATCCATATATACCGGCACGGTCGAGATGGGGCAGGGTTCGGAGACGGTGCTGGCGCAAATCGCCGGCAAGGAGCTCGGCATCCCGCTCGAGACGATCCAGGTTCTCGGCGTCGACACCGACGTCGTGCCCTACGATCTCACGACGTCGTCGAGCCGCTCGACCTTTCACATGGGCAAGGCCGTACAGCTCGCGGCCCGGGACATCCTGCGCCAGCTCAAGCAGATCGCCGCGATGGAATACGGCGTGCCGGAAGCGCAGGTGACCTTCGCCGGCGGCAAGATACGCCTGCCGGAGGCGCAGCTCGATTATTCGGACGCGATGTTCAAGCGCTTCGGCATGCAGGGCGGCACGCTGGTCGGCGAGGGGCAGGTCAAGACCTCCACCAAAAATGAATTCGGCGAGAAGAGCACGTCGGCGTTTTGGTTCTTAGCTGCCGGCGCCGCCGAAGTGGAAGTCGACGTCGATACGGGCAGGCTCAAGCTCGTCAAGTACGCCACCGCCGTCGACGTCGGTAAAGCGCTCAACCCGCTCGGCTGCCGCCAGCAGTTGGCCGGCGCCGCGATTACCGGCATCGGCCAGGCGCTGTTCGAAGAGATTGCCTACGACAACGGCCAGCCGATCAACCCTAACTTCGTCGACTACGTTTTGCCGTCGCTCGGCGACATGCCGGAGACGATCGATCCGATCTCGGTCGAAGTGCCGGACCCCAACGGCCCGTTCGGCGCCAAGGGCATCGGCGAAAGCGCGCTGATTCCGGTCGCGCCGGCGATCGCCAACGCGGTCTTCGACGCGGTCGGCGTGCGGATCAAAGACCTGCCGATCAAGGCGGAGAAGATCTTCCTCGCGCTGGAAGAGATGAAGGCCAAAGCGCGATAACTCGGTCAAGGCGTTCAACTCGGTCAAGACGTTCAAAGTGGTTCAAATGGTTCAAAATAGTTCAAGGCGGTTCGGACTCGTGTTGGCGTTGCTGACGTTCTTTTTTTCCGGTTGCGAGACCGAGTTGATGCGGCAGCAGGCGGAGACGATTCGCCGGCAGGAAGAAGAGATCGCGCGCCTCAAGCAAGAGCGCGAGGAGATGGTCGCCGCCAAGCAAAAAGCCGAGGAGAAAAAAGCGGCCTGCAACCAGGCGTTCCGCCATTTCGAGAAGGCGCAGGCGGTCAAGAGTCCGCGCGACGCCGTGGCGCTTTATCGCGAGGGGCTGAAGCTCTGCCCCGACGACGACGTGGCGCGCTATGAGCTGGGGAAGGTGCTCGCCGGCATGGGGCGGAAAGAGGAGGCGCAAGCGGAATTTGAGGCGGCGCTCAGGATCAATCCGAAGTTTCAGGGCGCGAAACAGGAGATGGAGAAGCTGCGGGGAAAATAGTGCAAAGTGGTTTAAAAGTTCAAAAGGTTCAAGGAAGACAAAATGCAAAATGAAAAATGAAAAATGCAAAGTGAAAAATGTAAAATGAAGAAAGGCGGGGCGGACAATTTAACTTTTGCATTTTGCAATTTTCATTTTGCATTGGCCGGAAACAAACCGGGCGGCGGCTTTTCCTGCAAGGCCGAGGGGCGGGATTTATCCCGCCCTCGGCCTTGGCCGTCGTAATCCCGCAAGGCGAATCCATCCGAACACTTTTTTCTTTCCCAGGTCGTCGAACAGCGAATAGGCGACCGGCGTCATCACCAGCGTGATCAGGAGCGAGAGCGTCTGGCCGCCGATGATGACTTTCGCCATCGACGCCCGCGAGGCCGCGCCCGGCCCCTGGCCGAGCGCGATGGGAAGCATGCCGAAGACCAGCATGAGCGTCGTCATCAGGATCGGCCGGAGCCGCGCGTGGTTCGCCTCGACGATCGCCGGGTCGCGCTCCCAGCCCTGGGCCCGCAGCGTGTTGGTGTAGTCGATCTGCAGGATGCCGTTTTTCTTGACGATGCCGAACAGCATGAAGAGGCCGAAGATCGCGTAGATGTCCAGCGGCTGGCCGAGCAGGATCAACGAGAGAATGGCGAAGGGCAGGGTGAGCGGCAGCGCGAGCATGATGGTGATCGGATGGAGAAAACTCTCGAACTGCGCGGCCAGCACCATGTACATGAAAATAAAACTCAGGCCGAAGGCGATGCCGAAGTTGACGATCGTCTCGGCCAGGACCTTCGCCCGGCCGGTAAACTCCGCGGTATAGGTTGACGGGAAATTGAGTTCGCGAAGGATCGCCTGGATATTCGTCACGGCCTCGCCCAGCGGCAACGTGGGGAGCAGGTTCGCGACGATGGTCACTTTGCGCCGGCGGTTGTAGCGGTCGATCTGCGCCGGCCCGAGCTCTTCGCTGAGATTCACGAAATTAGCGATCTTGACGAGCTGGCCGCCCCGTCCGGGCACCGTCAGGTTCATCAAGGCGTGGGGGTCGCTCCGTTTTTCCTTTAAGGCCCTGAGCCAGACGTCGTATTGCTCGCCCTCCTCCTGATATTTCGACACCGGCTCGCCGCCGACGAAGGTTTGGAGCGTCGAGGCGACGTCTTCGACCCGGATGCCGAAGTCGGACGCCTTCTTGCGGTCGATCAGCGTGCGCAGCTCGGGCTTGCGCACGGAGAGGGTCGTGTCGATGTCCACGAAGCCGGGCCGCTCGCGCATGCGCGCCATGATCGCGTCGGTGTATTGCTGCAAGCGTTCCAGGCTGGGGCCGCGCAGGTTGAACTCCAGGTCGGTCACGCGCACGCCGCCTCCGGCGAACAGATTGACGCCCTGAACGCTGACCCTGAGATCGGGATAGCCGGTGAAGATTTTGCGCGCGTCCGTCATCACGTCGAACTGGCTGTAAGGCCGCTCCGACAGGTCGACCAGCCGCGCGTAGATCGAGCCGGCGGTCACGTCTCCCTCGCCCGGCCGCAGCCGCCCGGTGGTGTCGCCGATCGTGATGAGGGTGTGAGTCACGCCGCGCAGCCGGCGCACTTTGGCCTCCAGCTCCGTCAAAATGCGGTCGGTCTCCGCCAGCGTGTAGCCGCTCGGCGTCTGGATCACCATCTCAAACTCGCTCTGGTCGTCGGTGGGGATAAAGGTCTTCCCGCTCAGGTAGAGCAGCGGCGCCGTGCAGAGGACCGTCGCCAGACCCACGGCGACCACGGTCCAGCGATGGCTCAGCGACCAGGCGAGAATCCAGCCGTAGGACTTGTCGATCCAGCGGTAGAAAATCCCCTCTTTCGACGCGTGCCCCGCGCGCTTGACCTTGAGAAAGCGCGAGCTCAGCATCGGCGTCAGGGTGAAGGAGATCAACAGCGAAACGGCGACGGCAAAGGCGACGGTGATGCCGAAGCTCTGAAACCAGCGCCCGACGCGGCCCGCCATGAAGGCGAGCGGGACGAAGATCACCAGCAGCGACAGCGTCGTCGCCATCACCGCCAGCGAGATCTCCCGCGTCGCCTTGGACGCGGCGCTCCGGGGCGGCTCGTTTTTTTCCTCGATGTGGCGGAAGATGTTTTCCAGCACGACGATGGCGTCGTCGATCACGATGCCGACCGAGAGCACCAGCCCCAGCATGGTGATGTTGTTCAGCGTGAAGCCCATCGCCCGCATCAGCGCGAAGGTGGCGACGATCGAAGCGGGAATGGCGATCGAGGCGATGATCGTGCTGCGCCAGTCGCGCATGAAGAGCAACACCACCAGCGAGACGAGGATCGCCCCCAGCAGCAGGTGGAACTGAATCTCCTCGATCGATCGCTTGATGAAGCGGGACTGGTCGACGATGACCTCGGCGCGGATA
>MGSS01000027.1 GCA_001798595.1 Deltaproteobacteria bacterium RIFCSPLOWO2_12_FULL_60_19 | reverse complement strand
GTGGTCACAAACTGTGACCACCTCGTCCTTTTCCGCCCCTGTTAGCTGGAACATGAAATCAGGAGGGAAGCGATTTTTGTTGCGTTTCACTGCCTGATTGAGGACCTTCGTCGGCACTCCGTAAAGCTGCGCGAGATCCGCATCCAGCATTACCTTGTGCCCGCGGATCAATAGTATGGACTGCTCGATTCGATCGCTTGGAATTAGGCTGGTCACGAAATCGCCTCAAACAAAAAACCCGGCCGGGGAAACCAGTCCGAACGACGATCCGGAGTCAAAGGTGTGACCGGATCGGGAAACCCAGCCGAGGTTACTTGCGCGTAAAATAGGGCAAATTTACCGAATAGGCAAGAGCGGAAGGCGTGAGGCAAGAGGCGGAAGGCAACAGTTAAACAAGTTTGGAGATCAAGAGTCGCCCTTGAGGTTGGTGTCCCGAAATTTGCGTATAATTGCCTGAGCGTCCCATCTCCCCAACCTCTTCGCCAACGCATCCAATTTGGCCGAGACCTCCTGCATCCTCTTCTGCTCTCGCTTCTCCTCGCGCTCACGGCTGAGGCGTCGCTTTGCCGCCATGTGCATCCCCTTTCCAGCAGGGCCGTTCGGCCTTTTTTTGTCCCCGCGTGTCTTACAAATTGCACCGGAAACTTTCACCTTTTGAGAATTCTCAAAAGGTCGAAATAACAAGTCAGCGAACTTTGCTTGAGGTTTCGACGATCTTTTCCAAGACCTTGCGAAGCTCTTTCATCTCCCGTTTATGCTTCAGCCAGTAACGGGTCTGCCTTCCTTGGGTATCGTACCTGACCACATCTGCGGCTCGAAGCTTGCCTAGATGGATGCTTACCGTCGCAACCGATCGCCCGGTCGCCTTGGCGAGGTTGCCGGGCGTAAGGGGACCGTGAGCATCCATTAGGACGACGAGCTGATAGACGATGGGGTTCCCCAGGAGCCGGCAAAGACGCGACTCCCGATATCTCGTCTCTTCCATCCTAACGATCTAAGGGCAGCCCCGCCCGCCTGTCAAGCAATACTTTCACCTTTTGAGAATTCTCAAAAGGTCGAAATCAAAGAGAAGAGAACCGACCCACGCAATCCCGTGGCGGACGCGCCGCTGCGAACTCCAGCAGGTCGAGTTGTTTTCGAAGCTTGGCGGACATGCGTGGATAGAGCCGCCGACGGAGGCGGCGCTTACTCTCCAGATTCCGCCATAGCTGCTCGTCGGCGTTGAATTGGGCCACGAACTCGTGAGCGCGTCGCTGCTCCGGGGGAAGATGGTAAACCGGGGTCATGCCGTAATTCCCATATGAAACGATTCTTGTGGGGCCTGCTCTATTTCCCGATCCGCCGAATCCCGGCGACGATGATCGGAAAGCCGCTCGGCATCTAGCCTGCCCTTGGCAAAGCCGTTCATCTTCCATGGCTTGCAGAGAAGGCAGCCGGACCGGCGGTTTTTAGGTCGCCTACGCTTGTGATGTGCCATTGCTTGGCGAACAAAAGGTTCCGGTATCTTAACGGGTCAGCTTCAGGCGCTGATCCCCATTAGAGCCAGTTCTCCATTTTCAATCCGAGCACCCGCTGAAAATCGCTGTCTGTCGTGACCAAAATAGCTCCCAGGGACACCGCAGTTGCCGCGATCCAGAGATCGTTCTCGTCTAAACGGGCACCTCTACGTTCTGTTTCCCGTTTTATCCGGGCGTAATGGTCCCCTGCATTCTCCGGGATAGGTTCGCATGGGAGGCTGGAGAATAAATCCATGATCTTTGTTTCGAGGTCCTGCCGCTTTTTCCCCCGGGCCATCAACTCCAGCCCGTAGAGCACCTCTCCCCGAACAACAGTGCAAATAACTATTCGATGGGTTAGCTCAAGCGTTGCCAGGCCGGCTCTCACGCCTGGATGCTCCTTCACCAAAAGGCTGAAGACCGTTGTGTCGAGTAGGTAGGTCGCCACGCTATGGCCGAGGCTTTGGGGTCAGTGGACTTCCGTATCTGATGGGACGCTTCCCTTTCTCGATCAGCCGCATCAACTCGTCCACGTCGCCAGGCTTGACATGCGGCGGGGCATCCATAGCTGCTAAAATGGCCCGCGGTGAGCCGCTCTTCGCTTTTAGTGGCGTCACTAAAACTTCTGCCCCGTCCGGCAGATCTGCTACGTTTTCAAGCACGACGGTTCTCCCTTTTACGACCCCTTTATACGCTGGCTTGCTCAAGGCGCTTGCCTCCTTTACAGCACACATTGTATCTCTTCTCGGTCACTGCCGCCACCAGAAAGCCGGTCACCCTTGACCACCACGTCTCCCACAAAGCAAAGCCCGGCTGGGGAGAGCCAGTTCCCTCTATGATGCATTATCAAAGATGTGACCGGATCGGGAAACCCAGCCGAAGTTAGTTGCGCGTAAAATAGGGCAAATTTACCGGATAGGCAAGAGGCGCAAGGCGTGAGGCGAGAGGCTCCGCCAGAAAGATTGGCGGATCAGCCTCCAGCTGAAACAGCGAATAAGCTGCGCGAAAAGGGTGGTTGTGCGCGTGGTCGGACGCGAAAGCCGAGCGCGCCGACAGCAGATGGGCCTTTTTCAGCGGCCTGGCGTCGCTTCCCAGACGGGGCGCAGATCGTCGGAGTACGGATACCGGATGCCGAAATCCTTGAGGATCTCTTCGGTCGCGGCCTGGAGCTGCGCGCGCTCGAACACGAGATGCTCCCGGCCCCGGCTGATCATCCTGGCGAATTTGAAGGTGACTCGCGGCTCTTTTGAGTCGCGGAGGATCTCGATGAAGTGCTTGAGATTCCGCACCCTGACGCCGTTGACCTCCTGGACGACGGAGCCGTTCGGATCGTCGTAGCCCTTCGTGACCGCGTGCGGGAACATCGGCGAGCAGATGACCACCAACTCTTCGCCCGGGAAAGCCGGCTTGTCATAGCGTCTGATCGCCAGGGGATTCCCGGTTCGCGTCAGCGACAGCTCTCCTTGACTCCCCAAACGCTCCAGATAGTCCTGCGTCGCGGCGCAAAAGACGAACGGCCCGTAGATGAAGTAGCGAGGCACGCGCTCTTCCATATAGGGAACCACGAGATCCCTACGGCGTTCGACCGGGAGCGCGATCTCGGTTGCCCGCCCGTTGCGCTGGACCGTGAGCGGCAGCAGACCGTTCTTCGTATGCCGCTGCACCAGGTAAAACGCGGACAGGCGCAGATCGTAGCGCACCGCGACTTTTCCGTCGCTGTCGATCGGCTGGCCGCCGATGCGGGTAACCACGTCCCACTCCTTGAGCGGGTAGTTTCCGTCGCTGCGATAAGGCTCGACCACCATCAGCCCGCCCGCCTCCCTGGATAGTCCAAGCTGGCGGCGGAGCGCGCTGTTCTCCACGGTCTGGAAGCTGTCGTACATCTGCGGCTTGCCGTCATACCTCCCGTCCGCCACGTCGTCCAGAAACAACCGAACCTCCTCGACCGGGATCAGATAGCCGATGTTTTGCGCGCTGGGAATATTACTGAAGACAAGGCCCACCAATTTGCCCTTCGAAACGGCCGGGCCTCCGCTGTTGCCCGGGTTGAGCGCCGCGTCGACCTGCACCCTGAGTCCCATCGCGAATTGATAGTAATTCGTGAACTCGATGCGCGAGACGATCCCCTCGGTAACCGACAGCTCCGACCCTCCGGTCGGAAAACCATATACGCTGATGGTGTCCTTGACCTTGGGCAGCTCCTCAACCACAGGCAGAAAGCCCCGGGTGTTGAAGAACGATTCGTCTTCCAGCTTGAGAATCGCGAGATCGATGGATGGAGCGATCGCCGCCACGCGCGCCGTCAGCTTCTCCGCGGACTGATGCGGCTGGACATAAATCTGGCCGGCGTCCCGCACGACGTGCGCGTTAGTGAGAATGTGCTTGCCTTCGATGACCACGCCCGACCCGCTGACGTTGGCCGGGTTGAGCTTGGTCCAGGGCTTCAACAGGTCCGGCGAGCGGCGCGTCGCGTGGATTTTCACGACCAGATCCCGTATCTCATCCTGTGCCGAGGCGAGCTGCGGTTGGAGCGCGCCCAGCATCAGGAAAGTAAGCGTCCAAGCCGCTCTGCGAGGCGTGATCGTCTTCATGCTCTCCTTTTCAACTCCGCCTCCGACGGGCGAAGGTACACGGGCGCAAGCGAACCCGCCGCTTCACGCTCGCCGCCGAGGATTTTTTGCTCTCCCAGGCGCGCGGCGGCGGACGCGGTCGACGGATAGGAATCGTCTGAGGCAAAGAGCGCCAGGTCTCCCAAACCTTCCTCGATCACATTCTTATAAACCCGCGCGCCGTCGCCGAAGATGAATAGACACGCCGCGGCGCCGGCCGCCGCTCGAACCGACTCAACGACCCTATCGGGCGTCGCGACGACGTCGTCGCTGATCCGTTCTACCCCCCCGGCCGTGCGGCGAAACAGCGCCGCGTAGACCTCTCGCTTGCGGGCATCGAGCAATGGGCAGATCAGGCCTTGGTGATCATTCACCCGCGCGGCAAGAGCCAGCAGGGTCGGGATTCCGACTACCGGAACATCCACTCCAAACGTCAATCCCTTCGCCGTGCTCAAGCCGATACGGAGTCCCGTGAAAGAGCCGGGCCCGATCGTCACGGCAAAGGCGGAAACGTCGGCCAACGCGAGGGAGGCGCTGCCGAGCAGCTTGTCGATCAACAGTAGAACGATCTCCGCGTGGTTCGCGCGGGCCGCCGGCGCGCGACTTCCGTTGGGGCCAAGATCCGGTGCCGACTCCTCGCAGATGATCTGTCCCCTCTCAACCAGCGCCACGCTGGCAATCGTCGTCGAAGTATCGATGCCGAGAATCATGTCGTCCTTTTCATCATTCGAAGAATCTCGCGATGTCATTGTAGAAGGCGTAGATCATGACCAGGATCAACAGCACCATACCCACCTGCTGCGCGCGTTCGCGGTGCTTGAGCTCGAGCGGCCGCCTGATGATCGCTTCCACTAGGAAGAAGAACAGATGGCCGCCGTCGAGCACGGGGATCGGCAGGAAATTGAGCACGCCGAGATTGATGCTCAGGATGGCGAGAAAGTAGAAGAAGTTCGCGAGTCCTTCGCGCGCCTGTTGCCCGGCCATCTGGGCGATGAGCAGCGGGCCTCCTAGATTCTTCGGCGAGATATCCCCATTGACCATCTTGTAAAGCGCAACGAGGGTGAGGGCGGAGTATTTCCCTGTGTCGTAGAACGCCTGCCCGACAGCGAGCAGCGCATCCCTTCGCACCATCTGAGACTCGCTGGCGATGCCGATGCGCCAAACTTCCTGCTTCTCCCCGAAATCGCTTTTCCCCTCGCTGCGCGCCGGCCGGACAGAGATCTCCATCTCGCGCTCGCCCCGCTTGATGCGCAGCAGCACCGCTTCTCCCCCCTTTTTCTGGATGCGGGTCGCGAGTTCCTCCCATTGCGTAATCGCCGCCCCGTCGATGGCGACAACCTTGTCTCCTTTCCGTACCCCCGCCGCGGCGGCAGGCGATTCGGGCGTCACTTCGGCCACTGTCGTGCTCTGGACACGAACCCCATACACAAGAAAGATGCAGATGAAGATCGCGACGGCCAGGAGAAGATTGAACAGCGGGCCGGCCGCGACGATCGCCGTTCGTTTCCAAAGACCCTGGTGGGAAAAAGATTTTTGAACATCGATCTCTTTGACCTCCTCGTCCGGGTCCTCGCCCACCATTTTCACATAGCCGCCGAGGGGCAGCGCGCTCACGGCGTACTCCGTCTCGCCGACTTTTTTGCGGAAAATTTTAGGGCCGAAACCGATGGAAAAGGTCAGTACCCCCACACCGGTCTTTTTCGCCACTAGAAAATGGCCCAGCTCGTGGATAATGATCAGTATGCCCAGCCCGATCACGGCAGCGACTACCGCGTAAATGATATTAAGCATGCTTTCTCTCCTTGATTGCCCGTCTGTTCTGCGCGCTGCGCTTGGCGCGCGTGGGCGCGATGGATCGAACCCGTACTCTTGGCGCTCTGCCCGTCACTCTTGGCTCTATTATAAGGAACGCCTTCTCGCGCGCCCAGCGATCGATCTGCAAAATCTCTTCGACCCCGGTCGGCCGGGCCGGGCTGTGGGCCGCCATGGCTTTTTCGATCACCCGGTGGATGTCGCGAAAGCCGATGCGCCGGTCCAAAAACGCGGCGACAGCGACTTCGTTGGCCGCGTTGAGCACCGCCGGCATGCTCCCGCCCGCCTTGAGCGCCGCAAGCGCCAGCCCAAGCGCCGGATACCGTTTTTTCTCCACCGGTAGGAACGTCAGCTCTCCCACGCGCGTGAGCTCGAGCGGCCGCCAATTTCCCTTGAGGCGCTCCGGAAAAGACAACGCGTAGGCGATCGGAATCCGCATATCGGGAATGCCGAGCTGCGCCATGATCGAGCCGTCCTGGTAGCGGACCATCGAATGGACGATGCTCTGCGGATGGATCACTACATCGACCCGGGGCGGTATGAGGTCGAACAGCCAGCGCGCCTCGACCACTTCCAGCCCTTTGTTCATCATCGTGGCCGAATCGACGGTGATCTTCGGTCCCATCTTCCAGTTCGGGTGCTTTAAAGCCTGCTCCACTGTGACGCGATCGAGGCTTTTCAGCGGGGCGCGCAGAAACGGGCCGCCGGAGGCCGTCAGAATGAGCTGCTCTACATCTTCGCGCCGGTTTCCCTGCAGGCACTGAAAGATCGCGCTGTGCTCGCTGTCCACCGGAATCAGCCGCACGTTGTTTTTCTGGGCTTCCCGAACGAAGATCTCCCCCGCCATGACCAGGGCCTCTTTGTTCGCGAGCGCGATCTCCTTGCCCGCCCTGACCGCCGCCAGCGTCGGCACCAGCCCGGCGCCCCCGACGATCGCCGCCACCACGACGTCCACGCCGTCCGCGCTCGCCACGGCGCTCGCCCCGGCCTCCCCCCAACCGATCTCCGTCCGGCAATTGCCGATGAGCCGCCGCAGCTCCTCCGCGCCCGCCCGGTCACGGACGCTCGCGCAATCGGGCGCGAACTCTTTGATCTGCGCTGCGAGAAGTTTGAGATTGCGGCCCGCGGCCAGCCCTCGCACTTTGAACGCCTGCGGAAAGCTGCGCGCGAGGTCGAGCGCGCTGACCCCGACCGAGCCGGTGGAGCCGAGGACTGCGATCGACTTCATGGCTGAACGATCCTTACGTAGTGGGTGGCGAACACAAAGGGAAATATAAGGCTATCCATGCGATCGAGCAACCCGCCGTGGCCGGGGAGAAGAGCGCTCGAATCTTTCGCGCCGAAGACCCGCTTGATCCACGACTCAAACAGATCCCCCAGTTGGCCGAGCGCGCTCAACACAAGCGACAACACAATCGTCTCCGTCCAGGCGCGCCCGGGGAGAAGCCACGCTGCGGCGGCGAGCCCGGCCACGACGCTCGCCGCGGTGTAACCGATCGCGCCCTCGACCGTCTTGCCCGGGCTGATCTCGGGAAACAGCTTATTCTTCCCGAAGAGACTGCCGACGAAGTAGCCGGCCGTATCGCCGACCATGATCACGATCAGCACGAAGAAAACCCACTCCCGTCCCGCGCTCAACCGATGAAGCAGCGCGGCGTGCGGGATCAAATAGCCAGTGTAAAGCATTCCCAGCAGAGTCCAGCCGAGGCCCCGGTATCGCTCCTCCAGCCTGCCGCCGAGGAAAAGCGAGATCGAACAGACGGCCACGACGACTCCGGCAAACCAGGCGCTGGGGTGGGTGGCGCGGGGAATGAGCATGGCGGCCGCGACGATCGCTCCGCAGACGATTCCCAGCGCCTGCTCGAGGCGACGGCCCGGAAAGACGAGCAGGAAATATTCGCCGAGCGAGATCAGCGCGACGCCGAAAATAAACAGCGAGAAGTGCCACGGGCGGCCCCAGCCGACGAGCCAGACCAGCAGGGGCACCCCGATCAGGGCCGTGACGACTCTACGAATGGTGTTTGGGCCCACAAGCCTCCGCCACGGAAGAGGTAAGCTGCGCGAGTTGCTCGTCGGTGCGGCCGAACCGCCGGCGGCGGCGCTGGAATTCGAGCAGCGCCTGAAGATACTCCGCCTCGCGGAAATCGGGCCACAGGGTAGGCGTAATATAGAGTTCCGTATAAGGGATCTGCCACAGAAAAAAATTGCTTATGCGCACCTCGCCGCTGGTGCGGATCAGCAGATCGGGGTCCGGGATGCCGGCGGTCTCCATGTGGGAGGAAATCAACTCCTCGTCGATCTCTTCGACCGCGCGCTTGCCTTCCTGCACCTGCCGGGCGATGCGCTGCACCATCCTGACGATATCGTCGCGCCCGCTGTAGCTTAAGGCGAGCAGCACGGTCATTCCCTTATTGTTTCCGGTCGTCCGCTCGGCCTCTTCGAGCGTGTTCAACACGCCCTGCGGCAGCCGCTCTTTGTCGCCGATCGCCACGAGGCGTATCCCGTGGCGCATCATCTTGGGCCGCTCCACGATCAGGTAACGCTCCAGCATCGCCATCAAGGCATGCACTTCGGTTTCAGGACGAAACCAGTTTTCGGTGGAAAATGCGTAAAGCGACAGATAGGAAATGCCCAGCTTGCGGCTCATCTCCACCACCGCGCGGACCGACGTTTTGCCACGGCGGTGTCCCTCGATCCGGCTCTTGCCTTTGAGTTTCGCCCAGCGGCCGTTGCCGTCCATAATGACGGCGACGTGCCGGGGGAGACGGTTCTTGTCGAGGCCGTCTAAGTTCATTCTCATTCGCGTGGGCCAGCCGCGTACAGCAGCATGAATTGTGACCGCGATGGCTCCGGAGCACGACCTAGACCCGGCGCGGTCGCGGCCGGAAGTATTGGCGAGGAGTGCGTGGAAAACCTCAGACCTCCATGATCTCCGCTTCTTTGCCCGCGAGCGCCTTGTCGATCTTCTCGACGTAGTCGTTGGTCATCTTCTGAATCCGGTCCTGGCCGTGCTTGACATCGTCCGCGGTGGCCTCTTTTTTCTTCTCCATCTCCTTGAGCTTCTCGATCGCCAGCCGGCGATGGTTGCGCACGGAGACGCGGAACTCTTCGGCCGATTTTTTTACGTGCTTGACAAGATCGCGGCGTCGTTCCTCGGTCAACGCGGGAATCGGAATGCGGATAACCTTGCCGTCGTTGTTGGGCGTCAGCCCCAGATCGGACTTCAGAATGGCTTTTTCGATGTTAGCCATGATCGAGCGGTCATAGGGCTGTACCACCAGCAGGCGAGGCTCCGGCGCGCCGAGAGTCGCCACTTGATTGAGCGGCGTCTGCGTGCCGTAGTATTCGACGACGATCCCTTCCAGGAGCGCCGTGGAGGCCCGTCCCGTCCTGAGCTTCGTAAGCTCCTTGCGAAACGCCTGGAGGCTTCCCTCCATCTCCTTCTGGAGTTCTGTGAAGACCGCTTCGTTCATCGTCTCTCTGCGCTGACCAGCGTGCCGATCTCCTCCCCGCGGACCACCCGTTTAATGTTGCCCTTTTCCATGAGATTGAAAACCACGATCGGCAGGCGGTTGTCCATGCAGAGCGAGATGGCCGTGGAATCCATCACCTTAAGCTCCTGGTTGAGCACCTCGATATAGGTCAGCCGGCCGTACATTTTCGCCCCGGCGTGCTTCAAGGGGTCGGCGTCGAACACCCCTTCCACCTTGGTGGCCTTGAGAATCACCTCCGCGCCGATCTCCATCGCGCGCAGGCTGGCCGTGGTGTCCGTGGTAAAATAGGGGTTGCCGGTCCCTCCCGCGAAAATAACGACGCGCCCCTTTTCCAAATGGCGGGTCGCGCGGCGGCGGATGTAAGGCTCGGCCACCTGGCGCATCTCGATCGCCGACATGACGCGAGTGGGAACGCCGATCTTTTCGAGAGCGTCCTGGAGGGCCAAACTGTTGATCACGGTCGCGAGCATGCCCATGTAGTCCGCGGTCGCGCGCTCCATTCCGCCCTCGCTCGCCTGCGCGCCGCGGAAGATATTGCCGCCGCCGATGACCAGCGCCATCTCGCAGCCCATGTCCCGGACGTCCTTGATCTCCTCCGCGAAGGCCCGGACCGTCTTGCCGTCGATGCCGTATTTTTCCGCGCCGGCGAGAGCCTCGCCGGTCACTTTCAGGATCACCCGCTTGTACTTAAGCCCGCTACCTCCCACAAGCCACCGCCTGGACAGTGCAAAATGAAAATTGCCCCGAAAAGGCCCGTGGCCCTCGGGGCTCTACGGGCAAAATGAAAATTGCAAAGTTAAGAGAGGAGGCCGGGAGGGGAATTTTTACTTTTGCATTTTGCATTTTAGATTTTGCAATTCTCTAGGGTTTCTCCACCCCTTCGCTCACCTGATAGCGCGCAAAGCGGCGCACTTGGATGTTCTCGCCGAGACGCGCGATCGCTTCTTGAATCACATCGCTGACCTTGCGGTCGGGATCTTTGATGAAGGCCTGTTCGAGGAGGCAGATCTCGGAATAAAAGCGCTCCAGTTTTCCTTCGACGATCTTCTCCACGACCTTTTCAGGCTTGCCCGAATCCAGCGCCTGGCGTTGATAGATCGAGCGCTCCCGCTCCAATTCCTCTCCCGAGATTTCCTCCCGCCGGACATAACGCGGATTCGCCGCCGCCACTTGCATCGCGACGTCCTTGAGCAGCCCCTGGAATTCCGCGGTGCGCGCGACGAAATCGGTCTCGCAGTTGATCTCCACCATCACGCCGATCTTGCCGCCGGGATGGATATAAGCGCCCACCAACCCTTCAGCGGCCACCCGGCTCCCTTTCTTCACCGCCGCGGCCAGTCCCTTGCGGCGCAGATAATCCACCGCCTTCTCCAGGTCGCCGCCGCATTCCGCCAGCGCCTTTTTGCAATCCATCACGCCGGCGCCGGTCTTCTCCCGCAGCTCTTTTACAGTAGACGCGCTAACCTCCATTGGGATCATTGCCCTCCTGCCGCCGAACTTTCAGCCGTGCCGCCGTCCGTTGCGGCAGCCTCGGGCGCCTCCGCGCCTTTGCCCGCTCCCGCCGCCGGCTGCTCGTGCAGCGCCTTGCCTTCGATCACGGCGTCGGCAATCGCGGCGCAGAACAGACGGATCGCGCGGATCGCGTCGTCGTTGCCGGGGATCTTGTGATCAATCAGGTCCGGATCGCAGTTGGTGTCCACCACGGCCACCACGGGGATACCCAGCTTGCGCGCTTCGTAGACCGCGATCTCCTCCTGCTTCGGATCCACCACGAAGATCGCCTCGGGCAGTTTTTTCATGGCTTTGATTCCGCCCAGAGACTGCTCCAGCTTGTCTTTCTCCCGCTTGAGCCCGAGCATCTCCTTCTTGGTCAAGGCCTCGACGATCTTCGGATCGTTCTCCATCTCCTCGATCTTGCGCAATCGCTCGATGCTCTGGCGGATCGTCGTGAAATTGGTCAGCGTGCCCCCCAGCCAGCGGTTATGAACGTAAAACATGCCGCAGCGCGTTGCTTCTTCCTTGACCGCGTCTTGCGCCTGCTTTTTCGTCCCCACGAAAAGCACGTGGCCGCCGGCGGCCGCGAGGTCGCGGACAAATCCGGCGGTCCCCTTAAACATCGAGACCGTTTGCTGCAAGTCGATGATGTGAATCCCGTTGCGCGCCCCGAAGATATACGGCTTCATCTTGGGGTTCCACCGGCTGGTCTGGTGGCCGAAATGAACTCCGGCCTCGAGCAGTTGTTTCATCGAGATTTCCGCCATAAACACGTCCTTTGGTTATCTCCTCCCCTCTCCTCGTCTCCCCACCCCGCCCTTAGGCACCGGGGGCAAGGATCAGAAAGGGTGTGAATTTTCGGAAAAATTTCCGACTTGCCAACCCTCCGGCTACTCAGGGGGCGCCGCCGGAGGAACAACGATCTAAAAGACTACGTGACCCGTGATTTTTAACAGAGATCGGCTGTCTGCGCAAGAAGCCGGCAGGCGGACGGGGCGCTCACTGATTCATCGAGTCGAGGAACTCCTTGTTGTTCTTGGTGCCGTGCATCTTGTCCAGCAGGAACTCCATCGACTCCACCGCGTTCAATTGAGATAGAACCTTGCGCAGGATCCATATCCGTTTGAGATCGTCCTTGGGAATCAACAGCTCCTCTTTGCGCGTGCCCGACTTGTTGATGTCGATCGCCGGGAACACCCGCTTGTCCATCAGGCGCCGGTCGAGGTGAATCTCCATGTTGCCGGTCCCCTTGAACTCTTCGAAGATCACCTCGTCCATCCGGCTGCCCGTGTCGATCAGCGCCGTCGCGATGATCGTGAGGCTGCCGCCGTCTTCGATGTTGCGGGCGGCGCCGAAAAACTTCTTGGGCTTGTGCAGCGCGTTGGAATCCACACCGCCGGAGAGGATTTTCCCGCTCGGCGGGACGACCGTGTTATAGGCCCGCGCCAGACGGGTGATGCTGTCGAGCAGAATGACCACGTCCTTGCCGTGCTCCACCAGCCGCTTGGCCTTTTCGATCACCATCTCGGCGACCTGGACGTGCCTGGTCGCCGGCTCGTCGAACGTGGAGCTGACGACCTCGCCCTCGACCGAGCGCTGCATGTCGGTGACCTCTTCCGGCCGCTCGTCGATCAGCAGCACGATCAGCACGGTCTCTTTGTGGTTTTGCGCCAGGGCTTTGGCGATGTGCTGCAGCATCATGGTCTTGCCGGTGCGGGGCGCGGCGACGATCAGCCCTCTCTGCCCTTTGCCGATCGGCGTGAGCAGGTCGACGATGCGCGTCGTGTAGTCCTCCGGCGCGTATTCGAGCTGCAACCGTTCGTTGGGGTAGAGCGGCGTAAGATTATCGAAGAGGATTTTGTCGCGGGCCTTTTCGGGATCTTCAAAGTTGATGGACTCGACCTTCAGCAGGGCGAAATAGCGCTCCCCCTCCTTGGGAGGCCGGATCTGGCCTGAGATGACGTCGCCGGTGCGCAGGTTGAACCGACGGATCTGGCTCGGGGAGACGTAGATATCGTCGGGCCCGGGGAGGTAGTTGTAATCCGGCGCCCGGAGAAAGCCGAAGCCATCCGGCAGGGTTTCCAAAACGCCTTCGCCGTAAATGAATCCGTTCTGCTCGGTCTGCGCCTGCAGGATGGCGAAAATCAGCTCCTGCTTGCGCATGTTGGCGGCGCCTTCGATGTTGAAATTCTTCCCGATCAACGCCAGGTCGCTGATTTTCTTCTCTTTCAGGAGCTTGAGATTGAGCTTGCTGTCGTCCACCACGGGCGACTCGGCCCGTTGACTCACGTGTGCCATGGCTACTTCTCCCCTTTCATTCTTCACCGACCCCTCATCCTCGGAACCGCCCGGAGCGACTCCGGAGGCGATTTCGGAACCCGGTCTGGATCGAATGGTTCTACGTTCTTGCTTCACTTTTCCACCTTTCTCGGCCAGCGGAGGAGCGCGCGATATCGCCGCCTTACGATAAGGCCAGCTTTAAAAACACCGCGCGAACCAACGGGCATGCGTTCCGGCGCAGAGATGAATCTTCGGCTCAGACTTCAACTTAAATGCTTAAGTCGGGATATAGCGAACGATGACCTTGTGGGATTAGTTACAAAGAGTGTCGGTGAACAGGATCACCTTGTTGTACTTATCATAAGAGAACCTGATCTCCTTGTCAACACCCCAAGTCCTCGCTGCGCGAGGAATCTCTCCGCCAAAGTATTGTGGCGGACAGATCTCAGATCGAGATTGCAGGCTTATCCGCGCCCCGCGCCTGCAGCCATGCCAGAAGGTTTTGCATGTCCGCGGGCAACGGCGCGTAAAACTCCATGGCCGCGCCTGTGCGGGGGTGACCGAATCCGAGCCTTTCGGCATGGAGCGCCTGGCGCGGAAAATCGCGCAGCAGCGAATCCTCGGCGCGGAGCGTCGTCAAGCTGCGCGGCTTGGGGCCGTAAACCCGGTCTCCCACCACCGGATAACCTTCGTCCGCCAAATGGACCCGAATCTGATGCGTCCTCCCGCTCAGCGGCGTCAGGCGGAGCAGCGTGACCCATGCAAAGCGATCGCGCGGAGCGCCGACCGCGAAGCGCTCTGCCACCCGCCACCCGGTGGCGGCTTCCCTTGAGCGCGCGCCGATGCGCAGGCTCGACATCTTTTTGCGGTCGCTCCGATGACGTCCGATCGGCCGCGCGACGACGCCCCTCTCCCTGGCCACCCGGCCCCAGACGAGCGCGACATACTCTTTCCGCACCTGCCTTTCCTTAAACTGCCGGGCGAGGCTTTGAAACGCCTGCCCATGTTTCGCGACAACCATGACGCCCGAAGTCTCCTTGTCCAACCGATGGACGATGCCCGGCCGCCGCTCGCCGCCGATCCCCAAAAGATCGGGACAATGGTGCAGCAGCGCGTTCACCAACGTGCCGGTCCTCAGGCCCGCCGCGGGATGGACCACCAGGCCCGCGGGTTTGTTCAACACGATGCACGATTCGTCTTCGTAAATGATCTCCAGCGCGAGCGGCTCGGGAGCGAGCGAGGTCTCTTTCGCCGGCAGCGAGCGGATCTCCACGCGGTCGCGCGCGCGAAGACGGGCGCTCGGCTTGACTTTCCCGCCGTTGAGCGTGATCGAGCCGTGCGCGATCATCTTCTGAATCGCGGCGCGGCTCCAGCCCGCGACCGGCGACGGCGCGGGAAAATAACGCGCCAAAAAGAGATCGAGCCGCATGCCGCCGCGCGCCGCGTCAACCACGGCATAGCGGGTAGTCGCAGACGATTCCGCTGCGGCGACGTCGTTTGTCCACGCGCCGCCTATGATCTCCGCCCGCGCCATGACAAAGGCTATGCACCCCCCGACGACTTGACCACATCCGATGCGCTCAAGATTTCCCGCGCCCGGAGCGCATCGTCCTTGATCTGCTCGACCAGAAGTTCGACCGAGGAGAATTTTTTTTCGTCCCGGATTCTCTCGACCCAGAAAAGCTTGACGCTCCGGCCGTAGAAGTCGCCGGAAAAATCGAAGACGTAACTCTCGATCGTGCGCGGCCCGTCGCCGAAAGTCGGGTTGACTCCGATGCTGGTCACCGACGGCCGCTGCCGCCCGCTCGATTCCAGAACCGTGGCGTATATGCCGTCGGGCGGCAGGACTTCGGTCCGGCTGACGATGTTGGCCGTTGGAAAGCCGAGCGTGCGGCCCCGCCCATGCCCTTGTGCGACCCGCCCGGAGACAAAATGGTAGCGCCCCAGGTGCTGCTGCGCTTCGCGCATCGCCCCCCGCTCGATGAGCGTCCGGATGCGGCTGCTGCTGACGCGGTGGCCGCCGAGCACGATCGGATCGATCGCCCCGACCTCGACGCCGCTGTCGGCTCCCCAGCGCGCCAGATCCTCGACCCGCCCCTTGCGCCCCCGGCCGAAGCGCAAATCGCTTCCGACCCACATCTTGCGGACGCCGAGCCTGCGGAACAGATAGTCGCGCGCAAAAGTCTCGGCCTCGACGGCGGCAAAGGCCGCGTCGAACGCCTGGATCATCACGACATCGACTCCGAAAGATTGGAGCAGCGCCATCTTGTCCTTGTGCGTCAAGATCAGCCGCGGCGCGCGCTCCGGCGCGAGCAGCTTCAGCGGATGCGGCTCGAAGGTGAGCACCACCGAGCGGCCGCCGCTCGACCGCGCGTCCTCGACGACGCGCTCCAGAAGCGCCTGATGGCCGAGATGGACCCCGTCGAAGTTTCCCAGGGTCAGGACGGGCCGAACAATCGGCGGACCGTGATCCTCAATGTGACGGCGGATTTCCATAAATGAAATAAACCAACGGCGACCGGCGCCGCGCGCCTGCGTTCGGCCGAGCCATGCTCCGGCGGCGTTTGCCTAAATGCGAGCGCGAAGGAACGGGTTGTGAGGATTGACTGTCGGCAAGAGATCAGGCGCCCAGCGTCTTGAGCTTTTGTTTCGCCCTGCTCGCCTCTTCGGACTGAGGATACCGGCTGATCAGCTCTTGCAGAATCAAACGGGCCTCCACCTTGGAGCCAAGCTCGGCAAACGCAAATCCCTGTTTGAGCAGCGCGGCCGGCACCTTAGCCCCATTGGGATATTTGCTTCGCACCGCGTCGAACTCGATGATAGCCAGATCGAACTCCCTGAGGGCGTAATGGGACTCGCCAATCCAGTACTGCGCGTTGTCCGAGAATTCCGTGTTCGGGTGCTTTTTGAGAAACTCCTTAAGTCGCTGGATGGCGGCGCGATAATCCCTGCGGTCCACGATCCGCAACGCCTCTTCGTAATCTCTCCTTGCCGCCTCGGAGTCGCCGCGCGCGGGCGCGAGCGCGGTCGCTACCGCCGTAGGAGCGGCCTCTTTCTCGGCCGTTTTGGCCTGCACGGTCTCCCGCAGAGCTTTTAACTCCTCGTCGCGCGCTTTGAGCAACGCGCTTTGCGCCCTGAGGTCGTCGGTCAGCCTGGCCAGCCGGGACTCGATCTCCCTGATTTTTTGATCGCCCTCGCGCGTCGTGCGACCGAGCTGCTTGTCAACCTGAAAACCAGACTCATCAGCCCTCGCCCTGGCCGCGCTGGCCTCCCGCCGCGTCTGATCGAGATTGACGCGGGTATCGGCCAACGTGGCGCGAGCTGTCTCGAGTTCGGTGCGCAGGGCGGCGATCTCGCCCCTGAGATATCGCTGCTCCCTCTCGATCAGGTCCACTTGCGCCGGCATGATGCAAGCGGAAAACGCCAGACAGGAGAAAAGGAACAACGACCAACGGATATGGTTCATGGCTTTGCAGGGTTGAGCGTGGAAGAGCGTTGCAACCTTCCGAGGTCGCCTCGTCTCCCCGCGCAAGTAGTTAAGAAGCCGGCCGCCCGCTCACGATGACGAAGCGAGCGCGACGGTTTTTCTGCCAGCAATCTTCGGTCTGCTCTTTGCAGACCGGCAACTCCTCGCCATAGCTGATCGTGGAAAGGCGCGTGGCGGCGACGCCGAGAGTCGCGAGGTAATCCTTCACCGCCTGCGACCGCTTGGCGCCGAGGGCGAGATTGTACTCGCTGGTTCCGCGCTCGTCGCAATGGCCTTCGACTTCGACACGGGCGGAAACATTCGCCTTGAGCCAATCGGCGTTGGCCTTTAGGGTCGCGCGCGCCTCCGTATCCAAATCGTATCGGTCATAGCCGAAGTAAACTTCTTTGAGCGGACTCCCGGGAGGAGTGACCGGCAGCTTGCCGGCCTGCGCGTCCTGGAGGCTCCGGCCGCCCGTAGTCGTGGACGGGCCCGACGTGGCCTCCCTGATACCGGCCGGACCTTGCGCGTCGGACTGGGTAAGCGAACCGCCGGGCGGTTCGGTTGGCGGTTGTGTCGGCGAGGCGCAGGCCGCTAGCGTAAAGAAGGCGGAACACAGGACCACACGATACAACGCCCCTATTCGATCCACGATGACTCTCTCCTCTCTCGCCTTGCGGCGTCTACTCCAGGCGGGGTGACCATGATGGATTTGTATCACCTCCCCCGGAGGCTGTCAATCTTTGTTGGTTCTCGCCGGTGTCGCGCATAATGTGAAGTTGATACCTTCCGGTCCGGCTTGAGCTGAATACGATCATCCTTCCGTCCGGCGCGAACGAAGGGTCTTCGTTGTCGCCGGCGCTCGATGTGAGCTGTTGCGCCTCGCCTCCCTGAGCGTTCATGGCAAAGATATGGAATCTCCCGGCGACTCTGCCGGTGTAGGTGATTTTATCTCCTTTGGGCGCCCAGTCCGGCGAGGTATTGTATCCGCCGGAGTAACTCAGTCGCTGTGTTTTGCCCGTGGCGACGTCCATGGCGTAAATCTGCGGGCTGCCGCTCCTGTCGGACACAAACGCGATACGGTTCCCGTCCGGCGCCCAAGTCGGCGACACATCGATGCCGGGATCCGCGGTGAGACGGCGAACGGTTTTTCCCGATCGGTCGAGCAGGTAGAGATCGCTGTTGCCGTTTTCCTCGAAAGAGGCGACGAGATGTTTGCCGTCGGGCGACCACCTGCCGCCCATGCTCGAAGTTCTCTGCGACCCTAAGCGCGTGTCTCTTCCGTTCGCCAGATCATACAAATACAGGGCCGGCAGCCCCTCTTTGTAAGAGGTATAGAGAATGAAGCGGCCGTCCGGGCTCCACGACGGGCGAAGATTGATCGTGCGATTGTTCGTCAACTGCTGCTTCCCCGTGCCGTCGAGGTGGGAGACAAAGACCTCCTTGAAACCGCTGGTCAAAGAGATGTAAGCGATTCTCGTGTTAAACACGCCGGGAGTGCCGGTGAACTGGGCGATGATTTCGTCGGCGAATTTATGAGCGATGCGCCGGCTGTCGCCTCCCCTGCCGCCGTATCTTTTGCCGACGATCTGCTTGGCCTGAAAGACATCGAACAGGCGCATCTCGACGGTCAGATCGTCTCCCTGCAGGGCGAACCCGCCTTTCACGAGCCCCTCGGCGCCGATCGTCGACCAGTCCTTGAAATCGAAACTCCCCGCGGTGATCCCGCTCGTCTGCGGGTTCTCGATATAGGCGGTGCGATCTAACACGCGGAACCAGCCGGAGAGGTTTAAATCATAGACGAGCGTATCGGTGATGGATTCTGAAATACGGCGCTTCTCGTCGGAAGGGCCCAGGTTTTTCAGCAGCGAGACGGCGATCGGAGAACGGCGACCTACCGGCCCTTCGATGTCTATCTTCACCTGTGAATAGAAAGGCCGTGTCGGAAAAGCGATAGCCATCAGGCATGTCAAAACAAATAAGCTCACTCGTGAAAACACAGCGTCATCCCCCTACATCATATCCTTTGCCGTGAACCGCACATCTACGTCCGCAAATTCGGCGCGATAACTCTCCGGCGGCGGCGGAAGAGGATTTGCCTTCTTAATCGCCCGCATGACCGAGTCGTCATAGGAAGGGTCGCCGGAGCTGCTGGTGAGTCTCAGCCCCGTGATCTCGCCGTTCTCGCGGATACTGAGGCGCACTATGACTTCCAGATCGGTTCTTCTTCCGACCCACGTCCAGCTACTCCTGATTCGCTGCTGGATTTCATTGATGTAACGAGCGAACTCGACTCCCTTGAAGACCCCTCCTCCCTTTCCCCCAACTCCCGGTCCGGCGGCGCCTTGTCCTTCGCCGGGGCGAGGAACCACAACCGGCGGCTGAGCCGCCGCTTTCTGCCTGTTCTGCTCGCTCGCGACACGCTCTTTAGTCCGCTCCAGCATCGCCGCAATCAGCCGCTCCCGCACCGCCGCGGGGAGTTCCTGCTCTTTCTGGGCCGCCGGCGCCTCTTCTTTCTTCGGCGCTATCTTCTCCGCTTTTTTTGCTTCTTTCTTGGTTTTGAGAGCGAGAGCTTTCTCCGCCGCTTTCTCCGCCGCTTCCGCCGCCTTGCGCTCGGCGGCAACCTTCCTGCGCTCCTTGGCTGTAATGCGAGGAGTCGGCTCCTCCTTCGTTTTTACGCTCTCCTGCTTCGCTTCAGGAGATGGCGCAACCGGCGCGGCAGGCTGAGCCGGCGCGGGACGGGGAGCGGGGCGGGGAGCGGGCATCGCGCCGCCGAGCTTCTCTCCGCCGACAAGATCAACCGTGTAGGTCGGGTAGATCGAGCCTTTGGGCGCTGACGAACGGGCAATGAAAAGAAGACTCGCTACCAGCGCGATGTGGAGAAGACCCGAGAGCGCAACCGCCCGCACAAGCCCGTCCCGTCTCTGGTCGATGATGAAACGGACGGGCTCCCAGGTCGGCGCTCTTCCGGAGCGCAGCGGGCCGATCAGCATCTAACCCTCCTCGGAAAGGGGTCGCGTCACCATGCCGAGCTTCACGATTCCGGCCTGTTTGATCTCTGCGATCGTCTTGATCACAGTGCCGTATTTCACCTCCTGGTCCGCCCGCAGATAGACCTCTTTGTCGGGTTGCAGCCGGCGGATCGCGCGCAGCTTCTGCCCCAGCTCTTCAAGCGTCATCGCGTTGTCGTTGAGATAAATCTTGCCGCTCCGGTTGATCGCCACGATCAGCATTTCTTCCTGTCCCGCGATCGCGCCCGCTTGCGCCTGAGGCAGGTTGACCTGCACCCCTTGCTGGATGATCGGCGCGGTCACCATGAAGATCACCAGCAACACCAGCATCACGTCGACCAGCGGCGTCACGTTGATCTGCGAGATCGTCATCCCGCCTTGGTTGGACGAAACGTCAGCAGCCATAAACGTCTCCTCTTTAGATTAACCCGCGAGGTTTGAGATGCAAGATAGTCCGGCAAATTTTTTTGCCAGCCGCCTACTTTAAAAAATGACGCTCGGCGATGTTCAAAAACTCGTGCGAGAAATTGTCCATTTCGGTCGCCAAAACTTTGATCTTCTGGACGAAATGATTGTAGGCTATCACGGCCGGTATCGCCGCGGCCAGTCCGGCGGCGGTGGCGATCAGCGCCTCGGCGATGCCCGGCGCCACCGCCTGAATGCTGGAGGAATGGGTCACGCTCAGGCCGCGGAAGGCGTTCATGATCCCCCACACCGTGCCGAACAGGCCGATAAACGGGGTCGTGCTCGCGGTGGTGGCTAAAAACGTCAGCGCCTTTTCCAGCTTGGTGATCTCGACGCTCGTCGCGCGCTTCATCGCCCGCGAGACGTTGTCGACGCCGCCCAGCTCCGTCGTCAGCGTCTCTCCCGCCGGGTTCTCCTTCTTACTGCGCGACACTCGAAGCAATTCTTCGTAGCCGGAGCGGAACACGTGCGCCACCGGACTCGCCTTGAGCTCCCGGCTGGCGTCGTGAATCGAGGATAGATTGCGGCTGTCCCAGAAGATCTCAAGAAATTTTTCGGACTCGCCCTTGGCCCGGCGCACCTGGCCGTATTTATAGAGAATGATTCCCCAGCTCACGACGGAGAACAGCACCAACAGGTAGAGCACCAGTAGAACGACGGGACCCGACCCCTTCACCAGGTCGAGGATTCCGTGCTGTTGGGGAAGACTTACGCCATCCTGCGCCGCGAGTCGAAGCAAAAAGAGAAAAGACATAGCAAATCTCGCACTGGTTTGAAAAAGTAGTATAACAGCTGTATTTAGTCAAATAAACTACCTGGAGAATCGGCTGCCAAGGGAGCCGTCGCAACCCTCGGAACGATTATGATCAAAAGGTTAAATGAACTGGAGTTAAAGGGCAAGAGGGTTTTCGTTCGAGTGGATTTCAATGTCCCGATCCACCAGGGCAAAATCTCGGAGAGTCATCGGATCGAGAGCGTACTGCCGACGCTGCGGTTTGTTATCGGCCGGGCGGAAACGACGCTGATCGCGTCGCATCTCGGACGCCCCGGCGGAAAGAGAGATCCCGCGTCGAGCCTCGCCCCGGTGCGCGACTTCCTCGAGCAAGCTCTCGCTTCTCCCGTCGCGCTGGCGCCGGATTGCGTCGGTTCGGAAGTAGACGCGCTGGTTCGCGACCCGCAGCGCAAAATTATTCTGCTCGAGAACCTGCGCTTTCATAAAGAAGAGGAAAAAAACGATCCCGGCTTCGCCCGGGCGCTCGCGGCTTTGGCGGATGTTTACGTGAACGACGCTTTCGGCGCGGCCCACCGCGCCCACGCCTCGACCGCCGGCATGGCGGCTTATTTTCAGGCGAAGGGCGCGGGGCTGCTGATGCAAAAGGAGATGGACTACCTCGGCAAGATCCTGGCCGGTCCCGACCGGCCGTTTGTCGCCGTCCTGGGCGGCGCGAAAGTTTCAGACAAAATCGGCGTGATTCGCAACCTGTTGCCGAAGCTCGACTCGCTGCTGATCGGCGGCGGGATGGCCTACACATTTCTCAAGGCGCAAGGAATATCCATCGGCCGTTCGCTGGTCGAGGAGGGACGAATCGAGCTGGCGCGCGAGCTGCTTGACCAGGCCAAGGCCGCCGGGGTCGCTCTGTTGCTTCCTACGGATCACATCGCCGCAGGCAAGGACCGGAAAAACCCGACGGAGACCGGCGTCGCCATTCCCGAAGGTCTCGCCGGCCTGGATATCGGGCCGAAGACCAGAAGCCTATTCCACCAAGAGATTCGCAAAGCGAAACTCGCGCTGTGGAACGGCCCGGTCGGCCTTTTCGAGGACGCAAGATTCAGCGGCGGGACCCTCGATGTCGCCCACGCCCTCGCGGACTCCGGCGCGGTCGTCGTTGTCGCCGGCGGCGACACCGTCGCCGCGGTGATGCAGGCCGGCCTGCAGGACCGTTTCACGCATCTTTCGACCGGAGGCGGGGCGACGTTGGAATTTCTGGAAGGGCGAACGCTCCCCGGCGTCGCCGCCCTCGAGGTCAACGCATGAAACCCGCGCTGGTCGTAGGCAACTGGAAAATGCACGGAACCCGGAGCGAAGCCGTAAAACTCGCCACGGGAGTGCTCGAAGCAAGCAGACGAAACCTCAGCGTCGAGGTGGTCCTGGCGCCGCCGTTTACGGCGCTCGCGGCCGTCTCCGCCGCGCTCCGCTGCGGCGCCGTGAGGCTCGCGGCGCAGAATCTCCACTGGGAGACGGAAGGCGCGTTCACCGGAGAAATCAGCGTGTCGATGCTCCGGGATTTAGACTGTCGATACGTCATCGTCGGCCATTCTGAGAGGCGCCGCCTGTTCGGCGAGAGCGATGCGATAGTGGCGAAGAAAGTCGGCGCGGCGCTTAGCGCGGGGCTCCGCCCGATCCTGTGCGTCGGCGAAACCCTGGGCGAGAGAAGGCGCGGCCGAACCAACGGAGTGATCGCGCGGCAGTTGCGCGTCGCGTTGAAGGGGTTGAGCAAAAGTGCTATAGAAAAGCTCACCTTTGCCTATGAGCCCGTCTGGGCGATCGGCACAGGAAAGAATGCCACGCCCGAACAGATCGCCGCGGTCCATCGTTTCGTGCGAGAGCTTCTCCGGCGGCGCGCGGGTCTGAGCGCTCGTGCCTGCCGCATCCTTTACGGCGGCAGCGTGCGGCCGGACAACGCGGCGGAGCTGGCGGCTCAGCCCGAGGTCGACGGCGTCCTGGTCGGCGGCGCCAGTTTGAAAGTCGGCGCCTTTGCGAGTATTGTTCGCTCCTTCGGCGCGACGGCGGTTTGAAGTTATGATTATCCTGGTTACAATCGTTCACATCATCGTTTCTATCGGTCTCATTCTCGTGGTGTTGCTGCAAACCGGGAAAGGGGCCGATATGGGCGCGGTCTTCGGCGGGTCGAGCTCGACGATCTTCGGCAGCAGCGGCGCGGGCAACTTTCTCAGCCGGCTGACCACCGGGATGGCGATTGTTTTCATGATCACCTCTCTCACGCTGGGTTATTTCGCGGGGAGAAAGCCGAAGGCGAGCGTCATGGACAGCCAGACGGAAGCGTCGCAGCCTGCGGCCGAGCCGGCCAAGCCGCGAGGCCAGGCCCGTCCGGAACCGGCGGCGACGCCTCAGCCAGGACTCCCGCAGCCGCAAAAAGGCCCGGAACGGTGATCGGGGCGAGTCGGGTAAGGCCTTGGGTGGAAAAAGAATTTTGAACCGTTGTGACCGTCGCCCGTTCTATCGTGCGAGGATGGCGGAATTGGTAGACGCGCTAGTTTGAGGGGCTAGTGGCAGAAATGCCGTGGGGGTTCAATTCCCCCTCCTCGCACCATTCCTAAAATCGGCAACATTTTTCGCTTGGGCGCACATCTCGCCACGCCACTCAAATTTTTCAATTGACAAATTGCGCGCTGCTGTGTCTGTAATCGCTTAATACGATGGAGCGGGGCGCGCTGTTTACCAGACTGATGATGGCGATCGACGCGGCGGTGTTGACCGCGGCGTTCGTGTCTTCCTACTACGTGCGGCAATTTCTCCCGGCCGCCCTGGGGCTGCCGGGCCTCGGCCCGATCGATCATTCTCTCTGGATCCTGCTGCCAACGATCCCGATCTGGTGGCTGTTGCTGTTCCTCAACGGAGCCTACGGGGACAAAGTACAGAGCCCGAGCGCTGTCGTAAAACTCGGCGTCAAGGTCGGCGCGGGCGGCCTGTTGCTTCTCTCTCTCCTGCTGTTTCTCATCAAGTTCGACACCTTTAGCCGAACCCTGCTCATCCTCTTCATCGTCGTCGAGACCGCCGCCCTCATTCTCACGCGCATCGGGCTCGGCTCGTGGCTCACGTGGCGCAGGCGCGCCGGAAAATTCACCCGCCATGCGTTGATTGTCACCGACGACCAGCCGGAGGCGCGATCGCACGCGTCGCTTCTTGTGGAACGAATGCGAAATTCCCCGGCGGCCGGGGTCACGCCGGTCGGGCTTCTTTCGCTGGATCCGAGCGCGCAGCCGGGCGTGGAGCATGGACTTCCGCTTCGAGGAAGCCTGGAGGATCTGCCGGAGCTGCTCGATCAGGAGGTGATCGACGAAGTCTACTTCGTGCTGCCCCCCTCGGCGCTCAACCGGATTACGGACTATCTCAAAGTCTGCGAGGAGATGGGCGTGGAAGGAAAAGTCCTGGCTCAGCTGTACCGGCCCGCGTTGGCCCGGCCTTACGTGGAGGAGGCTTTCGAGTTCCCGTTCTTCTCCTTCACCCCTACTCCGCTCTACCTCGGCCAGAGATATGTCAAAACCCTGATCGACGCCGCTGGCGCGGCGGCGCTGCTGTTGGTGTTCGCGCTGCCGATGGCCGTCATCAGCAGCCTGATCGCCCTCACCTCGAAGGGACCGATCCTGTTCAAGCAAGAGCGCGGCGGCCTTCACGGCCGGCGCTTCGCGATGTATAAGTTCCGCACCATGATCGCCGACGCGGAGCAGCGGCAGCCGGAGTTGGCGTCCTTGAACGAGATGTCCGGGCCGGTTTTCAAGATCGCCGACGATCCGCGCGTAACGGCGGTCGGCAGATGGTTGAGACACACCAGCCTGGACGAACTCCCGCAACTGATCAATATTCTCCGGGGAGACATGAGCCTGGTAGGCCCGCGGCCGCTCCCGTTGTCGGAGACGGCGCAGATCAAGGGACCGCTGCGCCGCCGCTTCTCGATGAAGCCCGGCATCACCGGTCTCTGGCAGTGTAGCGGCAGAAGCGACGTGGATTTCGCCGAATGGATGCGCTTGGACCTTGAGTATGTCGACCATTGGTCGTTGCGCGGCGATCTTCAGATCTTGGGAAAGACGATCGTTGCGGTGCTCTCGGGGCGGGGGGCGCGCTGAACATGACCCGTTTGCTGCGCGAGCGAATCATCCTTTGCGCGACGTTGCCGCGCTTCTGGCGCGCGCACAAGGGTTGCTTGAAAAAGTCGAGCCGATGAACGATGTCCCCAAGAAACCGCTCGCCGGCCTCGCGGTCGCGCTCCTGGGCGTCAGCGTGCACCGTCTCACCTGGGACGATCTCAAGGCGGGCATCGCCGAGGCGGCGGAGAACAACCGGCGTTGGGTCATCGCCAATCACAACCTCCACAGCGTTTACCTGTATCACCACGATCCGGCGGTGCGGACTTTTTATTCCAAGGCGGCATACGCTCACATCGACGGCATGCCGCTGGTGTTCCTGGGACGGCTGCTCGGCCTGGCGTTGACTCGCAGAAATCGGCTGACTCCCTTGGATTGGTTTCGGCCGTTGTGCGCCGAGGCGGCGCGGCGCGGCTGGCAAATATTCTACCTGGGCTCGAAGCCGGACGTTGCCGAAAGAGGAGCCCGACGGCTGCGCGAGGAATTTCCCGGCCTGCGGATTGAAACCGCGCACGGCTATTTCGATCCTCGCCCCGACAGCGAGGAAAACCGCGCGGTCGTGGAAACCATCAACCGCTGCCGGCCCCACTTGCTGATGGTCGGGATGGGTATGCCGCGCCAGGAAAAATGGATCCTCCATAATTTTGAAAAAGTCGACGCGGGAGCGGTGTTCAACGTTGGCGCGCTGATGGATTACGTCGCCGGGGAGATTCCCACGCCGCCCCGTTGGGCGGGACAGCTCGGCCTGGAGTGGCTGTTCCGTGTGTTGAGCCAGCCGCGCCATCTCTGGCGGCGTTACCTGGTCGAGCCGTGGTTCGTGCTTCGGCTCTTTGTGGCGGACTGCGTGCGACGCAACCGCTCCGGACATCCCGGCTGAAGAGCGTAAAGATTCCATGACCCCGCTTAGAATCGGCTACCACCTGACGTCCAGAGCCCTGGGCGGAATGGAACAACACGTCGTCACCCTGATTCGCCGCGCGCAGATGGATCATCATTGCATCGTATTCAGCGACGTGGTGGCGGGCCTCGATCCTCTTTACCGCGAGATCCAAGCGGCCGGCGCTACGCTGCGGATCCGCTCCGTCGAACGCGCCCAATCGGGCGGTATCGCGAGAGCGGCGCTGAGGAGCCTCCCTGTGATACTCGCCGCGCGAGCCGAGTTGATGGCGGCGAATCTGGATGTCCTCCATTTTCATGTCGGCACGCTGCATCTCGCCTATCCCGCCATCCTGGCGAGCCGCATCGCGCGAATTCCCCGGCGCGTTCTCACTCTGCACAATCTCGTCGGGCGGGGCTTGCGGGCGCGGCGGATAATGGAAAGCCTGACCTTGCGCACTCTCCACCGAATCATCGCCGTCTCACCCGAGTTGAAGGAGAACCTCGTGGCCTCCAAGGGCGTGGCGCCCGAGCGGATCTGCGTCATCCCCAACGGCGTCGAAGTAGAGGAATTTCGGTCAGGCTTTAAAGAAGAATCGCGCCAGGCGTTGGAAATTTCATGCCGCGCTCGCGTGGTCGGCATGGCCGCCCGCTTGCACGCGCAGAAGGGAGCTGATCTGCTTATTCGCGCAGCGCCGATCATCCGGTCACGGGTCGAAAATCTGCGGATCGTGCTGATCGGCGACGGTCCGGAGAGACCGGCGCTCGTCCGGCTCGCGCGGAACCAAAGGGTTTCGGACATCGTCACCTTCACCGGATATCGCGCCGATGCGCGACGACTCTTGTGCGCCTTCGACATCGTGGTCCTCCCTTCGCGACACGAAGGCTTGCCGTTTACTCTGCTCGAAGGAATGGCCGGCGGGAAGCCCGTTGTGGCGGCCAACGTCGGAGGTATCCCGAGCGTCGTCGTGGACGGCGTCACGGGACTGCTGTTTCCGTCGGAGGACGTCGCCGGGCTTGCCGCGGCTCTGATAAAATTGCTCGACGATCCCGCGGTAAGGCAGCGCATGGGTGAGGCCGGCCGTGAGCGCGTCAAGATTCATTTTTCCGAACAAGCCATGCTGGAGAGAACCTTGTCGGTTTATGGATCCGCCGGCGACGAGCTCTCATTGAGCGACGGCCGAAGACGGGATCGTACTTAAAGCCCACGGCGAAGCTCTGGGCGTCCGGCGCGCGCCGCGTTGCGGAACAAACTCTAACGCGAGCTCTTGAAACCGTACGATTCCCACTTCTTCAATACTCGCTGCTGAACCTCTTCCGGCCAGAGGTTCTCGAACGTCGCTTTGATCGGGACCGCCTCCTGCGGCCAGTCCTTGGGCCACGTGCAGTCGAAGATCACACCCGCGGCGTCGCCGATCAGGCGCTCCTTCGGCGGCAGAAACGGCAGCAGAACCGGGAAGCCGGGAATGTGCGGGACATGGTGGATGCCGTTGACCGGATGGCATTTGGTGGTTATCGCGTGAATGACTTCGTCCATGTTCGTGGGATCGACGTCCGGCTCGACGACGACGATGTAATAGGTAAAAAGCCCCGGCTTGGTCGCCCACACCGCGTGGGCCACGCGCTTGGCAAAATTGATGAAGGGAGTCTCGGTCGAGACGACCGCCATATGGCCCGCGGCAAACGGCGGCATGTAAACCCCCTTGACCGGCAGCCCGAGTTTTTTAAGCTCGGCGAATATCTCCGCCCCTTTGATCAACGCCGTAACCGATTGCCCTTCGTGGATCGGCATCCCCATGTTGGAGAACGGCAGGATCGGGTCGCGCCGGTGCGTGATCGCATTGACGCGGAACACCGGCTTGGGGGACGACTTGCCCGCCTCGTAGCCCATGTACTCGCCGAACGGCCCCTCGCTTTTGCGCTCGTGCGGCAGCACCTCGCCTTCGAGGACGATCTCGGCCGTGGCGGGAACTTCGAGATCGACCGTCTCGCACTTGACCAGTTCGACCGGCTCCCCTTGAAGCGCGCCCGCGATATCGACCTCGTTGACGTAGGGCGGAAGCTGGACGCAGCTCACGATCGGAACGACCGGCTGCGCGCCGATGGCGACGGCCGCGGGCATCGGAATATTCTTGGCTTCATACTTCGTGTACATCTGCCCGATGTGCTGCTGCAGCGGAAACAGGCAGCCAAGCGTATTGCGGTCGTGAACCATGAGGCGATACATGCCCCAGTTGACCCATGAGCTGTCGGGATCTTTGGTAATCACCGTGTGCCACGTGCCGATGTACCGGCCGCCGTCGCCGTCGTGGATCAACGGCGAGGGGAAGCTCAACAGATCCACCTCCTTGCCGAGCCGGATCACCTCCTTGCACGGGCCGCTTTTGACAACGACCGGCTTGATCGGCGTCTGCTTGCGGTCGAGGTAGTGAGCCATGATCTCTTTTGCCGAGGCATCCGGCCCAAGCCCCAACGCCAGCGCCGTCCGCGCAAAGAGCGCATGGCCGCGTCCCTTGCTTGTGCCAAACGGCGCGCCGAGAGCGCGATAGCCCTCGGGATAGCCTTTTATTTTTTCAAAGAGCGCCGCCGGCGCGCCGAGATCGTAGACTCGCCGCGCGACCGCGCCCATCTCGAGGTTCCAATCGACCTCTTCGCGCACCCGCTGCAGCTCCTCGTGAGACTCCAACAGCTTGATAAAATCCCGCAAATCCTTCATCGCCATAATATATCTCCGTCGTTCCGAGTCCCGGCTTTTAGCTGAGCTTTGACAGAAGCGTTCCTCCAAGTCAACTTAGGTCAGACCAGCGCCAAGTCACAGGTTGTGATTCTCCTGAAACACCCTCCGTTCATCCTTCGAGAGCCTGCTATGTGGATGTCAAGTCGCCGAACACACGAGTCCTCTTATTTTCTTATGAC
>MGSS01000026.1 GCA_001798595.1 Deltaproteobacteria bacterium RIFCSPLOWO2_12_FULL_60_19 | reverse complement strand
TCAGCGCTACGAGCGTTCCCCCTCGAATGCCGTGACGCGAGCTGCCCGTAATGACCTGAAAGAGATAGTAGACGAAAAAAGGCGTCCGTGAGCCGCCGGTCGAAAGAACGATAACCGAAATCCAGAGAAGATCGAGCGCGCTGGTCGCCAAGGCCAGTTTCTGAAAGTTCCGCCGTTCGTTTCGGGTGAGATAAACAACGAAAAGGCTGTAGATGGCAAAGGAGATGAGCGAGATGTGCGAGAGAATGGGAAAATTCGCTATCCGTGCGGGATTCAACTGGATCACTGCGATGGCGGCGATGGAAAATCCCAGCCGCACCCAGGCTAGGGTTCGCTCTTTCTGCAGCAGCCAGTGCTGTTCGAGATTGATAGCGGGCGAAGCGAGAGTCACGGCGCCGGCTTCCGAGGGGCGGTCTATCCGCGCCCTTTCTTTCGCGCAAGCGGCGTCGGGTGCGGCGCGTCCATCGCCGGATTCATGATCAGGAGAGCCGCTTTAAATCGGTTGTTGACTTTGAGCTTGTCGAAAATGTTGGTCAGGTGAGTTTTCACGGTCTTCTCGCTGATAAAGACTCTTTTGCCGATCTCTTCATTAGTCAGTCCCTCGGCGACCAGCCGCAAAATTTCCAGCTCCCGCCTGGTAAGATTCTTGACCTGCTCGCTTCCGCTGTCGCGGCCGGTCTTGTTTGGATGGGCTTGGGCGATCTCTTCGAAAGCCTCGGCTGACGGCAACTCTTTATCGACCCAGATCCCGTTGCCGTGAACCGCTTTGATCGCCTGGAGCAGACCGGAGGACGAGATGCCTTTCAGCACATAGCCTTTGGCGCCTCCCTTGGCGGCATTAAGGATGTTTTCGTCTTCGGAGAAGGCGGTTAGGATTAGTACTTTCGTAGCAGGACTTTTTTCGCTCACCTCTAGGAGCGTCTGCACCACGTCCGCTTTCGGCATCTTGAGGTCGAGGAGCAACACCTCGGGCTTTGCGCGCTCCACCACTCCCGGAACTTCATCTCCTCTGGCGGCTTCGCCTACAACCAGGACGTCCTTTTCGAGCGACAATATCCGTCTCAGTCCTTCCCGAAAGAGAGTGTGGTCGTCGGCGATTACGACTTTGATCGCGGCCATTGTTTTTTAGCTCCGTGCGACGATGCCAATAACTCAAACCAACACGAGCGTAAAATACCCGAAATTTGCGTCAATGCCAAGCTTGGTCAGCCCTCTGCCCTATCTTTCGTTCTCCCGAAGGCATGATTAATGCGACTCAAGTCTTAGATTACGCTCCAGTAGAAGCGAGGCGGCTTAAAAAATCCTACCTAATGCGTATTGCGGAACTTTAGCCCCTCGACTAGCTTCTAGGCTGCCGAGTTCATAACAAAGGAGGAGGTTTTAACATGACACAGAATCGGCTGATTTTCGGTGCGACTGCCATCTCATTTTTTCTGGCGCTGGGCTTGCCGTTGATGGCGCAGGAAAAGAAGGCAGAGAAGAAGAAGGCTGAAAAGGCTACCGGCGATGTGGGTCTGCTCGATGCCGAGAAGAACTATATGATTTTGGTCACCAAAGAGGGCAAACTGATCACCCTCGACTTTGACGCGAAGACGAAGGTGACCGCGTTGGAGGCCAAGAGCGTGAAGGTCAGTGATGTCGGTCTCGGTTCCGCGGCGACGGTGGAGTATCAAGTCAAAGAAGACAAGGCGCTTGAGGCGAAGATCAAAGCTGCGGCGGAAGAACTAGCCCGCCTCCAGAACGAGCAGAAAAAAGTCGTCACCAAAATGGAATACAGAGCCGCCAAAGGCGAATAACTCACCGGTTAGTCGATCTTATACGCAATTCCACGATGCGGTAGGGGCGGTCACGAACCGCCCCTACCTGTCTTTCCACTCAGGGCGCTCTCGACAGATCGCCTCGCTTCGACGCCGGTTCAGTAAACCAGCGCGAAAACGAAGTCCAGGACATTTGTCCCCGTCGGCCCGGGGCGGAACAAGTCTCCAAGGTCGCGGAAGAAACGGTAGGAATCGTTGTTACGTAGGGCAGCGTAAGGATCGAGTCCCAACGTCCTCGCTCTGAGGCAAGTATCTCCGTCCGCAAACGCTCCGGCGGCGTCCGTAGGTCCGTCGCTCCCGTCGCTGCCGGCGCTGAGGAGATGGATCCCAGGCCGGCCGCGCAACTCGACCGCGCTCGCCAAGGCAAACTCTTGATTTCGTCCGCCGAGTCCCTTGCCTCTCACTCGGACCGTTGTTTCTCCGCCGAGCAATAGGCACCGAGGCCTCCCGCCCGGGCGTTGCGCGTCGCGCGCAGCTTTGAGCTTGCGGCAGATCTCTCTGGCGCGCGACCGGGCGTCCCCGCTTAGAGTTGACGTAAGCACGGTCGCCCCGAAACCAAGCGACTCGGCCATCTTTTTCGCCGCGTTCAACGATACCCTATTGCTCCCCAGCGTGACAAAAGCGCTGCGGCGTGAAAGGAAATTTCCCGGCTTTAAAGTCTCCGGGATTTCTCCACGTACGCCTTGCAAAAGGTGACTCTTTACGCGCGCGGGGATCTTGCTGAGGAGATGGCGCCGCATTAAAATTTTTCCCGCCTGTTTAAACGTCGTCGGGTCATGAAAGCTAGGAGCAGAGCCGATGACGCTCGGGCCATCTCCTACGACGTCGGAGATGGCGAGCGTGAGGGTCCTGGCGGGGTAGGCGGCGCGCAGCAGGCCGCCGGCTTTGACCCCTGACAGATGTTTGCGCACGCAGTTGATCTCGGAGATGCCGAGGCCGCTCTTTAGCAGTGTCTCCGTTGCGGCCCGCTTGTCCGCCAGCGTAAGACCCGGCGCCGGCTGGACAAGAAGGGACGAAGCGCCGCCCATCAGAAAGACAATGACACAATCGTCCGCCGTCGCCTCACTTAACACTCGCAAGGCTTTTCGGGTTGCCGAGAGTCCGTCGTTGTCGGGGAGCGGGTGCCCGGCCGTGACGATGGAGATGCGTCCTATGGGAGCGCGAGTGAGCCGGTCCCGGACGATAAACATTCCCCGCTCAAGCCGGTCGCCCAGCAACTTCTTCCAGACCGGCGCAGCTTGATCCGCTCCCTTGCCCACGCCGAGCAGATAAACCTTGCCGCTCAACGGAAAGCGCAGTCGAGACTTTTCATCGCGGATGAGGAGACAACCGTCGGAGATTCGGACTTTTTTCTGCAACAGAAGAGAGGGCTGAGCCGCGCTGACGGCGGCCCGGTAGATTCGTTGAAGGTGGCGTCTGGCCCGGCGCTCGAAAGAGACGGGCGGAGCTTGCGTCCCCCGGCTTTTTTCAACTATAGTGGCCATGAAATTGGGCGCTGGTATCCGCAGGAGGGGTTATGGGTGACAACGAGTTTTTTTCTCAAGAAGGCCCCGCGGCATTTGTGAGAGTCTGGCGCAGGGTGATACTGGACCCTCAAGGGTTTTACCGTGAGATGCCCTCCAGCGGGGGGTTTGAAAATCCGCTGATTTTTCTGGGCATTTGCGCTCTCGTCTATTTTCTTCTCAAGCTTATCGTGGGCGGCATGGCGGAAGCCGCCAACCATCTATTCCTGGTTCTGCTGGGCTATATCTTCGGTCCCGGCATTCTGATGCTGGCTTCGCAGTTTCTGTTTCACGGCGAAGGAGATTACGAAGGAACCCTTAGAATCTGCGCTTACGCCGGCGCCTGTCTCGTGCTCGCGTGGCTGCCGGTCCTGGGCGTGTTCGCGTTTCTCTACAGCTTCTATCTGATCTTTCTGGGCATGGAGCAGATTCACAAACTGGATGCGACGAAAGCGGTGATTACCACTCTGGTGGCCGTCCTGGTGACGGCGGCGATCATGCTGTTCGTGCTCGGCGAGACGAGAGTTCGGCGGCCCCTTCTGTAACAAGAGGCGCGAGGCTCGGGCGGATCAAACACTCTCGTCCTCGGTATCGGTCAGAGCGAGCTTGCGATAGGTTCGTTCTTCTTCGAACTTCCTCTGTTGCTTGCTCTCTTTTTCAATCTCTTCCTGGCAGCGGACGCACAGGGTTGTGAAAGGAAGGATCTGGAGCCGTCCCACGCGGATCTCGCCTTCGCAGTTGTCGCAGCCGCATTCGCAGATCCCGTAGCTCTTGTCTTTGATCCGCTGGAGCGCCTCGTCGATCGCCAGGAGCTTGCCCCGCTCCCGGTCGTTCAGGATAAAGTTGATCTCGCGATCTCTCTCGTCGCTCGCCAGGTCGTAGGTATCCCGCCCCTCGTCCTTGCTACCTTCGGTCTCTTCCTTGACGCGGCTCCGGATCTCGCGAAGCAGCTGCTTCTTCGTCTCGTGCAGCGTCGCGTCGGCCTTCTTCAAGAACTCTTTCCGAAGCTTCTTATCTTTATCCTGCTGGGCTTTGGTTTTAGGCATGGAGCATCTCACCGATCAGATCGTAATCGAGCGCCTCCGTTATCTTCGTCTCCACTATCTCACCCGGCTTCGGTTTCGCGCCGCCGTTTGCGGTCACGTAAACGACCCCGTCCACTTCCGGGGCGTGAGCCCGGGTCCTGCCGATCAGCCTTCCCGTCTCGCCGTCAAGGCCGTCAATTATAACCTTCTCGATCGTTCCAATCAAGGCCCGGTTCTTTCTGCGCGAGATCTCCGCCTGGAGTTCCATGACCTCCTGCCAGCGCCGCTCTTTTTCTTGTTCTTCGACCTGCCCGGTCATCGCGGCCGCCGCGGTGCCGTCTTCCTGGGAATACTTGAACACCCCCAACCGGTCGAACTCGGCCTCCTCGACCAGATCGAGCAGCGCTTGAAAGTCCTCCTCCGTCTCTCCCGGAAAACCGACGATGAGCGACGTTCTGAGCGTCAATCCCGGAATCGCCGCCCGGAGCTTGGCCGCGGCCTCGCGCACCGCGCTGCCGCTTTTTCCCCGCCGCATTCGCGTGAGGATCCGCCGGCTCGCGTGCTGGAACGGAATATCGACATATTTGCAGATCTTGTCGCTTTCGCGGATCAGGTCGAGCAGGGCGTCGTCAAGATAGTTGGGATAGGCGTAGAGGAGGCGGATCCATTCGATCTCGCGCGCCGACGCCATCTCGTTCAGCAGGCCGTAGAGGGTGGTGCCGTCCCGTCGCTCCCGTCCGTAGGCCGTCAAGTCCTGGGCGATCAGGTTGATCTCCTTCACGCCCGCCCGTCCCAGTTGCGTCGCTTCGGCCACGACCGATTCGATCGAGCGGCTGCGGTGCGGCCCGCGGAGTTGAGGGATGATGCAAAACGCGCACTTGTGATCGCAACCCTCGGACACTTTGAGAAATGCGGTATGAGAAGCCGTGGCGCGGAGCCTCGGCGTCGTATGGTCGTAGAGATAGGATGGCAGTCCGACGTAAAGCCGATTCTTTGTTTCCGTGTGGCGCTTTAAGATTTCGACAATGCGCGGAACCTCGCCCGTGCCGATGAAGAGATCCACCTCCGGCAGCTCCTCGGCCAGCTTGTCGGAGTAGCGCTGCGACAGGCAGCCGGCGACCACGAGGGTTCTCAGGTTGCCGGTCTCCTTCAAGCGCGCCATCTCCAAAATGGATTCGACGGACTCCTCCTTGGCGGCGTCGATGAAGCCGCAGGTGTTGACCAGGATAATGTCCGCCTCGCGCGGCTCGGGCGTCACCTCGTAGCGGGCTTCGCGGAGCAGCCCGGCCATGACCTCGGTGTCCACCAGGTTGCGGGCGCAACCCAGGCTGACGATGTTGATTTTATTCGCCATTACTTCGGTCCGATCTCGACGAGGTCCGCGCCTTGGGGAAGTTGCAGGCGAAAGAGGGAATCTTTCACGCCGATCCCCCGGCGCATGTTGGAAAATCTGATAAGCGTCGTGTTCCCATTGGGATCGCGAATCCGCCCCCAGCCGATGTTATAGCCCTGGCGCTCCACGCCCAGCACGACTTCATCCACCCCCTGGTTTCCCCCTTTGGGGCCAAGGTGCACGACGTAGTGATCCTGTTCCATCCCTTTCACCGTGACTTTGAAATCCCGCCGCAGGTTGCCGAGCCCCAGCAAAAACGAAAGGGGCGTGTCGGAATGAAAGGCCTGCTTGAGAGCGCTCTTGAGCACCTGGCGCTGCTCGGGCTGGTAGTAGTAGATGTAGTCGCCGTCCGACATGACCCATTGCCCCTTGGGCTCTTCGTACTGCCAGAGCATCTTTCCAGGCCGCTTGAACTGTACCTTGCCCCAGGCCTTCAGCGTCCGGCCGAGGGTTTTAAGCTCTGTCTCTTGCCGGAAATCCGCCGCAAAATCAACCGCCGCGTCGTAGCTTTTCTGCAAGCCGTCGATGACCTCGGCGTCGTTCGCTTCGCCGGCGACGACCGGGCTGCATGAGGCGCTCGCAACAGCGATCGCTGCCGCCATGAGCACCCGACGAACTGCGCTAATTTTCGATCTTTCGCGCATAGACCTCCCGCGGCTTGGCCCCATCCGACGGGCCGACGACGCCGTCCCGCTCCATTTGTTCTATCATCCGCGCCGCGCGGTTGTAACCAACGCGCAGCCGGCGCTGGATCATTGAAATGGAGGCCTGCTGCGTCTCGCTCACGATCTCCACGGCCAGATCGTACATCTCGTCGTACTCGTCATCCCCGTCTGCGGCGTCCACCGCCTTTTTAGCCTCGAAGACATCGGGCCGGTAGTGGGGCTTGGCCTGCTGGCTGATGAATTCGATCACCCGCTTGATCTCCTGGTCCGAAACGTACGCGCCGTGGACCCGGCTGAGACGCGCCGTGCCCGGCGGCAGGAACAGCATGTCGCCGTCTCCGAGCAGCCGCTCCGCGCCAATGGAGTCGAGAATGGTGCGGGAGTCCACCCGCGAGGTGACCTGGAAGGAGATGCGAGCCGGAAAATTGGCCTTGATAAGGCCGGTAATGACGTCCACCGAGGGCCTCTGGGTGGCGAGGATCAGGTGGATGCCGGCGGCGCGGGCCTTCTGCGCCAGACGGGTGATGTACTCTTCGATTTCCCTGCCCACGGTCATCATCAAGTCCGCCAGCTCGTCGACGACGATCACGACGCGGGGCAGGTGCTCGTGGACCAGCGGGGCCTTCTCTTCGAGATTGCCGCCGATCTCCTGCTCGGCCTGCGCGGCCGCAGGTTCGTTCAGATCGATCACTTTGCGCCTGTCGGAAAGCTCCTTTTCCACGACGCGGTTATAGTGATCGATGTGGCGCGCGCCCTTGTCGCGCATCAGCCGGTAGCGGCGGTCCATCTCGTCCATCGCCCAGAAAAGGGCGGCCGCGGCCTTTTTCGGGTCCGTCACCACCGGCACGATCATGTGCGGGAGCTGCTCGTAAATCGTCAACTCGAGCATCTTCGGATCGATCATGATGAATTGGACGTCCTGCGGCGTCGCCTTGAAGAGGATGCTGAGAATCATCGCGTTGATCGAGACCGACTTGCCGGTGCCGGTCGCGCCCGCCACCAGGACGTGCGGCATGCGCGCCAGGTCGGTGACAAATGAAGCGCCGGAGATATCTTTGCCGAGCGCGAGTGTCAGCTTCGACTCGGCGCTCTGATAGTTGTCGCTCTCGACCACCTGGCGGAAAAAGACGTGCTCGCGCCGCGGATTGGGTATTTCGATGCCGACGACGGACTCGCCCGGAATCGGCGCGAGGATTCGCACGCTCACCGCCCGCAATGCCATCGAGAGATCGTCGGCGAGCGTCACGATGCGCTTGACCTTTACGCCCGGCGCAGGCTTGAACTCATACATGGTGATAACCGGCCCGGGCTTTACCGCGACCACCTCGCCCGCGACGCCGAAGTCCGCCAGCTTATTTCGCAGGATGAGCGAGTTGGCCTCCAGCGTCTCTTTGTCGAGCCTGACGTGCTCGCCATCCGCCGCATCCAGCAGCTCGGGCGGGGGGAGTCTATATCCCTCCTGGATGTCGGGAAAGTCGAGCTGCGCCTGGGGCGGCGACTTCCGTTTGACTTTCTTAGGCGCCTCCTCTTTCACCTCTTCCTTGAGCACGATCGGCGGGGGGACGAATTCCCGCTGCTCTTTCCTGGTATTTTCGACTTTGCGTTTTTTCTCGGGCCAGAGTTTCTTGAGCCGTTGCGCGGTCGCCACAATCCACTTCTTGCTTTTTTCAACCCCTTTGAGTCCCAGTTCGAGAGAGGAGGAGAGAGACCTCTGGGTAACGACGGCGAGCGCCAGCAGAAACGCGGGGACTACGATTACGTACGCGCCCACGCGGCTGAACAGCGCCACCAATCGCTCGGCGGTAATATCCCCGACGACGCCGCCGGCTTGCCAGCCGGCGTCAACCATGCGGACGAGACTCAATAGCGTGGCCGCGCTCCACACGAGGAGCGAGCCGCCGGTGAGCTTGGTCCGGCGCAGCCCTTCATAGGAGTCGCGGAACAGGCCGTAGGAAACCGTGAAGAGGAACAAGGGCAGCAGATAAGACGCCAGCCCCAAGCCCTGCAACAGAAGATCCGCGAGATAGGCGCCGGCAAGCCCGCCCCGGTTGTGCGTCGAGGCGCTTCCCGAAGGGGTGTTGAGCGACCGGTCGCTCGGGTTGTAGGAAAAGAGGCTCAAAGCGACGAGCAGCGCCGCCACAAAGATCACCACGGCCAGAATCTCTCGCCTCAAGGCGGATCGCTTTTCCACAGCGCTTAGTGCCATCTCAAGTTCGGTCCTTTTGCCCGCAACCTACGCGGCGGGTTTAAGTCTCCATAATCAACGTGACGACGACCGGCCGCCGCTCGATCGCTTTGCGGAAATAGCGGCGCAGCGCCTTGCGGATCTCTTCCTGCAGTTCACCGGGATCGGCGCGCGTCTCCCGGTTGCTTGTACCAAACGTGTCCAACACCACCTTCTTCGCCCGCTCCAGGACCTCCTCGCTCCCGTCCGCGCTCATGAATCCGCGCGCGATCAGGTCCGGACCCGCCACGAGCTCGCCGCTCTGCTGGTGGATCGCCATGACGGCCAAAACCATTCCATCCTCCGACAGGTGGCGACGATCCCGAATCACTACCTCCTCATCCACGTCGCCCACGCCTTTCCCGTCGACGAAAACGCGGCCCGTCGTCACCGCCGCCGTTTTTCTCGCGGACTCGGAAGTCAACTCCAGAACTTCTCCATCCTCCAGGAGAAAGCAGTTCTCTGCGGGGATTCCGACGCTCTCAGCCAGCCGGAGGTGGCGCACGAGATGGCGGTACTCGCCGTGGATCGGGACGAAGTATTTCGGCCGGGTAAGCTGGAGCATGATTTTCAGCTCCTCCTGGCTCGCATGGCCCGAAACATGGATCTCCGAGACCTTCTCGTAATGGACCTCGGCGCCCCGGCGGTAGAGATGGTTGATCAAGTTGCTGATCGTCTTCTCGTTTCCCGGTATGAACTTTGACGAGAGAATGACCGTGTCGCCCGGCTCGATCTTGATCGAGCGATGATCGTCGAGCGCGATCCGGTGGAGCGCGGAGAGCGGCTCTCCCTGGCTGCCCGTCGTGAGAAAAGTAACGCGCTCGCGCGCCAGCTCCCGCCAGGAGTCGCTCTCCGTCATGGTCTGTTTGGGCAACTGCAAGTAGCCGAGTTCGGAGGCGACCTCCGAATTGCGGATCATGCTGCGGCCGCTCAGCACGACGGCGCGTCCCATCCGCTCCGAAATATTCATGACCTGTTGGAGCCGGGGAATGTTGGAGGAAAACGTCGAGACGAATATCCGGCCGCGGCTTGAGTGAAAAATCTCTTCCAGGTTCTTTCCCACCTCGCGCTCCGACGGCGTGTAGCCGGCGCGCTCGACGTTGGTCGAGTCCGAGAGCAGCAGGAGAACTCCCTGTTCGCCGTAGGCGGCAAAGCGCCGAAAGTCGAAATACTCACCGTTCATCGGCGTGTTGTCGATCTTAAAGTCGCCGGTGTGAATGACCACTCCGACCGGCGTCCGGACCGCCACCGCGAGACAGTCCATGAGGCTGTGCGTTACGCGAATTCCTTCCAGGCCAAACGGCCCAAGCTCCCAAGGCTCGCCGGCGGAGATCTCTCTCAAGTCGGTTTTCCGTTCCAGGCCGTGCTCCCGCAATCTGTTCTTCAACAGCCCCAGCGTGAGCCGCGAGCCGAATACCGGCGCTTCGAGTTGTCTCAGGATGTAGGGCAGGGCGCCGATGTGATCTTCGTGGGCGTGAGTCAAAATAATCCCGCGGAGCTTTTTTCGGCTTTCCAATAGATAGCTCACGTCGGGAATCACCAGGTCGATCCCCAGGAGATCGGCGCCCGGAAACATCAAGCCGCAGTCGATGGCGACCGTCTCCCCGCCGTATTCGAGGAGCATCATGTTCAGGCCGAACTCTCCCAGGCCGCCCAAGGGGATCAGGTTAAGCGATTCCATGGCTATCGTGACCTCCGCTGCTATCTTAACCTCTGCTTCGCGCGCCGACCTCGCTCCCGGAGGCGAAGGCGCTTTTCTCTGTGGTTGCGGCGCCCGCGCCTCTGCGGGAGTTGGCCTCGATAATTTCGCGCACCCGATGGACGACGGCGTTGAGCGCGCCGGCTTGATGCTGATCGAGGACAATCGGCTCGCTCACGATGACTTCGACCTGCCCGCTCCGAAAGCGCCAGTCGCCCTTCGGCAGCAGGCGGCCGCTCCCCTTGATCGTTACCGGAACGATCGGCGCGTCGGTCTTCGAAGCGAGAAGAAATCCTCCTCGCTTGAACGGCAACAGCTCGCCGCCCGTGCCGCGCGTCCCTTCAGGGAAGATGACGACCGAGATGCCGCCGCGGACTCTCTCTCTGGCCACTCTCAGACTGGCCATCGCCTTGGCCCGATTGGCACGGTCCACGACGATGTGTCCCGATGCCCACATGGCCCAGCCGAAAAACGGAATCAGCATAAGCTCCCGCTTGGCGATCCATCGCAGTTGAAAATCGGGAAGACTTTCGACCAGAATGGGAATGTCGATGTTGCTTTGATGGTTGGCGATAAAAATATACGGCCGGGCGGAATCCAAGCGGCCGAGGCCGTCGACTTTCAATTTGACGCCGCCGATTTTGAGGATCGCCCAGGCCCAGATCCGGCTGACGGTGTAGCCAAACTTCCCGTGCGCGCTGAACAGAGAACAAAGGATGACAGTCAGACTTACCGGCAGCGTGACAAGGGCGATGAGCAGCAGCTTGAGGGAATAGAGCATTAAAATAAAACTAATTTCTAGCGATAACTAATTGCCCAAAAAATCAGGGAAAAAGTAAGTTATTGTAATTCACGGGGCGCAAAAAAGCAATAAAGTTCCCCGTGGCCGCTCGGTCAAAGTTTTTATTGACTAAGCCATTCCCAGGCGATAAGGTCGCTAGGAACGGGATGCGAGAGCAGTTCATCGCGCATCCCGTACCGCTTAGCCTTGATTTTTTGGAGGTCATTCCATGTCTGTCAACAAAGTCATTCTCATCGGCAATCTCGGCAAGGACCCGGAGGTGCGCTACACCGCCAACGGCAAGGCTGTTGCGCGGTTTTCTCTCGCTACGAGCGAGGTCTGGAACGACGCCGAAGGGACTCGTCAGGAGAGAACCGAGTGGCACAACATCGTTGTGTGGGGCAAGCAGGGCGAGACCTGCGCCCAGTATCTCGCCAAAGGCCGCCAGGCTTATATCGAAGGGAGCATCCGCAACCGCTCTTACGACGACAAGAACGGGCAGAAGCGCTATATCAGTGAAATCGTCGCCCAGCGCGTGAGATTTCTCGGTGGCGGCGGCGGCACGCGCGTCGCGCCCGAAGCGGAAGGGGACACGCCGGGCGAGCCGTCCGGCGGCGGCCAGCCCCCGCCCGCGGACGACGACGTGCCGTTCTGAGCTTTCTTCGGCTTCCCATCGTTCTCACGGCGTACTTAGGCAACATTAAAAATGGCCGCCGGGACATACGAACTCGAAGCGCAGCGTCTCATTCAGGACCGCATCGCACACCTTCGAGGTCTTAGGTTTGCGGACGCCGCAGCCTTACCCGAAACTGCCGGAGAAGAAACCTTGGTTGGTGGACGTAAATGCGCGTTAACCGTTTTTGTCCAGCGGATTTTGTCTGGCCAGCTATTGGTTACCGTACAGGTTGCCCGACGCGGACTGCTCGGCCTCTTAAGTTTTCAGATGGAGCAGGGACTGGTGTTTGCGCGTGATGGCACAGTACGTGACGCTGCCTCAGAAGAGCTTCAGAACACAGGAGGCTAAACGGAAACAATTTTTTCAGCAGCCTGTTAGGCAGCCTTGAGACCGCGGCCGGTCGGCTTGAGAACAAATCGAACACGGACCCCCAGGCGGGCGAGCATGTCGATGAGCGCGTCGGTGCTGAACAGATCGATCCGGCCCCGCAGCAGATCGCTCACCCGAGGCTGGGTTACGCGGAGAATTTTTGCCGCCTCTGCCTGCTTGAGCCGTCGGGCCGCGATCAGTTTCTGGACCTTGATCATCAGGTCCGATCGGACGAGCAGATGCGCGGCCTCGTCCGGGGCAAAGCCCAGATCGCGGAAGACGTTGCCGCTCGATCGAGTTACCTTCAGTTTCATCTTAAACCTACCTCTCCGTGGTATTCTCAGTCCGTCGCCCCACGACCAGGGCACGAAACCTGTCCCGAGCGAGGTCGATCTCACGTCTCGGCGTTTTCCGGGTTCGCTTCTCGAAAGCGTGAAGCACGTAGACGCCCTCCGTGAACTTGGCTACGTAGAAGATTCGATGTTCGAGCCCAGTGTGGATGCGAATCTCCTGAACGCCGGGTCCGGCAGTGGACATCGGCTTCCAATCGTTCGGCTCCAGCCCCTGCTGAACACGGCGCAATTGGAACCCAGCGATGCGGCGTGCGTCCTGAGGAAAAGCTTTGAGGTCGCTCCGCGAAGACCCGAGCCAAACCAGAGGCTTGTCCAATGTGGACCAATATGCAAGGATTGATATATATTGTCAAGGCCGAAAAGGTGAAAAAGGTAGCCGACCTTGTTGCCTCGTAAACATTTTGTCCCTGATCCCGTCGATCAATTTTGGAAGCCGGTAGCGGGCTGGCAGATGGTCGTCACATCCGTTGGGTTCGGCGTGTTGTTTTATCTCCTCAAGACGGACGACGATGGATTTTTGTCCGTTGTCGATCACGCAAATCTGGTTTTTCATGAGGCCGGGCATGTGATCTTTGGCATCCTGGGCCGGACGCTGGGACTCTACGGCGGGACGTTGGGGCAACTGGCCATTCCGCTGATTGTCGGAGCGGCTTTCTTGTTGCAGCGGGAAGCGGTAAGCTTGGCGATCGCAGGGGTCTGGTTCTTTCAAAACTTTTTAAACATTGCGCGCTACATCGCCGACGCGCGCGTGCAGCTGCTTCCTCTGGTCGGCGGAGGCGATCACGACTGGGCGAATATCTTGAGCCGCTGGGGGGCGCTCGCCGCGGACACGCGGATTGCCGGTGTTGTCACGGCTGCCGGCTGGATCGGCATGGCGGCTGTCTGGGGATGGCTCGTGTGGCGCTGGGCTCATTCCTCCGAGGAAGAACCTGCTTGATTCTGCCGGAGTTCCCGTCAACCGCGCCTCAGGGGATAGTGCGAGGGACTCAGTGAAAAATCGCGATCTCGAAGCCGCGTGGGCTTATCATAACGGCACAAAACACTCCTACCGGAGCGTCCGCGCGAGTGTCCACTATCTGGATTGGGAGAACCAGCCGATTCCCTTTAAAATCTATTCCAACCTGGAGCCGATCCCGCTACCCCAACATCTATCCTCATCCGGCCTCTCGGCACTTTCGGCCATTTCTGCTGTCGAGGCTCCAGGGAAAACCGAAGTCGTTCCGTCGCGTCAAACCTTGGCGGAGATCTTTTATCTTGCCGCCGGCATCACCAAGCGTCGGACTTATCCAGGAGGAGAGATCGTCTTTCGCGCCGCTGCCTGCACGGGCGCGCTCTATCACATCGACCTGTATCTCGTCTGCGGCGAGTTGCCGGACTTGGCAGCGGGCGTCTATCATTTCGGTCCCCACGACTTTGCGCTGCGGAAGTTGCGACAGGGAGATTACCGCGCAGTTCTGAGCCGCGCGAGCGGGGGGGAGCGCTCGATAGCGAACGCTCCGGCCATTGTCATCTCCGCTTCAACCTACTGGCGCAATTCCTGGAAATATCAGGCGCGAGCTTACCGGCACTGCTATTGGGACAACGGCACGATGCTCGCCAACCTGTTGGCGGCAGCCGCGGCGCGCCGTGTGCCGGCGCGGGTTGTGGCCGGCTTCGTCGATTCGGAAGTGAGCCGGCTCCTCGCTCTTGATGAAAAGCGCGAGGCGGCGCTGACTCTCGTGGCTCTGGGCAATGCGCCGTTGATGACGGCCGGCTCTTCGCTCGCGGTCGAGCCTCTGATGCTCGAGACTCAGCCGCTATCGAAGAAAGAGATCGACTATCCGGCCATGACGGCCATGCATCAGGCTTCGTCGCTGGAGACCGAGGAAGAAGTCATGGCGTGGCGTGGGGCGGCGCAACAGGAAGGTGAACGGAGGAAGGACGAGGGAGAAAAAGCAGCGCGGCTGTTTCCGCTCCAACCGTTGAGCGACGAGGAGATTCCACGGGATACGATCGACGAGGTCGTCATGCGGCGCGGCTCGACCCGCCGCTTTTCTCGTCAATCGATCACGTTTGCTGAGCTCTCAACCGCGCTTGATCGGGCAACGCGCGGGATACCGGCCGACTTCCTCGATCCGACGGACGCCCCGCTCAACGACCTCCATCTCATCGTCCATGCGGTCGACGGTCTCGCCCCCGGCGCCTACTTTTTTCAGCGGGGAAGTCGCGCGTTGGAGCTGCTCAAGGAAGGAGACTTTCGCCGCGAGGCCGGGTATCTCGGCCTGGGGCAAGAGATCCCGGCGGATTGCAGCGTCGATATTTTTTTTCTCGCCGATCTCCATCGCGCCCTGGAGCGTTTCGGCAACCGGGGTTACCGGGCGGCGCAACTCGAGGCCGCCGTCGTGGGCGGAAAAATCTACCTGTCGGCCTACGCCCAGCGGCTGGGCGCTTCGGGTCTCACATTCTTCGACGACGACGTGACCGAGTTTTTCTCCCCCCACGCCGCGGGAAAGAGCGTGATGTTCCTGGTCGCCCTGGGTAAATCGGCAAAACAGAGAAAATGACCGGCCAATGTTTAGTTGGTTCGGTAGCCTCCAAAAACTTCAACACGAATTAATCGAGGAATGAGGTATCTTAATCCTGGCCGTCTGATATACTAATAAAGAGTGCGACGACCGGCGGCCCAACATCCAAATAGCAAACACTCGGTCACAATCTTTTCCGAGTTTCGCGGAGGCGGTCCCTAGCGTAATCGCCTCTTTGCGCTTATTGGCCGGGAAGTAGCCAGAAGGGGAGTGTACCGGTCGCCAGGAAGGAGATGTTCGTTATGGAACACAGTCCAACCAATGCAACGATCAGCCGCATCGGGTTCATCGGCAATTACCTGCCGCGCCAGTGCGGCATCGCCACGTTTACCACCGACTTGTGCGAGGCCATCGCGACCGAATACGCTGAAACAACGTGCATCGCCCTGCCCGTCAACGACATCGAGGCCGGCTACGCCTATCCGGCCCGCGTCCGATTCGAGCTGACGGAGAAGGATATCGAGTCTTACCGCCGGGCCGCCGACTTCCTGAATACCAACAACGTGGACCTCGTCTCCCTGCAGTTCGAATACGGCATCTTCGGCGGGCGGGCGGGCAGCCACGTCCTGGCCCTCCTGCGCGAATTGCGCATGCCTATCGTCACAACCTTGCACACTATCCTGCGGGACCCCGACCCCGATCAGCGACGGGTGCTGGAGGAAGTCGCGGCGCTGTCGGATCGGCTGGTCGTCATGAGCAAACGCGGCGCCGAATTTCTGCAAGAGGTCTATCGTGTGCGGCCGGAGAAGATCGATTTGGTCCCGCACGGCATCCCCGATTTGCCGTTCGCAGACCCGAGTTTTCACAAAGACCTGTTCGGCGTCGAGGGCAAAATCGTCTTGCTCAGCTTCGGACTCCTCTCGGCGGACAAAGGGATCGAAAATGTCATCGCCGCTCTGCCGGCGATTTTGGCCCGATATCCGAACGTGGTGTACATGATCGTCGGCGCGACCCATCCGCACGTCGTGCGGAACGAAGGGGAAACGTATCGGTTGTCTCTTCAATGGATGGCGCAGGAGAAAGGCGTGGAAGGTCAGGTGATCTTCTATAACCGCTTTGTCAGTCTGGAAGAACTCGTCAAGTTCATCGGCGCGGCGGATATCTACATCACGCCCTATCTCAACCCGGCGCAGATTGTATCGGGCACGCTGGCCTACACGCTGGGAGCGGGCAAGGCGGTGATTTCGACGCCGTACTGGTATGCCGAGGAGATGCTCGCCGAAGAACGGGGAGCGCTGGTGCCGTTCCGCGACCCGGCGGCGTTGGCCGGGCAGGTAATCGAGCTGTTGGACAACGAAGCCAGACGCCACGCCATGCGCAAGCGCGCCTACCTGTACGGGCGGCAGATGGTCTGGCCGCAGGTGGCGCGACGCTACATGGAGAATTTTGAGCGCGCCCGAGCCGAACGCCGCCATTTCACTCCTCCCGGCTTCACGGTCAAGGCGCTCGACAAGCGTCCGGCCGAACTGCCGCCGCTCAAACTCGATCACTTACGCCACATGGCGGACGAGACCGGCATGCTGCAACACGCCATCTTCACGGTGCCCAACTATCACGAAGGCTACAGCACCGACGACAACGCCCGCGCGCTCGTGGTGAGCACTTTGCTGGAGGAACTCGGCAACGGAGACGCGTTGGAACTCGCCTCCCGCTATCTCGCCTTCGTCTGGTATGCCTTCAATGCCGAGACCGGACGCTTTCGCAACTTTATGGATTACCAGCGCCGCTGGCTGGAAGAAAGCGGCTCAGACGATTGCCACGGTCGGACGCTCTGCGCCTTGGGCACCGTGTTAGGCCGCTCCAACACGCCGGCCCTTCACAGCATGGCCGGCTGGCTATTTGAGCAGGCCCTGCCGGCGATTCGCGCCACGACCAGCCCGCGGGCCTGGGCCTTCGCGCTCCTCGGCATCCACGAATATCTACGACGGTTTGGCGGCGACCGCATGGCCAGCCAGGTGCGGGAGGAATTGGCCGGGCGGCTGCTGACATTGTACCAAAGCCACCGCTCGGACGAGTGGCGCTGGTACGAAGACACGCTGACCTATTGCAACGCCGCGCTGCCTCATGCCTTGCTCATTTGCGGCCAGTCGATGGCGAATAACGCGATGATTGCGGCCGGGCTGGAGTCGCTCAGCTGGCTGGCCGAGTTGCAGCGCGCCGAGGCAACCGGAGGTCATTTTGTCCCGATCGGATCCAATGGCTTTTATCCGCGAGGCGGCGTGCGCGCCCGCTTCGATCAACAGCCGGTGGAGGCCCAAGCCATGGTATCGGCCTGCCTCGAAGCAGACCGGATCACGGGAGACAAACGTTGGCGCAAAGAAGCCCGGCGCGCCTTCGAGTGGTTCCTCGGGCGCAACGACCTGAACCTGCCTATTTACGACCCAACGACGGGCGGCTGTCGTGACGGCCTGCATCCGGACCGCGCGAATGAAAATCAAGGCGCGGAGTCTACGCTCGCCTTTCTCCAGTCCTTGCTGGAGCTGCGCCTGGTCGAGAATATCATTCAAGCTGTGAGGCCCGAACTCCATGAACAATCGACACCCCGAACTCTTTTGGCGTCATAAGCGCAATCCCATCTTGAGCGTCGCCGATTGGCCCTATCCGGCCAATAGCGTGTTCAACCCCGGCGCGACACTGCTCGCGGATGGAACGACACTCTTATTGTGTCGTGTAGAGGATAGGCGCGGCCATTCTCATTTGTGCGCCGCCCGCTCCGCTAACGGCGTGGACAACTGGCGGATTGACCCCCAGCCCACCCTGTTGCCCGATCCCGAACACTTCCCCGAGGAACGGTGGGGCATTGAAGACCCACGCATCACCTACCTCCCCGAATTAGGCAAGTATGCCATCGTTTATACTGCCTACACCAGCAGCGGCCCGGGCGTAGCCCTGGCGCTCACGGAAGATTTCGACCGCTTTGAGCGCTATGGGATGATCATGCCGCCGGAAGATAAAAATGCGGCCTTGTTTCCTCATCGTATTAGCGGCTATTGGGTTTTGGTCCATCGCCCGGTGGGCGCTCCCGGCGCGCATATGTGGCTCTCCTATTCGCCCGACCTGCGCCACTGGGGCAGCCACAAGCTGATGCTGGAAGCCCGGCGGGGTGCGTGGTGGAATGCGAATAAAATCGGCCTCTCGCCGCCGCCGATCGAAACCCCGCAGGGTTGGCTGGTGATTTACCATGGTGTGCGGCAGACAGCGGCCGGCTCGATTTACCGGCTAGGACTGGCTCTGTTTGATTTGCAGGCGCCGGAGCGGTGCCTGAAACGCGGCGACGAGTGGATCTTTGGCCCGGAGCAACCCTACGAGCAGCGCGGGGATGTGGACAACGTGGTCTTTCCTTGCGGCTACACCGTTGCCCCCGACGGTGACACTATCCACCTCTATTATGGCGCGGCGGATACGAGCATTGCTCTCGCCACCGGCAGTATTCGCGCCATTCTTGAGTGGCTTGAACAACACGGATAGAGATTCCCGGGAAAGTCCTAATCTCCTCTCTTTCAACGATGCTTGATCAAGTCGTTGATATGCATGATGTTTTCTCATGGCTACTTAGCTAAATATGGTTAAGTAGCTGTAAAAATAACCGATTTAGCAAACACTGGGTTGACAAAACTGGTTAATCACTCTAACGTGACTACAGTAACTAGAAGGCATAGGGTCCACTCCCCGGTTACCTGAAATTCTTCAAGTAAGCCCCTCCTGGTCAGCCCTCTCACCACAACCAAGGAGGAGAAAATCATGAACCCTCTTTTGATAATTTCTATCCCGCTGGCGTTGATGACCATAGGGATGATACTGAATAGTTTTCGACTCTCGTTCGATCAACCTGCAAGCTCGCCCGAGCAGGATCCTAGCAAAAGGATGGCAGCTGAAAAACAAGCTTATCGCGATTTATTCGACTTCCAGAGATCTCGGTCTTTGAAACGGCAGAAGAGGGTCGGCCAGTGCGCCTGGTTGGTGCTGGCGGCGTTTGTTGTGTCTTCCGGGTGGCTGTATTTCGATACGGTAAATAAAACGACCGCTTCAAAACAGGTTGTCGCGATTCAAACACTCCCGGTCGTTGAGAGTAAAGATATCGTCCTGTCTCTGACTCTTGGCGACGGGGATAACGTTCAATACCTCATCAAACCACCAGTGCTGAATTTAGCCGTTAGCGACGGGGCTGCGACTCAGTACGTCAAATTATCAACCGCGGAGCCATCGGGCGCCACCGCGAAAGACGGATTCTCTAAAGAAGCCGTTCAAAACTGGCGGCTGACAAGCCTCGGAACGGCTTTGAGCATCGGAGCTGTCGAAATGCCTCTTGGTATCGCTCTGCAGATCTCGAAATAGAGCCGATTCGATCCTCCGGGGATCTTGTGCATTTAGCCGGGGAAGGAGACTCAAGTGATAATGAGCGTCGGCGATAAGGTCATCTATCCCAATCAGGGCCCCTGCGTTATTGGCCCGGTCGTCAAGAAATCCGTCGATGGGACGCTGGTGAGCTTCTACCAGTTGGCTCCCCTGGAGGGTGGCGGCGGCGGGGTGTTCGTTCCAGTAGACAAAGCCCAGGCCCTGGGCATCCGGGGCCTGTTGCAGAGGTCCGAGATTCCGAGATTATTCAGCCAGTTTAAGCAGGCATCCGGATCAGCCGGGAACTGGAAGCAGCGCGCGATGGCCAACGCAAAACTGTTCGCTTCCGGATCGGCGTTCGACCTGGCTGAGATCGTCGAGTCGCTGACTGAGTTGAGCGAAACGAAGACGCTATCGCCGGGCGACCGGCACGCGCTGGGCAGGGCGAGAAAACTGCTGGTTTGCGAGATCTCTGAGGTGATGGGAGAGACGAGGGGCGCGGCCGAGGAACAGATGGATAAGGCTCTCAAGGGGCGGAAAGCGGGATGAGGCAACCGATTTCAACTTGAAAGGACCGAAAAATGAAAAACGGTATTTCATACAAGAACCGCCTCATTCGCGCCGAATCCTTTCAGCGAGAGAAAAACGGAACCTGGGTTGCCCAATATACCGTGGTGCGTCAGGAGGGCGGAGGTCAGGGAACGGGCTTTCCATCGTCGCAATATCAATTCAATGAAGCTTTCCCGACCGAAAGCGAAGCCGACGCCTATGCCGTGGGAAGAGCCATGGAGTGGGTCGATGTCAACTGAACCTAACAAGTCTGTAAGCGGGAAAAATCATGCGGCCGGGATTCTTGCGCAGGGTCCGTTTGACAAAGCTCATTGTCCCGACGAACTCCCGTCAGTTTATCGCCTTCTTAATGGAGTCGAAGTTGAACATCGTGCTCCACGACTCCCCAACTCCCTGCATTGCGGTCGGCGAGTTGTTAGTCGAATCGGTCTTAGCGGCCACGAGCTTCTTCTTTAGTTCGACCGCCTTCCGGATTTCCCACGCTATCCAGCGGCTGCGGTAGGTCTCTTTGCCGACGATGCATAGAAAGTGACTGGAGGCGCCTATACGCGCAGCGAGGTCCCGTTTGATGGCGGCCGCCTCCTCGCTGTCGACCGCGACGTCGAAGGACCGATCGTACGAGGAGAAATCGAATTCCTTGTCGGTGTCCCACCCAAGCAGCCGATCCTTGGCAGCTTTGTCATTGTCATAATCGTAGCCGATGAACACTCTGTTCTTAGTCATTTGCGTTCTCCTTTTTTGTGCGGTGCGCGGCAACCGAGGTTGGCCGGGGGACGCCGCCCCCGCGGCGCGCCTCGTTTTATATGGCCTGAGGGATCAGCTTTTGTCGCTCGTCAATTGGGAATCTTCAGCGCGACGCCGAGAGGCAATGGATTATCGCCGATGCTCAATGCCGTTCTTAAGTTTGATAACTCCCAGGACGAGACTTTTTGTTTCGAAATCCCGTCTTTTGTGGCGGCATCCAAGGTGTCGGCTTTGGGTGATTTGATCAGGTATTTGACATTGCTCCCATCCTTCAGAGTGACCGAGAGAACCATCTCCTTCCCGTCTTCAGTCGCCAAGGTTTGAAGCGCGGCAATTTGAGTCGAGACCGTGGTTTCTTTCACGGTGGACATATAGAACCAGATAGAGGATCCGATGATAGCGAATACAAGCAGCCAGCCATACTGGCCGACCCTTTTTTGCCTGGTCACAGCTTGCCTTCTCTGTAGATCAAAGAATCTGCGGTAATCTTCCTTTTCCGCCGCCGCTCTCTTTGCCGGATCTTGCTCCGGTGAACTTGGAGGTTGATCGAAGGCAAGCCCGATGCTGTTCAATACCATGCCCGCGATCACCAACACTAAAGGGATGGCAACTATAAAAATAGGATTCATAACTCCCTCCTTTTGGATCTACTCTGAGATTCTGAGTCGTCAGGCCAGTAGCAAGATCGGGGGATCTGAGGGTCAGGCTTGCAATCCAATAGTCCGTCTTCCTAAGAACAAAAATGCCCGGCTGGGGGGGCAGTCCGGGCGATGATGCGGGATCGAAGATGGGACCGGACCGGGGACCCAGCCGAAGTTAGTTTCGAAAATAAGGCAAATTCGCTAAGAAGGCAACAGGCGAAAGAATAAAGGATAGGCGAGCTCCGTCACCGGCGGACCGCGGGTTTCCAAAGGCGCGATCATGTTGTATCACCATTCTCTATGGAAAAGTTTTTTGCCACCTGCCCGCGCGGCCTAGAGCCGCTCCTGGCGGAGGAGCTGCGGCAACTGCAAGCCGAGAAAATTCATGCCGTAGGAGGCGGAGTCGAGTTCGGCGGCATTTTTTCTCTGTGTTACCGGGTCAATCTGGAGAGCCGCGTCGCGAGCCGCATTCTCTGGCGGGTGGCGGCCGGGCGTTACCAAAGCGAGGACGATATTTACCGCGTCGCCTGCGCGCTGCCGTGGAACGATTGGTTTGAACCGGCGCTCACTATACGGGTCGATGTCTCGGCCATCAAAAGTCCGCTCACGAGCCTCAATTTCGTCACGCTCAAAATCAAAGACGCGGTGTGCGATAAATTCCGCCGCCTCTCGGGCCGCCGTCCAAGCGTGGATACCCGCCAGCCCGATATCCCGATCCAGGGACATTTGACGGAACGCGATTTTAAGCTTTATCTCGACACCACGGGGGAACCGCTGTTCAAGCGGGGCCGGCGGGTGGCTCAGGGAGAGGCGCCGCTGAGAGAAAATCTCGCCGCCGGGATTCTGCGCCTGGCGGGATGGCTTCCCGGCATGCCGCTGCTCGATCCGATGTGCGGCAGCGGGACGTTCTTAATGGAAGCGGCGCAAATGGCGCTCGATATCGCGCCCGGCCTGGGACGCCGGTTTGCGTTCGAGAAGCTCAAGAATTTTGACCGGCACGGCTGGCGTGAGCTATTGCGGCAAGCCGCGGCCCGGCAGAAACTCAGAGTCCCGCTTCCCATTTACGGGAGCGATCTCTCCGTCGAAGCGCTCAAAGCGACCCGCGCCAATCTCGCGGCCGCCGGTTTGGAGCATGTAGTAAAGCTCAACCAGGCGAACGTCCTGGAAATCTCCGCGCCGGCAACCGAAGGCGTCATCGTCACCAACCCGCCTTACGGCGTGCGTCTGGGCGAGCAGCGGGAGCTGGCGGAGTTCTATCCGAAGCTGGGGGATGCGCTCAAGAGAAACTTCAGCGGCTGGCGCGCCTACATTCTCACCGCCGACATGCGCCTCCCGAAGCTCATCCGACTCGCCGCCTCCAAGCGCACGCCGCTGTTCAACGGCCCGCTCGAATGCCGCCTGTTCGAGTACAAGATGGTGGAAGGGGGAATGAGGGGGAAAAAGCGGGAGGAGATACGCGTGAAGAGTTAACGGGTCAAACTCTATGCCCCGGATGACTCGATAAAACGCGGCGGCTAACATCGTATTGCGTGAACCTAGGCTGCAAAGGAGGAATCGATGAAAAGACAAGTGGGTTTGTGGATCGACCACAGGGAGACGGTTATTGTGTTTATCGGAGACGAAGGCGAAGAAACGAGACGAATAGAATCGGAAATGGAGAAGCATGTCCGATTCTCCGGTGGTTCTAGATCGGAAGAAGGCAAGGCAGACGACCAGCGAGACAGACAATTTACGGGCCATCTCAACAGATACTATGACGAGGTGGTCTCGCATATTCGTGACGCAGAAGCCATTCTGATATTTGGTCCCGGCGAGGCAAAGGGAGAGCTCGAAAAACGTCTCGCCAATATGGGACTTGGCGGGCGCATCGTCGGTATCGAAACAGTTGACAAGATGACGGAGCGGCAAATTACGGCAAAAGTTCGACGGCACTTTCGAAAATAAGCTTGTCGGTTCAAGACAGGTTTGGCGCACTTCTGGCCATTCTTCATGCTAATCAGGATCAATTCAGAACCGGCTGGTCTCTGGAGTCCGTCATTGAAAACTAGGGCGAACGAGCCGCGAGTCTTTCGCCGGGGGAAAAACCACCCGGGGCTTCGGGCTCCAGGGCAAGCCGTAAGGCCTCGTCCGCCGTTTTCAAAAATTCAAAGCGGATACCTTCGCGCGCCGAGGTTGGAATCTCTTCCAAATCTTTTCGATTCAACTCGGGAAGTAAGACGCAGGAAATACCGGCTCTTTTGGCTGCCAGCATCTTCTCTTTGATTCCTCCCACCGGGAGTACCAGACCGCGGAGACTGATCTCGCCCGTCATGGCGACATCTTTGCTGATGTGTCGTCCCTTAAGAAGCGAAACGAGAGCGACAAAGAGCGTGATTCCAGCGCTCGGCCCGTCCTTTGGGATAGCCCCCGCGGGGATATGGATGTGCAAGTCGTTCTTCCTGAAAGTATCGGCATCGATTCCAAGTGTCTCCGCGCGAGATTTGACCAGACTCAGCGCGGCCTGCGCGCTTTCTTTCATCACATCGCCGAGCTGGCCGGTCAATAGTAACTTGCCGTCTCCCGGCATCTTGGTTGCTTCGACAAACAAGATGTCGCCGCCGAACGGCGTCCAGGCCAAGCCGGTAGCCACTCCAGGCAAGCTGGTGCGCAGCGCGATCTCGTTGAAGAATTTTTTCGGACCCAGATAGGCATGGAGAGATTCTTGATTGACGATTATCGGTTCTTTAAAACCATCCGCGACGCGCGTAGCCACACTGCGGCAGACAGCTCCCAGCTCACGCTCAAGTTGACGAACGCCGGCTTCGCGCGTGTAGGATCTAATAATTTCCCGAATCGCATCGTCGGTAAAATTAATCTCTCCGGGTTTGAGACCATTTTCGGAAATTTGTCGAGGAACTAAGTATCCTTTCGCAATCGCCAGCTTATCTTCTTCGATGTATCCCGGCAATTCCAAGATTTCCATGCGATCGCGCAGCGGGCCTGGAACGGTATCTAGCACGTTCGCCGTGGCGATGAACAATACCTGAGTTAGATCGAAAGGCAACGCGAGATAATGGTCCTGAAAGGTTGAATTTTGCGAGGGATCGAGGACCTCCAGCAAAGCCGCGGAAGGGTTGCCGTGGAAACTCGCGCTGAGTTTATCGACTTCATCCAGCATGAAGACGGGATTGCGACTGCCGGCCTTTTTAATCCCTTGAATAATATTTCCCGGCAGCGCCCCGATATAGGTGCGCCGATGCCCCCGAATATCCGCCTCGTCATGGACGCCGCCGAGACTTTGGCGCACGAACTTACGATTCATCGCCCGAGCGATACTTTGCCCGAGCGAGGTCTTCCCTACTCCCGGGGGACCGACCAAGCACAGGATAGGGCTTTTTCCTTCCGGCATGAGCTTACGAACGGCGAGAAATTCGATAATACGCTTCTTCACTTTTTCGAGACCGTAGTGGTCGGCGTCGAGAATCTCACGGGCTTTTGGCAGGTCGATCTCTTCCTTGGTGACAACGCTCCAAGGCAGCTCCACCAACCAATCGAAGTAGGTTCTCAACAACGAGTGTTCAGGCGCCATCTCAGGAATACGCTCCAGCCGCGCCAGCTCTTTGAGCGCTTCCTTCTCGACCTCGGGCGGCATTTTCGCCTCGTAGAGTTTTCCGCGCAGCTCTTCAACTTCGACGCCTTTGCCATCCTCCTCGCCGAGCTCTTTTTGAATCGCCTTCAATTGCTCGCGCAGGAAATATTGGCGCTGGGACTTATCCATCGATTCCTTGGTTTCATCGCCGATTTTTCTGCTCAGTTCCAGCAATTCGATCTGACGCGCCAACTTTTCTGAAACCCTTTGGGCGCGCGCCTCCGGGTCAAGCATCGCGAGAATTTCTTGCTTCTCGGCGGACGGAAGGTCCAAGGTGGAAGCGATCATATCGATTACGGTTAGGGGATCTTCAGTCCTTTCGATCATCGATCTCAGTTCGTTCATGGGTTCAGGGAATAACGATAAGGCCCGGGCTGCTTCTTGACGCAGGTGTAAGATTCTCGCCTCGAACTCCTTCGTTTCCGGTATTCGTTCTTCCACCATGGTGACCCGCGCAATGAAGACGGGATCGGTCTCGAGGAATTCGCCGATCTCAAAGCGGCGGCGGCCTTGAACGAGGATCTGACGCCGACCGTCCGGCAGGGTAAACATCCGTAGAACGTCCGCGGCTGTGCCTACTCCGTACAGGTCTTTAGGCTGCGGCGCTTCTATGTTTGGATCGCGTTGGACGACAAATCCAATAGGAAGTTGTTGGCGAACAGTCTCTTCGACAGCCTGGAGTCTTGCTTGGCGGCGGACCATGAGCGGCATGATCATGGAGGGGAAGAGTACCCGGTTGCGTAAAGGTATGATGACCAATGCCCCCGCGGGGATAATGAGGCGGGGTTTGGATTTAGAGGCTTCCATCGCTTCGGCATTCATGAATGCTTCCTTAGCTCAATGATGAGTAGTCCATCCTGGAAGGAAGTTTCTCCTAGCAATAAAGGATTCTCGCCTCCGACCAGCGTGAGTCGCCGCTCAAAACGCCCGAGCGGGATCTCCCATATCTTTAGTTCTCCGTCATTGCAACATCTTGGCGGCGGGCGTTCGCCTGCGATCACAAGTTCGCGTCCCTCGAGCCGTACGTCCACTCGGTCAACTGCCACTCCAGGGAGGGCCGAAATCACCCAGAGACTTTCGTCCGTCTCGACGACGTTAACGGGAGGTTCCCAGCTTGGCGTTCTGCCGTGAGCTGCCTGAAAGTGGGCGCCGGCGGCGATCCGTAAAAAATTTCTATGGATCCGCTCTGCTTGCTGGAGCAGATCGCTGGCTCGATGCCAGATTATAAAATCCGAATCGCGCGGTGGCATATTATCAGCGTCTCCAAGCCATTCGGCAAAATGAGCCGATACGAGGGGCTGATCAACAAGCTAGGGATGGGACAGGCCATTGTCAAGGAAAGGAAGCCGATGTTTTCTTCATCATTTTCCACGATCCTCTCGTCAATCCAGGCTAAAGCAGATGTCTGTCCTAACAGCGACAATATCTCCCAAGAGGAGCTGAACCGCAACGCTCACCGATTATCTAGCTCCGGTTGCCTGGAGCGGCTGTGCATGTCTGCGGGGCGCGCCATGATCCCCTGCAAAAAGCGTTCAATATTAGTCAGGAACTGTGTTAGACTCAGCCTACCCTTTGAAACCAAAACGGCGAAGATCCCCATCCGCGCGGGCAAAATGAGATCTTCAGCCCTTCCAAAAAGGAGGAAGTACAATGGAAATTCCCAGGGACATTAGTGGGAAAATGACCGCCTTGATCGTGACAGGCGTGGTTCTGATTTTGTTCTTCGGTTATCGGGCTTATGTCAACTCCCGACAGGCCTTACAAATTCTCGAAATCCAGGCGCCCAACATCATGCGGATCGCTTTCGATACTCAAGTATTTGCCCTCACGCCGGCGAATTTAGAACCTGTCCTGAAAAGCGTTGCGGCGCAGTTCGGAGGGGCCGGCGGCCAGGCGGAAATAGAGGAGCTTAAGAAGGAATTCGATTCTCACTTGTGGATCGCGGTGATGACCCGCAATAGAGGACTACAAAACGCAACGGACGTGGTGACGCAAGTTCGACTCACGACGCCGATTACCGCTCTTCAGGGGTACAGCTCGACCGGCTATGCCAGGATGGAGGTCAAAGAGGGAGGAATAGGAAAGGAAACGGCGGCGGTGAATTGGAATTACATCGAGCCCGCCATCACCGCGGTCACCCTGATCGGTCTTCAGCCGAAAGACTTTGCGGGCAAAGCCCCTTATTCGAAGAAAGACACGCGAATCTGGTCGAGAGATTTCAGGTTGTATTTTGAACTGGCTGAAGTGAAATCGAAAGAAGGGGCGATAGCCTACGCGTATTAAATAGGCGTTGCCGCAAAAACCAATGGACCTTGCGGTAATCTTTTCAAAACCGTCCAATACTGGACCGCAATTCCTCCCGAGTTGGCCTATCGTTGAGTTCAAACCGAATCGGAGGGGAACACCATGCCGCTTATCAATCTTGTCGTTGTGCTAGCCGTAGTCGGGATAGTTCTCTGGCTTGTGAACAACTATATTCCGATGGACGGAAAAATTAAAAATATCCTCAATCTCGTCGTCGTGGTTGGAGTTGTGATCTGGCTGCTTCAGGTCTTTGGGCTTGTAGAGAACCTCCAGACAATCCGGGTCGGAAGGGGATGACCGAGGGAACGGTGAATAAGCTCCTTCCCGATAGCTTCCAATAGGTCTTCTGGTTTTTGAGTCGGATGACTTGGCCGCTCTTTTGCCGCGAGGAGAAAAACTTAAAGAGCGTCGGCGAGGTTCTGAAATCGGACGAACCTGGCATCGCGCGAGAGGTCGATGCGCGTGCGCGTCTATTTCCACAATGACGACGTTGCGCACGTCCGGCCGTCGGGCAACGCGCCTCAACTAAGGTAGGTTGTAACCGCGCGACTGTGCATATCCCCCGAGCCCTTAATATCTATCTACGCGATTGCGCGTATTCGGGTAAAATTTAAAGCTGCTTTTTTCGGAAAGCTTTTTTCGGGAAGCAGTCTATGGTAAAGGGACCGAGTGGCCCCCTTAGTAAGGGCGGCCCGCAAGGCGGGACGATAACGCCGGCACTGCCAACCCGCCGTAAATCGCCCGGGGCAAGGATGAAGCAAATGGCACAAAAGAAGAAAGCAAGCCAGACATCTTTCAAAACGCTGCCGAAAGCAGCCACCGGAATCCAGGGTTTGGACGAAATCACTGGGGGAGGGTTGCCACGCGGCCGTCCCACTCTTGTCAGTGGAGGCGCCGGTTCCGGAAAGACCCTGTTCGGACTGGAGTTCCTGGTTCGGGGCGCCACACAATACAGCGAACCCGGCGTGTTCATGTCGTTTGAGGAATCGATCCCAGACCTGACCAAGAATGCCGCTTCGCTGGGTTTCGACCTGGAGCGCCTGGTGGCGGACAAGAAACTGTTCCTGGACCACGTGTCCATCACGCGAACCGAGATTGAGGAAACCGGCGAGTATGACCTCGATGGCCTCTTCATTCGAATTGCCGACGCTGTCCAGAGGGTCGGGGCGCGGCGAGTCATCCTGGACACCATTGAAGCGCTCTTCGGCGATTTGCCAAACCCAGGTATCTTGCGCGCTGAAATCCGCCGCCTGTTCGGCTGGCTCAAGCAAAAAGGATTGACCACGGTCATTACCGCTGAGCGGGACCGGCCCGACAGGCTGACCCGGCACGGCATCGAGGAGTTCGTCTCAGACTGCGTGATCCTGCTGGACCATCGTATCCGGGAGGAGATCTCGACCCGGCGCCTGCGCATCGTCAAGTACCGGGGCTCGACCCACGGCACCAACGAGTATCCGTTCCTCATCGATGACCAAGGCATTTCAGTCCTGCCGATCTCCTCACTGGGTCTGGACCATGCTGCGCCCGCCGTACGAATATCGAGCGGCATTGCCCGGTTGGATGGCATGCTGGGCGGAAAAGGCTTTTATCGGGGGAGCAGCATTTTGGTATCCGGCGGCTCGGGAACCGGTAAAACCAGCGTCGCGGCACATTTCGTGGATGCGGCCTGCCGCCGCGGCGAGCGCTGCCTGTTTTTCGCTTTCGAGGAATCACCCCGGCAGATCGTCCGCAATATGCGTTCGATCGGCATCGACCTCGATCCATGGGTCCGCAAAGGGCTCCTGCTATTCCAAGCGGCGCGTCCCACCTACGGGGGGATCGAACAGCACCTGTTAGTGACCCACAGATGCATCGCCAGCTTCCACCCCAGCGTCGTGGTGGTGGACCCGGTTACCAATCTGCTCATGGTCAGCACCCTGAACGAAGTGCGGTCCATGCTCACTCGGCTGGTCGATTTCCTGAAGACCGAGGGGATCACCGCGATTTTCACCAGTTTGACCGCGGCAGGCGGCGCCCTGGAAGCCAGCGAGGCGGACGTCTCCTCCCTCATGGACAGCTGGCTCCTGCTGGAAAGCATCGAGGTTGGGGGGGAGCGGAACCGTGCGCTCCTCGTGCTGAAATCGCGAGGCATGGAGCATTCCAACCAGATTCGCGAATTCTTGCTCACGGACGACGGCCTCCGGTTGCTGGACGTTTACCTCGGACCCGAGGGCGTACTGACCGGTTCCGCCCGGGTGTCGCAGGAAGTGCGGGAGAAAGCGGCGGGCACGGCCCGCCTGCAAGAACAGGGGTCCCGCCGGCGCGAGCTGGAGCGCAAGCGCCGGATCTTTGAGGCCCGCATGGCCATGCTCCGGGCGGAGTTTGAAGCGGAGGCAGAAATAATTCAACAGACCATCTCCGAATCGGAATCACTCGGCGAGGAAATGGTGCAGGATCGCGGGAGGATGGTGCGGAGCCGGAAAGCGGACACCTCCGCCTACAAGAAGGAGGGGCGCGCGAAAGCCGCGCGGAAACGCTGAATGCCGATAACCAAGACAAAAACTCGGGCGCGGCCTCGCAAAACGGACCCCCGGAAACCGGCGGTTTGGAATCTGCGGCTCTACGTGGCGGGCCAGACTCCCAAGTCGCTACGCGCCTTTGCCAACCTCAAGGCGCTGTGTGAAGAGCGCATGAAGGGCCGCTATCGGATCGAAGTGATCGACCTGATGAAGAATCCGCAACTGGCGCGCGGCGACCAGATCGTAGCAATTCCGACCCTGGTAAGAAGGATTCCGCTACCGCTGCGAACGATCATTGGAGACCTGTCCGACAGCGTGCGGCTGTTGGTGGGCCTGGATCTCCGAAAGGCCGACTGACCCAGCTCAGGAAGGCCTACATGAAAAAGCCCCCGAAAAAGAGCAGCCCGGCAGGAAAGCGGAAACCCGGATTGGCCGGGGAAATAAAGCAGGCCGCATCCCATGATCGCCAGGCAAAGTACGTCTTGCGTTTGTACATAAGCGGATCCACGTCGAAATCGGGGCTGGCTGTAGAGAATATCAAGCGGATTTGCGAGCAGCACTTGAAGAATCGGTATGACCTGGAAGTCATCGACATTTACCAGCAGCCGAATCTGGCCAGGGACGAGCAGATTGTGGCGGTGCCCACGCTCATTAAACGGCGCCCGCCCCCGCTGCGAAGGCTCATTGGGGACATGTCGGACCTAAAAAAAGTGAGCCTCGGACTGGACCTGAGAATGCGGGAGTAATAGCTGACGGAAGGCGGAAAGAGGTTGGCTAACAGGAAGAAAACCCGCTCCCAGCAAAAACTGTCCGCCCTGCCGCGCCGGGAGTTGGTCGCGCGCCTGAGCGAAGCCGAGGAGACCCTCCGCGCCATTCGTTCCGGCGAGGCGGATGCCATTGTTGTGAACGCCCAAGGCGGGGAGAAAGTGTTCACGCTGCAAGGGGCCGATCATACCTACCGTGTTTTCGTGGAGAGGATGAACGAAGGCGCCGCGGTTCTCAGCCGCGACCACACCGTTTTGCACTGCAACCGCCGTTTTGCCGGGTTCCTGGGAGTGCCGCTCCAAAGCGTCATCGGTTCTTCCATGCAGGATTTGGTTTGGCCCGACGACAAGGCCAGGCTGGATGCCTTACTCCGGAGCGCGGCCCGAAAGAACTGCCGGGGCGAGATCCGTTTGCAAGCGCGAAAAGTCGTCCCTTTGCCCGTCCGTTTCTCCTTGAGTCCTCTCCGCCTGGACGGCACGCGGGCTATCTGCCTGATCGCTTCGGACCTGTCCGATGTGAAGCGCGCCGAGCAGGAAGTGCGTGATTCCAGCGAGCAGTTGCGGAAACTTGCGGCGCGCCTGGTGATCGTTCGAGAGGAGGAGCGGACCAGGATCTCCCGCGAAGTCCACGATGAGCTGGGCCAGTCGCTGACCTCTGTGAAAATGGACCTCGCCTGGCTGGCGGGGCGGCTGCCACGGAGAAACGCCCAGTTGCACAAGAGGATCCGCTCCACGCGGCAGTTGGCCGCCCGCATTATCCAATCTGTTCGCAGAATCTCGACAGAGCTAAGGCCCGGTGTTTTGGATCTGGGTTTGGCGGCCGCCGTGGAATGGCAGGTCCAGGAATTCCAGGCCCGATCCGGCATTCAGTGCAGGGTCCGGCTGCTCACCCGGGAAGTGTTTGCGCCGGACGTTTCGACCGGCCTGTTTCGTATTTTCCAGGAGACTTTGACAAATGTCGCGCGCCATGCCAAGGCCACGCGGGTCGTGGTGGTCCTGCAGAAACAACGGGACCGGGTGGTTCTTCAGATACGCGATAACGGCCGGGGTTTTGCTCAGGCGGACCCTTCCCTTTCCAAATCTCTAGGTCTGCTGGGTATGCGGGAACGCGC
>MGSS01000025.1 GCA_001798595.1 Deltaproteobacteria bacterium RIFCSPLOWO2_12_FULL_60_19 | reverse complement strand
TACTTCCCAGCGGTAGAGCGTGTAGGAGATGAACTGAGGAAGCACCTGGGGCAGGATTCCGTAGAATAGAATTTGCAAGCGGTTTGCGCCGGTGGATTGAAGCGATTCGATCGGCTGCATATCGACGTCTTCGAGCACCTCGCCGAAGAGCTTGCCCAAAACTCCTCCCGTATGGACGCCCAGAGCAAGCATGCCGGGAAACGGGCCCAGGCCGACGATGAAAACGAAAATGAGAGCCCACACCATTTCGGGAATTGTCCGCAGCATGTTCAACAGCGCCTTGGCGAACAGGTAAGGGAAGAAGCGCAGCGCCCGCTTCCACCCCTCCCCCGGCTCCATTTCGTAGAGCAGCCCCGAGTACATGAGATTGCGGGAAGCGAAGAAAACAATGGAAAACGCGATCGCCGCCGCCATAATCGTGCCGAGGAAGGAGATCGCGAAGGTCTCGATCGTTCCGCGAACCGCCTCTTGCAGCGTGAAGGCGGACAAATCGGGGGGGAACAGCTTTTTGACGTAGGCCAGAATCTGCCCGCCGGCCTCCCGGCTGAAAAGCTCGCTAAGGCGCACTTCCGAGCCGGAGTAACTCCAGAACACCAGGAGAATCAGCCCGGCGGTGATCAGGTAATTCCCGATATTCGGCCGGGCCGCCGCCTCGTGGCCCGGCCACGGGACGGAAAACGTCTTTCGCTCAGGCGAGCCCCCGTTCATGGTTCGATCTTCCTCACCATGACCCTGAGTCCTGTCGAACGGGTCATAAGATCGCCCGCACCTTCGCGCTGATATAGTCGACCGCGGCCACCATCAGGAAAAGAACGATGAGCAGCGTCAGGATCTCGTTGAAATTGAACATCCGCATGGAGATCTCGATCTGTTGCCCGAGGCCGCCGGCGCCGACCAGCCCCAAAATAGCCGACGCCCTCACCGCGCATTCCCAGCGATAGAGCGTGTAAGAGATAAAATTGGGGAACACCTGCGGCAGCCAGCCGTAAAAAAATATTTGCAGCTTGTTGGCGCCGGTGGACTGGAGCGCCTCCAGCGGCCGCGGGTTGACCGCTTCGAAGATTTCCGAATAGACCTTGCCCAGCATCCCGCCGTAGGCGACGCCGATCGCCAGCACGCCGGGAAACGGCCCGAGGCCGACGGCGCGAACGAACATGAAGGCCCAGACAAACTCGGGGATCGCCCGGAAGAAGCTTAAAAGGCCCCTGGCGAAGCAATAGATCGAGAAGCGCAGCGCAAAGCGCGCGGGCGCGCCCGCAGTGTCGGCCTCGTTCAAAATGCCGCCGACGCTGAAATTTCTCGTCGCCAGAATGCCGATCGGGAAGCCGAGGGCGATCGCGATCAGGGTCCCCATGACCGAAATCTGGATCGTCTCCAGCGTCGGGCCGACCATGAGCGCCAGAAAGCCCGAGGAAAGGTCGGGCGGAAACATCCCGCCCAGGAATTTGACGATGTTTTCCCGTCCCTGGCGCTCGAAGAAAACGAGTAGGTCCACACCGACCCGCCGCCAGCTATCCGCCAAAGTTAAAACGAAGAGCAGGCCGAACAGGTAAGGAAAAACCGATTTTTCCGAGTTATTGAAGGACAGGCGGGCTGGGGTTTTCATCCGTGATATCGTCCTCACCGTTCTGAGGGAAATGGCCCGAGTAGAGGTCTTCCAGAAGACCGTCGGTAATCTTCTCCGGCGTAAGGTCGAACACCGCCGCGCCGTTTTTTATTCCGATAACCCGTGGAAAAAACTCCAGCGCCAGATCGACGCTGTGCAGGTTGACCAGCAGCGTCTTATGCATGTCCCGGCTGATCTCGATCAGCAGCCTGACGATCGCCGTGGCAAGAGAGGGATCGACCGACGAGACCGGCTCGTCGGCCAGAACGATTTCCGGATTCTGGATCAGCACGCGCGCGATCGCCACTCTCTGTTGCTGGCCGCCGGAAAGCTCGTCGGTCCGGGTGAAAATCTTTTCCTCGATTCCGACCTGTTTCAGCGCCTGGTGGGCCGATTCGACGTCCAACGGCCGCAGCAGGGAGAAAAGCGAGCCGGCCGTGGACCATCGCCCCAGCCGGCCCGAGAGCACGTTATGAATAACTTTGAGGCGCGGGACCAGGTTGTGCTGCTGGTAGACCGTCCCGATCTTGCGTCGCGTCTCCCGCAACCTCTTGCCGTGCAATTTCTCGACATCATCGCCGTCGAGCCATAACCTGCCGGAGCTCGGCCTGAGAGTCAGGTTAAGCAGCCGGAAGAGAGTCGTCTTCCCGGCCCCGCTCGGCCCGATGAAGGCGATCTTTTCGCCCGGCCGGACGCTCAGATCGATCCCCGCCAGGGCGATCTGCTGTCGCGAAAACACCTTGGCGACCTTTTCCAGCCGGTACTGCTCCATGATTCACCCAACAAGCTTGCCTACTTCACCAGCCCCGCGGCAATCGCAGCCTCTTCCGTCCCCTTCCAGTCTTGGTCTTTCGCCGCAATGTAGCCTTTGGTCCGGTGCAGGTCGAGGAGCTTCTTGTCCTCGGGGTTATTGTAGTCGAGCTTGAGGAAGGCCTTCGAGATTTTCTCGACGGTCGCTTTATCAAGACCTCCCCTGACCGTCCAGACATAATCGACATACGGAGGCGTCGTCCAGAAGATGCCGACTTTGCCGGTATCGACTTTCTTGGTTTCCACCAGCTTGTCCCAGACTAAAAAGTTGAGCGCACCGGCATCGACCCGGGCCGCTTCGACCCAGGCGGCCGTCGCGTCGTGAGCGCCGCTGAAGCTGAACTTGGAGAAATCCTTCTCCGGATTGATTCCCGCCTTGAGCAGGAAGTAGCGCGGCATCAAGTGGCCGGACGTGGAGCTGACGCTGCCGAAGGAGAAGGTTTTCCCTTTGAGGTCCTTCAACTCTTTGATGCCGGTCTCTTTGCGGGTGATGAAATGGCTTTTGAACTCGGCGTCCTCCTTCCGCATGATAACCCTGCGGGCGCCCTTCGCCTGGCGCGCGGCTTGCACCGAGGTGAGTCCTCCATACCAGACCATGTCAAGCTTATTGCCCGCCAGAGCCTCCACGGTCGCCGCGTAGTCCACGACCGGCGTGAACTTGACCGGGATACCGATCTCTCTGGTGAGATAGTCCGCGAACGGCGTGTAGATGCGCATCATCTCCTGCGGGTTTTCGTCCGGGATCGCCGAGATGCGCAACTCCCTCGGCGCCTGCTGGGCGAATGCAACGCCGGCGATCGCCGCAAAGAAAATCAAGATGCTGCTAAGGCTAAGCTGTCGCTTCATCGTGAGAGACCCTCCGTTTCCGTGAAGCTTACTTTTAGACAACATTCTGTTCTATCTGTCAAATAGAAAGTATCTATGGAAGTGGAAGCAGGATAGATGGCCGAGAAGCGCTCAGGCCCGTCGGACGAAAGCGACGAACGCCTGGGAGACGGGCGAGAGAGCCCGCTGCCGGTGAGTGACCTGATAAAAATCGCGCTCGAGTCGGAGGCCGCGAATCGGAACTTCCTTGAGAAAGCCGTCGCGGATCTCCCGCTGGATGGAGGTGCGGGAGAGAATCGAGATGCCGAAACCCGCGATCAGCGCCTCTTTGATCGCCTCGGTGCTTCCCAGTTCCATGACCACGCGAAGCAGCTGCTCCGGCTTTCTGCCCTTCCCGGCCAACAGTTTCCGAAACGAGCGCAGCGTTCCGGATCCCCCCTCGCGCGATATGAAACCTTCGTTCCTGAGCTCCCGGAGATCGATCGCCTTGAGACGGCCCCACGGATGGTTGTTCGGCACGGCAAGGACCATCGCGTCCTTCCAGAGCTTGTGAAACGCGAGCCGCCTGTCCTCCCCTTTGAAGCCGACGAAACCGATCTCCACCGCTCCATCGAGGACGGCCTGGACGATTCCCTCGGAATCGCCGATGCGAAGCACCGGCTTGACCTCCGGATACTGTTGCACAAAGCTCCCCAGCTTGGGCGGCAGGATGTACTCGCCCGGGATGTTGCTCCCTCCGACCAGCAGCTCGCCCCTCACCTTGCCGTGGAACTGATCCAGGGCTACGAGCATCTCTTTCTTGAGCGCGAGCAGGCTCTTCGCCCGCTCGAGCAGCATCTGGCCGAGCGCGGTGGGAGTCGCCTCGCCGCCGACTCGATCGATAACTTTGGAGCCGAGTGTTTCTTCCAACGCCCGGATGTGCGCGCTGACCGTGGGCTGCCTGAGCGAGAGATGCTCGGCCGCGAGCGAGAAGCTCTTCAGCTCGGCGACCCAATAGAGCACTTCGAGCTTGTGGAGATCCAGTTCTTTTTTCGCCCGCGCCATAGCCGCTCCATTAAACGTAATCCCCCGCCGCATTGTCAACCTTGATCGATGGAGCTATATTCCCCTGGCATGGCTAAGCCGACTCCTCTCCTCGAGCTTCACCGCGCCAACGGCGCTGAAGTGGCCGAAGAAAACGGCTGGATCCTGCCCTCTCATTTCGGCGCTCCGCTCGACGAATACCGCGCCGTCCGCTCCGGCGTGGGAATTCTCGACCTGTGCGACTACACTGTCCTCCGCCTCACCGGCCCCGACCGCGTCTCCTTTCTCCAGGGCATGGTGACCAACGACGTGAAAAAACTCGCGCCGGGAAGCGGCATGTCCGCCGCGATCCTCGACGTGAGCGGCAAGATCCTGGCGGACTTGAGAGTCCTCTCGACGGAAGACTCTTTCCTGCTCCTGCTCCGGGAGCCGCTGGCGCAAAAGGCCGTGGCCCACTTGAACCGCTACCTGGTGGCGGATGACGTTGAGATCGCTGGGCTGGATACCGCGTACGGGATGATTTCCCTCCAGGGGCCCAAGACGCGAGCTCTGCTGAGCGCAATCGTTCCGCCGGGCGATATTCCTCAGGAGATGCATAGCCATGGGACGCTCCGCATCGGCGAGCGGGAGCTGCGCGCGATCTGCTCGACGCACACCGGCGAAGAGGGCTTCGATTTATTGATCGAGATCCCAAATCTCGCCGCCGTCGTCGCGGAGATCCAAAAAGCCGGAGCGCCGTTTTCCCTCCGTTGGATCGGGCTTCAAGCGCAGGAACTCCTCCGCATCGAGGCGGGCATCCCGCGCTACGGCGTCGATATGGACGAGAATACGCTGTTCCTGGAGATCGGCCTGGACGATGCCTTCAGCTTTCACAAGGGCTGCTATTTGGGCCAGGAAGTCGTGGAGCGTATCCGCTCGCGCGGCCACGTCAACCGAAAGCTGACGGCCATCGTGCTGGAGGGGAGCGAAGCGGCCGACCGCGGCGCCACGGTCGTAAGCGAGGGGCGCGAGATCGGCAAAATTACCAGCTCCGTCCTCTCTCCGGCGCTGGAACGACCCGTCGCGCTCGGTTACGTCCATCGGGATTTTCTCGCCCCCGGCACTCCGCTCATCGTCGATAGCGGCGGCCGGAAGATCGCCGGCCGGATCGCGCAACTTCCGTTGACGCCATCCCTACTCCGCAAGTGAGGCCTTCAACCCTCCAGGAGGGAAACATGAATACCAGATTTCCGTGGATCGCCGTTCTGCTGATCTGTTCGTTTTCCCCCTGGGTCTCCGCCGCCCAAGAGGAGCCTGTGGTCGAGATGAAGGTCAGGCGGGTCGTGCTGGACCCTTACAGCAAGACGCCGGTCGTGATCCTCGAAAGCGCCGACAAGAAGGAGCCGCTCCCGATCTGGATCGGCGGCGAGGAGGCGACCTCGATCGCGCTCGAGTTGGAAAAGGTGGCGGCGCCGAGGCCGAACACGCACGATCTTATTCGCAACATTTTGAACGGCGTCGGAGCGGCGGTGCAGCGGATCACCATCACCGATTTGCGCAACAACGTCTATTACGCGAGCATCGCGCTGCGCCTGAGGGGACAGGACTATCAGATCGACTCCAGGCCGAGCGACGCGATCGCCGTAGCTTTGAGAATGAAAGCGCCGATTTATGCGACGACCAAGGTTCTGGCTAAGGCGCAACCCCTGCCTGTGAAAGAAAAACAGGATCGGCTTCGAAAGCTAGGCATTCAGGCCCAGGATCTCACCGCCGAGTTGGCGAGCCTGTTGGACCTCACGGCGAAAAGCGGAGTGCTCGTGGCTGATGTGGAGATGGGGAGCCCGGCGGCGGAGGCCGGCGTTCAACGGGGCGATATCATCTTGAAGGCGAACAACGAGCCGCTTCAGAAAGCGGCGGAGCTTGAAGCCTTTCTTGAAGGCGATTCAAAGGCCTCGCCGCTTAAGATCGAACTACTGAGAAAAGGAAAGACGGTGGCGCTGGAATTGGGATATCAGCCACCACCGTCCCAAGAGAAGAGCCCTTAACGCGCGCCGTTGCCGCTGAACAGCACCTTGCCCCACTTTTTCTCCGTGGCGTCGAGCACCTCTTTGCTCGACTCCGCCACCCTGGGGAAGTCCTTCATCCATTCGTACGGCCGGCAGGCGTCGATGATTGCCCGCGAATTGAAGCCTTTCTTGCTCGGATGAATGATCGGATCGAGCGGCCCGCTCCAGCAGCGCCGGAGGATCTCGATATCCTCGACCGGATCGGAGCGGCTCGACATGGCCCACATGACATCGTCGGTATTGCTGGGGTCGATGTCGTCGTCCACCACGATCACATAGCGCCCGAGATAGGCGCCCGCGTGACATTGCGACGCCACCAGAGCCGCCTGGCGGGCGTGGCCCGGATAGCGCTGCTTGATGGCGACCACCAGCATGAGGCGGCTGCCGCCCGAAACGGTAAGCCACACGCCTTTGACATCCGGCACACCGGCCTTTTCCATCTCGTCCCAGATCAACGCGGAGCGCAAATACGACCGGTACCAGCCCAGCTCCGCCGGCGGCCTCCCCGGAGGCGAGCCGAGGATGATCGGATTGTTGCGGTGATAAACCCTTTTGATCTTGACGATCGGCTCGGGCCGCTCGTCGCTGGCATAATAACCCGTCCACTCGCCAAAAGGCCCTTCGGACCTCGGCTGATCGAAGATCACGTCCCCTTCTACGGCGATCTCGGAAGTCGCGGGAATCGGCAGGCCGGTGTATTCGCCTTCGAAAACCTCAAACGGCTCGCCGCGCACGCCGCCGATGAACTCGCATTCCGGCACGCCGTACGGCACTTCGATGCTGCCGGCTAAAAACGTCAGCGGATCGTGGCCGAACGACATGGCGATCTTGCACGGCCGCCCGGTTCCGGAATATTTCTCGCGCTGGATGCGGCCATGTTTTCCCGGAGAGATGTAGAAGCCGACCGTGTCTTTGTCGTGAATCATGACCCGGTAGGTTCCGTAATTGACCCAGCCTTCGTCCGGGTCGCGCGTGATATCGATGCTGCCGGTGCCGATGTAGCGGCCGCCGTCGTGCTCGTGCCATCTCGGCGTGGGAAATTTCAGAATATCGACCTCGCCGTCGCGCTGGATGTTCTCGAGCGCGGGGGCGTTTTTGACGACCTTGGCGGGAATCGGCTTGATCTGCTTGTAGCGCTCCCGCCAGCTGCGCACGAAATCCATTTTGCTCCCGCCGGGAGGAATATTCAGCGTGAGCGCGAGGCGCTTGCGCGAGCTGAGCGAGTTGGACAGGACGCGATAGCCTTTCGGGTAACCCTTGATGTCGTCGAACAGCACCGCCGGGCCGTCTTCCTTGTGATGCACCAGCTCGGTGACCGCGCCGATCTCCAGGTTCCAGTCACAGCCCGTCAAGGTCCTGACCTCGCCCTCTCCCGCTGCTTTTATCCAGTCTCTTAAATCACGATATTCCATGACCAGTCCTCCTGATTTTATCGAGAACTCGACGTGTTCCGCGGGCGCAATGAATTGCGCCCTTACGCGAAAATGTTTGAACTGTAACGACCTTAGCGAAATTTTTCCGCAGGGTCAAGGCTTTGGGCGCACCTCGCCGCGCCCGTCTGATTCCTAAGAACCGTCCGCTTTTTCGCAACGCCGGCGGCGCGCCGAGCGGTTACTTCGTGACGCCGTTGTAGAGCCAGCCGAAGATCATACCGGCGATCGCGCCGTCGACCAGCGCGTAGCCGGTCCCCACGAGCACGCCCTGCAAGCCCACCGCGGTTTTATATCCGGGGTAGATCGAGCTCATGAGATCGAGGAAGGCTTTCCCGTAGGGAGGCCACTGGAGATTGGCGTACGCGACGACGAAAAACGTGAGCGCCCAGACAATCCCCGCCGCGACCATTAATCCTTTTACCGACAGCTTCATGCGCTTATCCCCCTTTCGATAACGGCCTTGTTGCTGCCGGAGATATTAGCGCACTTTCGCCGTGGCGGAAAGCAAAAAGTTGGGATCTAAAGGCGAGCGCCGTTTCGGCAGCTCTCCGGGATCGTTTCATGCTTTTGCAATAGAGCCCAATCCTCGCCCGCTCCTCGGAGCGGGCGCTACATGTCTTTCGTTCTTTGGGCATCACCCCCTTGCGGTTTCAAGTCG
>MGSS01000024.1 GCA_001798595.1 Deltaproteobacteria bacterium RIFCSPLOWO2_12_FULL_60_19 | reverse complement strand
AGTGTTTTTGCCAAGCGGCTCTGATTTCATCGATATGCTCCTCTATCAAACCCCTCGCGTCCTTGAGTTCCTTCTCCCTTAATCCGTAATTTTGCGCCAATTCTACCTCAGGTTCAAGCCAAAATTTAGCCTCACCGCTGGCGCAAAAAACATGCACATGCATCCTTCGTTCTTCCCTAGAGAAGAAAAAGAACCGAAATCCTTTTGCCCGGAATATCGTGGGACTCATAACCGCTCGATGCCCTACCTGACGTTGACAGGCTTCATTGCTCTGTCCCGCCACGCTACCTTACCATATCGACTCGGTTTGCAGAATCTCCGGCCGTCCGCTACTCTCGTCTGAACCTTCCCGGCATTTGACATGTTAAACAGATTTTCTCGCCTCTTCTATGGCTGGCGCATGCTCGCCGTCGGCTGCGCGGTGCGCGTTCTCGGCGGCGGCTTCCATCTGTACGGCTTCACGGTCTTCTTCCTGCCCATCAGCCAGGAACTCGGCCTGACGCGCGCCGCGACTTCCCTCGTTTTTTCATTAGCCCGCGCCGAAGGGGCCATCGAAGGTCCCGTCGCAGGCTACATGCTCGACCGTTTCGGCCCGCGGCCGGTGATCCTGACGGCGATCATCCTGTCGGGAATCGGTTATGCGCTGCTCTCCCTGGTAGACGGCTATGCGGCCTTCGTGGTTGTCTATTTGGGGGTGATCTCCCTCGCCTTCGCCACCGGCTTCATGCACTCCCCCATGGCGATCGCCAATACGTGGTTCATTCGCCGCCGCGCTTTTGCGATGACGCTGATCAGCGCTTCGATCGGCGTCGGCGGAACGCTGCTGACCCCTCTTCTGGCTGTGGCCGTTCACACGTGGGGCTGGCGGCGCGGGGCGCTGCTCGCCGGCATCGCGCTGCTCATGCTCGGAATACCTCTCGCTCTGCTGGTGCGGCGCTCGCCGGAGAGCATGGGACTCTTGCCGGACGGCGACTCGCCGTCGCCCGGAACGTCAGGAGGAGATGCGCAGGTCAAGGAGGTCAATTTCACGGCCGGCCAGGCGATGCGCACAGCGGCCTTCTGGATGCTCGTCGCCGCCACCCTGGCGCGCGCCACCGGCTTCGGCACGATGATGGTTCATTTCGTGCCCGTTCTGGTCTGGAAAGGGCTTTCCGAGCAGCGCGCCGCCGTGGTGCTGGCCGCCTTCGCTTTACTGAGTCTCCCCGCGCACCTCCTGCTGGGATGGCTCGCCGACCTCGTGAACAAACCTCGTCTCATGGGGTTGAGCATGCTGATCGGGGCCTTGAGCCTGATCGCGCTTATCTATGGAGGGCCTGGAGAAGGGTCTCTGTGGGTTTTCGCGATTCTCTTCACCACCGTGGAAGCGATCTTCCCCGTAAGCTGGGCGACCGTGGGAGACTACTTCGGGCGCAAACACTTCGCCACCATCCGCGGTATGATGAGTTTCTTTTACATGTGGGGCGGCGTGGCTGGGCCCGTCGTTGCCGGGGCGATCTTCGACCGCACGCAGAGCTACGAGGCGATGATGTTGGGAATGATCGCCCTATTCCTCGTCGCCGCGATCCTCTATTTATTTCTGCCGCGGCCCGCGCCCGAAAATGCTCGTCTCTGAGAATGTGAATATTCTTCATGATCTGTGGGATCACCGACGACGATGAACGCCGCCACCCGCTCTCCGAGCCCGCGCAATGGGTAGTTGCTTATTCCTACCGGTAGTATCGGATGCGCGGGCTCTCCGACCGGGCGGCGGCGTTCCCTGCGAGATCGAGGTGCGCGAGGGAGAGGGCCGCGGACGTCCGATGAGACAGGTTCGACTCATGGTACTACCCTATCGGCCGCGGCCCGAGCGCTTGCGCCCCGAGGAATCGCTTTTGGGGGAAATCAGCCTGGCTCTCTTATGATCGTCGATGTTGAAAACGTTTCGAAGCGCTTCGGCGCGCGGACCGCCGTCGACCGGCTCACCCTTCAAGTGCCGCCGGGGATCTGCTTCGGCCTGCTCGGCCCCAACGGCGCGGGCAAAACGACGACGATGCGGATGGTCTACGGCGCCACGCGTCCGACCAGCGGAGCCATCCGCGTCTTCGGCCTCGACATCTCGAAGAATGCACGCGCCGTGCGCGCCCGTCTCGGAGTAACGCTCCAGCAAAACGTCTTGATCGAAGCGCTCACGCCCGAGGAGAATCTCCGGGTCTTCGGCCGCTACCATCTTCTCCGCGAGCCTCAACTATCGCAACGCGTCGGCGAACTTATCGAACTCCTCGAACTCGCCTCCCACGCCAAAGTTCCCGTGAAGCAGCTCTCCGGCGGCTTTCAGCGCCGCCTGGCCATCGCTCTCTCGCTGATGAACCGGCCCGAGCTGTTGATCCTCGACGAGCCGACGACCGGCCTCGATCCCGCGGTGCGCCTCGCCCTGTGGGGGCGCATCCGCGAGTTGCGCGCCGCCGGCGCGACGGTGATGCTCTCGACACATTACATGGACGAGGCCGAGCGGCTGTGCGACCGGGTCGCGATCATCTCCGCCGGCAGGGTCGTCGACCACGGCCCGCCCGCTGAGCTGATCGCCAGGCATCTCGCGCCGGAAGCGGTCGAGATCGACTGCTCCCCCGAAGAGGAGGCTCTGCTCCTGGCCGGACTCGGCGCGCCGCGCCATCGCATGCGCGTCGGCGGGAGAATTATGGTTTACCTGGATAATGCGGCGCCGCTCATCGATCAGATCCGCCGCCGGGAGCCGGAACGACTCCATTCGCTCGTCATCCGGCCGGCCAACCTCGAAGACGTCTTTCTGAAACTCACGGGGACCATGCTGGAGGCGGGAACATGAGCGTCTCGGCACCCCACGCGCTCGCCGTCTGGGGGCGCAACGCCTCGATGTACCGGCGGACCTGGAAGCGCAACATCCTGCCGAATTTTTTCGAGCCGGTATTCTACCTTGCGTCCATCGGTCTCGGAGTCGGCGCCTACATCACGACGATGGGCGGAACCTCTTATCTTGCCTTTTTAGCGCCAGGGCTGGTCGCCGTCGCGGCGATGAACGGGGCGAGCTTTGAAGTCACCTACAATATCTACGTCCGGCTGCACTTCGAGAAGGCTTACGACGCCATGCTCACGACGCCGATCGAGCCCGATGACGTGCTGGCCGGGGAAATCCTGTGGGCGATTACGCGCGGCGGGATTTACGGCGGCTGCTTTTTCGTCGTTGTGACGCTGGCGGGACTGGCGCCGCTCCCCGCCGCCTTGTGGGCGCTGCCCCTGATTCCGCTGACTGGCCTGTTATTCGCTTCGGTCGGCATGGTCTTTTCGCTGAAGATCCCGGAGATCGATCTTTTCAGCTTTTACTTTACGCTGTTCCTGACGCCGCTCTTCCTTTTCTCGGATGTCTTTTTTCCCCTTCAGGAGCGGCTACCCGAGCAGTGGCTGTGGCTCGGCGAAGCGCTGCCGCTGCTCCATCCGGTGCGGCTGGCGCGAGCGGCCTTTCGCGGCGAGGCCTCGCCGATCCTGCTGTGGGACCTGGGTTACATGCTGGGCTTGTCCGCCCTGCTGCTCGCCTGGGCGCGGCGGGGAGTGAGAAACAGACTGACGAATTGATATTTTATTTCACTCGTATCCGATCGCCGAGACGATCGGCGCTCTGGCGGCCCGCCGCGCCGGGAAGTAGCCGGCGATCAGACAGAGCAGCACCGGCACGATGAGCGCACCAGCCGCAACCGGAACGGGATAGGCGTACTGAAAGGTCCAGCCCGTGAGCACCCGGGTATTGTAGACGACGTGATGATACGACATGATCGTCCCCGCGAACAGTCCCAGGACGCCGCCGAACAGCCCCATCCAGCCCGCCTCCGCCATGATGATCCGCCGAATCTGTTTTCGCGTCGCGCCGACCGCCCTGAGCACTCCAAGCTCGCGGGTGCGGTCCAGGACCGAGGCGAGCAGCGTATTGATGACGCCGAACATCGCCACCACGACCGCCACGAGCTCGACCGCGTAGTTGACCCTAAAGGACTGCTCCATCAGCGCCACCACGTTTTCTCTCAGCTCGCCGTGCGTGCTGACGAAGAGCTGGTATTGATCGCCAAAGTCTTCGTTGATCCTGCGAATGACGGTTTGGGGTTCGGTGTTGGGCGCGAGCCAGAGATCGAAGGCGTCGACCAGCTCGTCCCGCCAGTGCTGCTTGTAGAGCGCGCGGTCGATCAGCACGCTGCCGGAATCGGAGGAATAATCGACATAGATCGCGAGGATCTTGAAAGGGACCGGCCCCGACGGCGTGGCGAGTTCGACGACGTCGCCTACGCCTTTGCCGAACTTGCCGTGGAAGCTCTCGCTCACGATCACTCCCTCCCCGTCGCCCAGGCCTTTCAATGCGCGTTGAGCGTCGCCGTTGACCATCGGCAGCGTGCGCACGTGCGCCGAGGTTCGAGCGGCGAACGACTCGATCACGATCGGCTTTCCCTCGTAGGTCGTGCGGATGAGACGATAGTAGTCCACGACCTCCACTCCCGGCAGCGATCCCAGCTCAACTCCTAACTCCTCCCGGATCGGGACATTCAACGCGCCGGCGGTGCGCGCGCCCGAATGCACGATCAGGTCCGCCGTCACCATCTTATCGACCCATAGCAGTAATGAGCCGCGCACGCTGTGAACGAAGGTCGCGATGGTAAACACCGCGGCCAGGCTGATCGTCAGCGTTGCAATCGTCATTCCGGAGCGGCCGGGCGCGCGGCGCAGGCTGTCGCAGGCGATGGTCCCCGCGCTCCAGGAGAAGCGCGATGAGCCGGGCAGCCGGGCAACCAGGCGCCAAAAGAGTTTCGACCAGCCGAGCACGAGGGCGGGAGTGAGGAAGGACAAGCCCAACAGAAACAGCATCATCGCGGCGACCCCGACGCCAAATCCCTCCACCCCGGTGACGCCCATGAAAGCGAGAATCGCCACGATCGGCGACACTCCGATCAGCATCAAGCCGACCCGCGCGACGCGCGCAACCCCCTGGGGCCGAGCGCTCCATGCCGCCTGCCGCGCGCACTCGATGGCGCTGACCCGCGTCGCCTGCCACACGGGATAGATGGCTGCGGCGGCCGAAACTCCGAGGCCGCTCGCCAGCGCAACCCAGATCTCGGTCAGCGTCAGATGGCTGTCCGCAACTTCAATCTGGATGAAAAGGCTGCTGACGGTCTCCCCGGCGATGCCGAGGGCGGCGTCCGCCAGGAACACTCCCGCCGCGAGCCCCAGCAGAACGGCCACGGTGGCGACACTGATCGTCTCCGACACAAACAGCCACAGAATGTGGCGGCGCAGGAGCCCGATGCAGCGCAGGGTGCCGATCTCGCGCCGGCGCTGGATGACGGAAACGGAAACCGTGTTGTAGATAAGAAAGAAACCGACGAAGAGCGCGACGAGGCTGACAAAGAAAAGTCCGACGCGGAACGAGCTGAGCAACGACTCCACCTGTTCCCCCCGGTCCCGCGGCCGCTTGACCTCGGCCGCCCGCTCCACCCGCGCCGCGATCCGCTGCTTGACGGTTTCAATGTCTTCGCCTTCTTCGAGCGCGATATCCACGATGTCGAGCTTGCCCAGTTTCCCGAGCGCGGTCTGCGCGACCGGCAGATCCATCAACGCGAAACTGCCGCCGAACACCTTGGCCGCCCCCTGCTCGCGCAACAAGGCACGCACGGTGTAGCTGCGCACTCCTTTGCTCGTTGCCAGGCGAACCGTGGTCCCGACCGGCAGTCCGAGGCGACGAGAGAACGTCTCGGTGATCGCGAGGGAGTCCGGTTGGGCGATGAAGTCGAGGGCGCTCTCCAGATCGAACGCGCCGCCCGCGAACTGGTGGTCGCGAATCGAAGAATCGCCCAGCAGATCGACTCCGTAAACGTAGAGTCTTTCGCCCTTGTTCCCGGCCACCGGCAGAAAGCCCTCGACCGCCGGCGCGGCATCGCGGACACCGGGCGTGTTGCGGATCGTCGGAAACAGCGCTTCGCTCAGCCCGCTCTCTCCGTTCTCGACTTGCAGCACCGCCTTGCCCGCGATCAGCTCGACGGTCCGCTGAAAAGATTCCACCAGGGTGCGGTTGACCATCGCGATGGCGACGATCACGGAGACGCCGAGCGCGATGCCGACTACGGTGAGCAGCGTGCGCAGCAGATGGTGGCGCAGATGGCGCCACATGAGGAAGCGAAAGAGCCGCCTCACGAGCGTCTCCTCTTCTTGGTCATGCCGTCTTTGAGCTGGATCACCCGATCGCCGAACCCGGCCGCTTCCTTGTCGTGGGTGACCATCACCACCGTGCAGCCCTGTTGCCGGTTGACCTCGCGAATCAACTCCAGCACCTGGGCTCCCGTTTTTGAGTCGAGATTGCCCGTCGGCTCGTCCGCCAGGAGGATCGACGGATTAAACGCCAGCGCCCGCGCGATGGCAAGGCGCTGAATCTCGCCGCCGGAAAGCTCTTCGGGCAGGTGGTTCTTGCGCTCCGCGAGGCCGACGCGCTCCAATATCCGCTCCGCCCGCGAGTAAGCCTGCGACCTGGCCTGGGCGTCCAGAATGAGCGGCAGCATCACGTTCTCCACCGCGCTCAGCGTGGGCAGGAGGTTGAAAAACTGAAAGACAAAACCGACGGTCGCGCGCCGAAAAAGGGTCAGCTGATCGTCGCTCAATTGGGAAATGAGCCTGCCGTCCACCAACACGTCGCCCCGGTTGGGTTGATCCAGGCCGCCGATCAGGTGCAGCAGCGTGCTCTTTCCCGAACCGCTCGGCCCCATAATCACGGCGAATTCGCCCTTGCCTACCTCCAGCGAGACGCCGGCCAGCGCGATGATCTCGGTGGCGCCCTGCCGGTAGATCTTATGCACGTTGATCAACTGAATCATGGTTTACCCGCTAGTCCCTTCCTTGTGGATTTGATCGGTGGAGCCCCACGGGCAGAGCCGCGCGCCAGTCGCAGGGCGGGAGCGTTCAGCGCCGGCGCGGCCTGTCCATCCCGGCAAGCGGCCTCGACTTCGGTCAGGTTCCCCTTGACGGCGCGAACGAAGGAAGCCAGATCGACGCCGAGATGGATCTCCGGGTAGCCGCCGAGTTTTTCCAGGCCCGCGCGCCACAGCTTGATCGCGCCCGCCGGCACCCCTTGCTCCCACTTGAAAGATCCGGCGGCGACCTGGATCAGCCCTTGATAAAATAAACGGTCCTCGCCGTGCTCCTCAAGCCAGACCTCTTCCAACGTCTCGTGACACTCGAAGTAGAGCCCCTGGTTGAACTCCGCAACGCCCTTGGCGAGGCGTGGGTCGCCCGATGCTTCCATGTCCCCCGTAATTCCTTATAATACTCTGGCGTTCGTCCGAATCATTTGCTTATAACATGCAGGGCAAGATGAATTCCACCGGCACGCTACAAGTAAAAATAGACTCCCTCGCCTACGGGCCTTACGGGATCGCGCGCCACGCGGGGCGGGTCGTCATGGTGCCGCTGACGGTTCCGGGCGACGAAGCGGAAATCGCCGTCGTCGAGGAGAAAAATAACTACGCCGTCGGGCAGTTGGTCCGGCTTGTTCGGCCTTCAAGCCAAAGAGTCGAGCCGCCATGCCCGTACGTCGGCGAATGCGGCGGCTGCCCGTGGCAAATGGTCGGCTACGAAGCGCAGCTCGACGCCAAGGCAAAGAGCGTCGAGGACGCGCTCAGGCGCATCGGCAAGCTCAGTGGATTCGAGCTGCTGCCGATCCTCTCCTCGCCGCAGGAATACGGCTACCGCCGGCGCATCCGCCTGCAAGCGAGCGCGGATAAAAAGCTCGGTTTTCACCGCGCCTCGACGCACGAGCTGATCGAGATCGACTCCTGCATCATCGCTACTCCCGTGGCGGATCGCTCCATCGCTCGCGCGAGGGACTGGGCGGGCCGATTGCGATCCACCGTCCGGCATATTGAGATTGTGGCGGGCGACGACGGTGAACAGGTCGTGCTGGTGGGAAAGCTCGACGGCAGCCTTGCGCTCGAAGATGACACGGCTTGCAAGCGATTCCTGGAATCCAACGCGGCGATTCAGGGGCTGGTGCTTTTCGGCCGTGGCTTCAGGCGGGCGTGGGGCAGGGGAAAAGTGCGGCTCGAATGCGAAGACGGCCTGAGAATGGAACTCGATGCCGAAGTTTTCATGCAGGTAAATCGCGAGGCCAACCGCCGGCTCGCGAATGAACTCTTCCAGCGGGGAGAGTTCGATAATCGCGACCGGGTGCTCGAGCTTTACAGCGGCGCGGGAAATTTTACCCTGCCGCTGGCGCGGCGCGTGGGAGAAGTCGTGGCGGTCGAAGGCGACTCCCGCGCCGTGGAGAACGGCAGGAACAACGGCAAGGCGAACGGGATCGAAAATATCCGCTGGGTTCCAGCCCATGCGCCGAACGCACTTAAACAGTTGCGCAGGGGCGAGCGGTTTACCAAAATCATCCTGAACCCGCCGCGCTCCGGCGCGAAAGATCTCGAAGACGACCTCGCGTCGTTCGGCGCAGAGAAAATTCTCTACGTTTCCTGCAACCCCGCCACTACGTTTCCTGCAACCCCGCCAC
>MGSS01000023.1 GCA_001798595.1 Deltaproteobacteria bacterium RIFCSPLOWO2_12_FULL_60_19 | reverse complement strand
CGAAGAGAACGATTCTTTTGCTTTTTCCCAGGCCGGTGAAATAGGCGTTCGAGTGGGCCGAGCGCCGCGAGCCGTCCATGGTGAAAATGCCGCCGGCTTTGAAGCCGATCCTCTCCGCCATCTCTAAAATACGGCGGCGCAACTCGCCTTCTTTCAGCGGCTCGAACTTGTTGAACAGCGGCGCGATCAGCGTCGGATAGAGCACGACCATGAGAAGCTGAAATCCGAGGATAAAGAAAAACACCCAAAGCCACCAGTAAGGGCCGGTCGCATCCATCAACCAGAGGAGGGCGAAGAGGAACGGCACGCCGATGAGGAGACCGAGCAGCAGACCTTTGAGTTTGTCCGTCGCATAGAGCCGGGGAGTGGTCTTGTTGAAGCCGAAGCGCTCTTCGAGCACGAATGTGGAGTAGAGGTCCGTGGGAAGATAAAGCAGGGACAGGATCAACCCGACACCGACACAAAATATGATTCCCGTCGCGCGCGCGCCGGCTGGAAAGCCGGCGCCGAGCGCTTCGGCAATGCGATTGAGCGCAGGGAGCGCGCCGCCGAACACGACCCACAGTGTGACGATAATGTCATAGATCGCGGCCGCGCGCTGGAACTTTCCCTTGGCCAGAGTGTACTCGACCGATTTCCGATAGTCGGCGGTGCTCAACCTGCCGTCGAAGACGTCCGGCATCTTTCCCTCCGACGCCCGGCTCCGAACATAGAGCAGATTCATCTCGTTCAGCGCGAACTCGACAAAAAACTCCAGGATAAACAAGGTGAGGAACAATCCGACAACGACCTTCTCCATATGCGAGTCTGGGTTTTTCCTTAATCGAAAATCCAAAACCTGTCCTGAGCCCTTCGGCGCCGCTCAGGATAAACTCCGCCGAAGGATCTAAAATCGAAAACTTGTGGTGAGCGACGTCGAACCATTATTTAATGACTCTATCCGCCAGCGCGAGCAGCTCGGGTGGAATCGTGACCCGGGCGCGGTTGGTCGCTTTCAGATTGATAACAAACTCGAATTTCGCCGGCTGGTCCACCGGCAGATCGGCGGGCTTCGCTCCCTTGAGAATCTTGTCCGCGTAGGCGGCCGCGCCGCGGAACAGGTCGGGCGCCTTCTGGCTATAGACCATGAGGCCGCCCGCGTCGGCAAACTCGGTGCTCGGGTATATCGCCGGCAGGCGGCGCTTGGCCGCGAACTTGACCACCTCCGTTCGGTGCCTCACAAACAGCGGATCGGGCAGGACAATGAGACCGCCGACGCCTTTTCGCGGCGTCGCGGCAAACGCCTGCTCGAACTCGCTCGGATCGCTGACGTTTACGACGTGAAGGGTCGCGTTCACCGCGTGACCGGCGACCTCCGCCTCTTCCAGCGCGAATCGGGAGCCGGGATTCGTCGGATTTACCAGAGCGACCACGCGGGAGAGCTTGGAAACGGCTTGTTTGAGCAACTCCATCCTTCTGCCGCTCAACTCAACGGTGACATAGGACAACCCCGTGACGTTCCCGCCGGGGTCCGCGAGGTTTTTAACCAGCCCGCTCTCGACCGGATCGCCGACCGATATAAAGACGATGGGAATGGTGCTCGTCGCCTGCTTGGCGGACGCGGTCGCGGCTTTGCCCCACACCACCATAAGATCGACCTTGGCGCGCGCAAGCTCGGTTGCCGCCTCCAGATAACGCTTCTCCCCGCCGTCGACCCGGCGGTACTCGATCGCCACGTTTCGTCCCTCGCGCCAGCCGAGGTCGCGCAATCCCTGTTTGAATGCCGCTTCGAACTCCGCCGGCGCGGAGCGCTCGGTGAGATAACCTATGCGCGGGACCTTCTTGCCCTTTTGCGCCTCGGCCGCGCCCGCGACGCCGACCGACGCAGTTATGATGAGAAACAGCGTGAGAAACTTGCTCATACCTCCCCGGTAAATTTCAAGTCTGGGGCTTCGACTCGCCTGAAAGAATACGAACTGTTTGATTGCTCTGAACGGAGGGTATCCGACGGTGGACAGAGATGTCAACTTGATTTTTGCGGGGGAATTTTACTCTATGATTCGACGACCGCGGGCTCCGGCGCGATCGGCTTCGCCGCGGTGAAATAGTTAAAGCTGAGCTTATCCTCGTTCTCGTCGACCTGGACTTTGCCGCCGTTTTGCAGCTTGCCGAAGAGGATTTCATCGGCCAGCGGCCGCTTGATCTCGGTTTGAATCAGGCGCGCCATCGGCCGCGCGCCGAACACCGGGTCGTAGCCTTTCCGCCCCAGCCATGCGCGCGCCCGCGGCGTGACGGAGAGGGAAACCTTTTTCTCCTCAAGCTGGAGGTTCAGCTCCTTGACGAACTTGTCCACCACGCAGAGGATAACTTCCGGATCGAGCGCGTTGAAGTGAATGATCGCGTCCAGCCGGTTGCGAAATTCCGGGCTGAAAGTCTTCTCGATCGCCTCTTTGCCCTTGCCCGCGTTCGTCGTCGCTCCGAAGCCGAGCGGGGCGCCGCTCATCTCGCGCGCGCCGGCGTTGCTCGTCATAATGAGGATGATGTTGCGGAAGTCGGCCTTGCGGCCGTTGTTGTCGGTGAGCGTGGCGTGATCCATCACCTGAAGCAGGATGTTGAACAGATCGGGGTGCGCCTTTTCTACTTCATCCAGCAGCAGCACCGCGTAGGGCGTCCGGTTTACGGAGTCGGTCAACAGCCCGCCCTGATCGAAGCCGACATAGCCCGGGGGCGCGCCGATCAGCCGCGACACGGTGTGCTTCTCCATATATTCGCTCATGTCGAAGCGGAGGAATTCCACGCCGAGGATGCGCGCCAGTTGTTTGGCGACCTCCGTCTTGCCGACGCCGGTCGGCCCGGCGAAGAGAAAGCAGCCGGTCGGTTTTTCCGGCTGGCCCAGGCCCGAGCGCGAGAGCTTGATGGCACTGGAGAGCGTCTCGATCGCCGCATTCTGGCCGAAAACGACGGATTTCAGCTCGCCGTCGAGATTCTGAATCTGCAGCTTGTCGGCGGCCGACACGCTGCGCGGCGGGATCTTGGCGATTTTGGCGATGATCTGTTCTATGTCCCTCGTGCCGACGACCTTTTTCCGTTTGTCCGCAGGCGCCAGCTTGACCGCAGCGCCGACTTCGTCGATCACGTCGATCGCCTTGTCCGGCAGGCGGCGGTCGTTGAGGTGCTTGGCCGAGAGCTCGACCGCCGCGCGCAGCGCCGCCGCCGTATAGCGCACGCCGTGGTGTTTTTCGTAGTGCGACTTCAGCCCGAGCAGGATCTCGTAGCTCTCCTCCACGCTCGGCTCGGAGATCTCGATCTTCTGAAAGCGGCGCGCCAGCGCCCGGTCGCGCTCGAAGTAGCTCTTATAGTCATGGTAGGTGGTCGAGCCGATGCATCGCAAGTCTCCCGACGCCAGCGCAGGCTTCAATATGTTGGAGGCATCCAGCGAGCCGCCGCTCGTCGCGCCGGCGCCGACCACCGTGTGAATCTCGTCGATGAACAGGATCGCATTGGGCTGTTTTTTGAGCGCGTTTAACACGCCCTTTAAGCGCGCCTCGAAGTCGCCGCGAAATTTGGTTCCCGCCAGCAGCGCGCCCATGTCGAGCGCGTAGACGACCGCATCCTTGAGCGCGCCCGGCACCGTTCCCTGATGGATTTTCAGCGCCAATCCCTCGGCAATCGCCGTCTTGCCGACGCCGGGATCGCCGACGTAGATGGGATTATTTTTCCGCCGCCGGCAGAGGACGTGGATGGTCCGTTCGATCTCGTTTTCCCGACCGATCAGCGGGTCGATGCGCCCCTCGCGCGCCTTCTTCACCAGATTGACCGTAAAGACTTCCAGCGGGTTGCGCACCGGCGCCGGGCCATCCTCCTCGATCGCATCCGAGGGGCTTGCCGGCTCTTCGTCGTTCGCGGGCATTTTGGAGATGCCGTGAGAAATATAGTTCACGATGTCGAATCGGGTAATGCCCTGCTCTTCCAGGAGATAGGCGGCGTAGGAATCCGGCTCGCGGTAGATCGCGGCCAGGAGATTGCCGCCGTTCAACTCTTTTTTCTCCGCCGACTGGGCGTGGACCACCGCCCGCTGCAGCACGCGATGAAAGCCGACCGTCTCCTGCGGCTCCCGGTCGAGGCCCTCGGGAAGCGCTTCCAAGTGAGTGCGGAAAAATTCTTCCAGCCCTTTTTTCAGGCGGGCCGGATCGCCGCCGCAATGGACGATCGCCGAGCCGGCGATTTGATCCTTAAGCAGGGCAAAGAGCAGGTGCTCGACGCAGATAAACTCGTGGCGCCTCGCCTTCGCCTCGGCGAAGGCGAGGTGGAGAGTCGCCTTGAGCTCTTTGGTAAACATCTCAAGCCTCTTCCATCGTGCACTTCAGCGGATACTCGTGTTGACGGGCGAGGCTCTCTACCAGCACGACCTTGGTCTCGGCGACCTCGTGCGGAAAGACGCCGGCCACCCCGATGCCCTTGCGATGGACATGGAGCATGATCTGAACCGCCTCGGTGTGCTCCTTGTGAAAGACGTATTGGAGCACCTGCACCACGAACTCCTTAGTCGTATAATCGTCGTTGTGCAGCAGAACTTTATAGATCGGCGGCTTTTTGAGCTTCTTTTCAGTCTCGGTAGCGACGTCGCGCTCAAATTCGGATTCCCGCCGGCTCATAGAGGCTCTTTCCTCCAGGTGTGAAACTAACACGCTTCAACCACCCGTGCAATCCATTCCGGCCGCAAGGCCGGCAGTTTCTTCCTCTTGCGGTGCGAAAAGAAAAGCGCCATATTCGAAACGGTTGGTCTCCCTGTGTTAGAATGGCTTGCGGCCCGCTTCGCGTGCCCGTTGAGAGGTGATGTATGCTGTCCAATAAAGTGAGCGAAATCATGGTCCGCGACCCCATCGCCGTGGACGCCTCGAGCGCGATCGCCGAGGTCATGGAGTTGATGGCGAAAAAAAATATCGGCCGCGTGCTTGTCGTCGAGGGCGGGGTCCCGGTCGGCATCTTCACCGAGAAGGACGTGTTGAAGCGGGTGATGAACAAAAAGCTCGACGCCGCCAAGACCGGCATCAAAAAGGTGATGACCAGCCCGGTCCGCTCGGTCGGCGAAAACACCCATATCGTCGAAGCGCTGGGAAGCATGTACAAGACCAAGTTTCGCCACCTGCTCGTCAAAGAGCTGAAGGGAAAGATCGTCGGGATGATTTCGATGCGCCGTATCCTGAAGCTCGCCGTCGAGTTGGGACAGGGTCTCAAAGAGACCCAAAGCGTCGGCAGCATCATGTCCAGCGATCCGGTGACGGCCGACGCCGGTCAATCGGTGCATGACGTGATCGAGCTTATGGTCGAGAAAGACGCCGGATGCGTCGTCGTGTTGAGCGGGGGAAAGCCGGCGGGCATTTTCACCGAGCGCGACCTCCTCAAACGGGTCGCGACCCGACAAATAGACGCCCGGAAGACCGCGGTCCGCGAGGTCATGACCTCCCCGCTGGTCACCTTGCCTCACACTGCGCTGATCGGCGAGGTCCTGGAAAAAATGTACGAGAGGAGCTTCCGCCACATGGTGATCATGGGCCCGCGGCAGGAATTGGCCGGACTGGTGTCGATGCGGGACGTCTTAAAGTACGCCAAGGCCCTGGATGTGGACGAAAGAGTGCGCAGTACCTGGAAAGAGGTTGAGGAATTTTGGGAATCCGAAGAACAGTACACGCCGGGATAGCTCGCCAGTTTCTTGTTTTTTGAACAAGGTATGGTAGAAAAAAGGGTTTAGAAGGAAGGAGAGGCAAGCCTCCAGCTATGGATACGAATCAGCCCGCGATCAACGATTTAAGCATCAGTATAGCCACGGAAAACGGCACGGGGAGCGCCTCGGCCAACAACGTCCTTTTTAAAGCGATCTTCAAAATGGGGGTCCCCTGCTCCTCGAAGAACATGTTCCCGTCCAACATCCAGGGACTCCCGACCTGGTACCAGATCCGCGCCTCCGCCGAGGGTTACATGGCGCGCAAGGACGCGATTGACGTCATGGTCATGTTCAACGACGCGACGGCGGCCAAGGACATCTATCGCGTCCGGGACGGCGGCATCATCGTCTACGACGACTCGACGCCGCTCGCCGCTAATCTCAAACGGGACGGGGTGCAGTACTTCGGCGTTCCCGCCAACAAGCTGATCCAGAAAATCGTCCCCGCCTCGCCGCTCAGAACCAAACAGAGAAACATGGTCTACGTCGGCGTCCTGGCGGCGCTGTTCGGGATCGACATGGAGACGATCAAAGCGGTCCTGCAGGACACCTTCGGGAAAAAGCCGGCGGTAATCGAGTCCAATCTCGTCTGCATCGAGGCCGGTTTCAACCACGTCACCGAGAAAGGCTACTCGCAGAGCATCGCCCGCTTGCAGTCGATTCCGAACGGCAACAAGGGAAAAATCATCACCGAAGGCAACACCGCCTGCGCGTTGGGCGCGATCTACGGCGGCGCCTCGGTCGTCGCCTGGTATCCGATTACGCCGTCAAGCTCGCTGGCGGAAGCGCTCGAGCACTACATGCCGCGCCTGCGCAAGAAGGACGGCAAGGCGACTTACGCCATCGTCCAGGCGGAGGATGAGATCGCCGCCGCCGGCATGATCGCCGGAGCGGGATGGGCCGGAGCGCGGGCCATGACCTCGACCTCCGGACCCGGCCTTTCGCTGATGAACGAAACCATCGGCCTCGCCTACTTCGCCGAAATTCCCTGCGTCTTTTTCATCATCCAGCGCGGCGGCCCTTCCACCGGCTTGCCCACGCGCACCCAGCAGGCCGATATCCAGCTCATGTACTACGCGTCGCACGGCGACACCCGCCATATCATTCTGATCCCGCACGATATGAAATCTTCCTTCGACTTCGCCCGCCGGAGCTTCGACGTCGCCGAGCGCTTCCAGACGCCGGTCTTCGTCATGATGGACCTCGACCTCGGCATGAATCTCTGGTCCTCCGAGCCGCTGAAACTCGACACCGCGCCGTTCGACCGGGGCAACGTCCTGAGCGCGGCCGATCTCGAGCAGTGGGAGAAGCAGGGAAAGAAGTTTCGTCGCTATTTCGATTACGCCGGCGACGGCCTGACCTACAGGACGATCCCCGGAAATCCCAGCCGCAAGGCCGCCTATTTCACCCGCGGCTCGGGCCACGATGCCGACGCGCGTTATTCGGAAGACGAGAAGGATTATAAGGACACGCTCGACCGGCTGCGGCGGAAATTCGAGACGGCGCGCGATTACGTGCCGAAACCGATCGTCGACCGGCATGAAGGCGTCAAGACGGGCCTCGTCTGCTTTGGTTCGAGCTACGAGGCGGTGCGCGAAGCGCGCGACCGCTTACGGGCGTCGGGGCTCAGGATCAACCATCTCCTCTTGCGGGCCTTGCCCTTGACCGAGGAGAGCCGCGACTTTCTCGCGGCCCACGACGTGGTCTATCTCGTGGAACAAAACCGCGACGCCCAGATGGCGTCGATCTTTAAAGACGAGTGGCCGGAGCTGGCCGCGAAGATCGTGAGCGTCTTGGTCTATAACGGCCTGCCGGTCAGCACCGGGGAGGTCGTCCAGCAGATAAAATCGCACCAGGCCAACGGCAGAAAAGGAATCGAAGAATGGCAGGAGACAAAGCGAATCGCCTCAATCTGACGGAGAAAGATTACGAAGGCGCGGCCTCGACGATGTGCCGGGGCTGCGGTCACGACGCGATCTCGGCGTCGATCATGCGCGCCTTCTTTGAGAGCAGCATCGACCCGCGCAAGGTGGTCAAGCTCAGCGGCATCGGCTGCTCGTCCAAGACGCCCGCTTATTTCCTCGGCCAGTCGTTCGGCTTCAACGCCGTGCATGGACGGATGTCGGCGGTGGCGACCGGCGCGAACCTGGCGAACCACACGCTGATTCCGGTCGGCGTGTCAGGGGACGGCGACACGGCGGCGATCGGGCTGGGCAATTTCTGCCACATGATGCGCCGCAACGTCAATATCACCTACGTCGTGGAGAACAACGGGGTTTACGGGCTGACCAAAGGCCAGTTCTCCGCCACCGCCGACAAAGGGAGCGTGATGAAGGGCGGCAAGATCAACGACATCCCGGCGCTCGACCTCTGCGAACTGGCCATCATTCTGGGCGCCACATACGTCGCGCGGAGCTTTTCCGGCGACCGCAAGCAGCTCGCGCCGCTCGTGCAGGGCGCCTTCGCCCACAAGGGAAGCGCCATCCTCGACGTCATCAGTCCCTGCGTCACCTTCAACAATCATGAAGGCTCGACCAAAAGCATGAAGTACGTCAAGGACCACCTCGACCCGATTCACGACATCGACTTCATTCCTTCCTATGAGAACATCGAAATCGACTATCAGGAAGGCACAGACCATGCGGTCACGCTCCACGACGGCTCGCGGATTGTGCTCCACAAGCTCAACGGGGACTACGATCCGACCAACCGCATGGCGGCGTTGCAGATGATCCACGCGGCGGTGGCGGAAGGAAAATTTCTGACCGGGCTGATCTACTACGATCCCAACCGCGTGGAGTTCGCGGAAGAGCTGAATCTCGGCGACACGCCGCTAGCCGAGTTGGGGCAGGACATGTTGCAGCCGCCGGCCGAAGCGCTTGACAGGATCAACGCCGACTTCATGAAATAGCCCTTGTCGCCGATAACGCGCGGCGGCCATAGCCTGCCGCCAGCAGGCGTTGCGATTGTCGCGCTCAATCGCCTCTCTCACATTTCGGCTGGGATCTCGTGCCCACTGATGAACACGCGCCACGATCACGAAAACCTCGCGTGTATTCTGACGCGTTCATCCGTTCCCCACTTACGCCTCACGCCTTTTTTTGCGCTTGACTTCCCTCATAAGCCCGCCCTATTTTAGGGCATTTGCTGGCAAGGCAGCTGAGGGCGCGGGGCGTAAGGATGATCTAAAGTCGCAAGATAGCAAAGCCGAAAATCTTTGACCTTGATCCTATCGACCTCTGTTTCCATGTGCCCCTTAAGCGAGACTACCTGCCCGTTCTGCGGATTACCCCCTGAGCGGATTCTACTTTCGGATGAGGGGGTAGTGGCGCTTTTCGATGCGTATCCAGTCACTCCAGGCCATACGTTGGTGGTGCCTACACAGCACGTATCGAGATTGTTTGAATTGCCACCAGACGAGCAATTAAAAATCTGGCTTTTTACCGGGCGCGTTCAACGCTTCCTCGCGGAGAGACTGACAGTCGATAGCTTTAACATAGGGATAAATGATGGCGAGGCGGCGGGGCAAACTGTCGATCACGCTCATATCCATATCATTCCTCGAAGATTAGGAGACTTGCCTGATCCGAGAGGCGGAATCCGATGGATCATACCGGAGAAGGCGGATTACTGGACTCGCAGTTAACTACTCCGTCGGCAGATGAGCAGATCCAGTTTCTGGCGAACGTGCAACGTTTGCTCAAGGAAGGGGCATTTGTTGCTACCTACAAATATGCGCTCCTGATGGCACTGACGGACCTTTCTGTGGAGAAGGGCGACGATACGGGGTCTCCGCTAAATTTGTCTTTGAGTGAGATCGCTGAGAAATTCGTCTACTACTACTGGAGACAAACTATCCCCTACGTTCCGCCAACGATATCTACTCTTCCCCACGACGGCATGATTTTGCAACAGAATACTCGATCTCAAGCCGAAATTGTTCGACTGGTAGAACGTGCCCGCGAGGCGCATAGTGACATCCAGAATCTAAAGGGTAACGCGCCGAACAAATGGCGTCGCTTAGTGCAAATGGTTGCCGCCAAGATCGATGAACAACCCTTGTGGAAACTCCAACGCGTAGGTGACGAATACTTGGAGTTCTTGTATCCGAATGCTAGGCAATCCGATTCGGTCGTGCTTAAGGTGGGAGTGGCCTTTTGCTTTAGACGCTTTCATTCACTCATTGGAGATTTGGTGCGAGGCGCTTGGGCGCGTTACGTTCGTCGCTTTAACCACAACATCCTTGGTACAACCACTGACTTGCATGAATTTCTGTTCGGCACTGAGCGGCTTCCTCTCGGCAACTACATACCCATACTTTGGGAGCTGCAAAATGGGTCTTGCTTTTACTGTGGGCATTTATTGAAACGAGAATCTTCAAATGTTGACCATTTCATACCGTGGGCCGTCTACCCATTCGATCTTGGTCATAACTTTGTGCTGGCACACGACAGACCTTGCAACAGCAAGAAGTCCGACATGCTTGCGTCAGCCGAACATCTGAACAAATGGGCGGAGCGAAATAGTATGTTTAGGGAAGAGCTTCGGCGCCGCTTTGACGCTGCTCATCTCGTGTATGACCTCAAGGTCTCAGCTAGGGTAACCTACTGGGCATACCGGCAGACCTTTTCCGCAAACGGTCTCACATGGAGACGTGGTGAGGAGTTGGTTCATCTACCATCTAATTGGAGCTCCAGCTTAGACGTTTTGCTCCAGTAATCGTCGAAAACAGCCATCCGGATTCAATCGCCTCCATCACTTCTGGAAGCACCGGCGTTGTCGCGTTGTAGTCGAGGTAGATCACTCGTCAGGGCCGTTGCCGAGTTCGGCTCGCACGTCTTACGATTATCTTGAGTTGGACCTTCAGCTGAGATCTCTTCGGTCTGAGGTCAGGGTTTTGCTCAAAGCTTCAGAGGCCCACCGCTTTTTTCTGCTGCAATCCCTTCCAGGTCTGGATAATCTCTTCCGAGGTCGCCACGAGGCCGAAGTGGCGGCGCATGTTTTCCAGGGTGCTCTCATGGAGCTTGGGCTCGTAGGCCGCGGCGCAATCGCTTACCATTGTAACGTAATAGTCATACATGTAGGCATCCCGCGCCGTGGTCTCGACGCAGACATTCGTTGCGATGCCGGTCACAAATACGCTTTCGATGCCCCTGGCTTTGAGCACGGTGTTCAAATCCGTGTTGATGAACGCGCTGTAGCGGTGCTTGATGACGACTCTCTCGCTCGGCAGCGGCGCGATGCCGTCGTA
>MGSS01000022.1 GCA_001798595.1 Deltaproteobacteria bacterium RIFCSPLOWO2_12_FULL_60_19 | reverse complement strand
GGAATAACACGCAGAAGCTGAGCCAGAAACCGAGCTGCCAGGAGAGCGGCCAGCCCAGCAACGAATCGACGACGAAGTATCCCGGCATCGCGATCAGCACGGTCACGGCGTAGTTAACGTAAATCGCGCCGACGAAATAGCCCTGCTCGCGCTCATATTTCAGCCGGCAGGTGGGGCAGTGGACGTGCATCGAGAAAAAGCTCCGGAACAAACGTCCCTGGCCGCAACGTGGGCATTTGAGTAGAAGAGCGTTTCTCAGGAGGCCGGAGATGGGGGGCCTGGTCATCGGGCACAGCCGCGTTGCTCAGCAGCAGGGCAGAGCTTGATTGACTTCCCCCGGTCTTGGCTATAAAAACTGATCATGGGCATGACCTATGTCAGCGTAGCGATCGCGAATCCCGCCGACCTCAAACGGCAGAGAAGAAAGAAGCTGCTGGCGGACTCTGGGGCTTTGTACAGTATCGTGCCCAAGGAGCTTCTGAGCGCTATCGGCATCCGCCCTTATGGGAGTGAGATCTTTACGTTGGCCGATGGATCCACCATCACGCGAGACGTAGGCAATGCTTTCGTCCGAATCGATGGACGCCAGGTTCCTACCCCCGTCATCTTCGGCGAAAAAAGTGACGGCTCTCTTCTCGGTGTCGTTGCCCTCGAATCGCTTGGCTTTAGTATCGATCCCAGAACCGGCAAGCTCCGGGCGACTCCGCTCTTCCTCATGTAAGCTCCCATCCCTCAGCAGCACGGCAACGGGTTTTCGATCAGATTGTAAACGTCGTCGAAGGTGACGTCGTTGACGGGCCGCTGGATCTTGAAGAGGCGGGGCGGCTCGCCTTTGAGAAAAACCAGGATCGCGGTTTCGATCGGCGGGCAGCCCGGCTTTACGCACGGCACCTCTTTGACGACGATTGGGGCTTCGGCCGGGAAGTTTAAATTCTGCCGGGTCCAATATCTGATCTGATCGACCGTGAAGGGCGAGATGTCGAGATGCTCCCGGCCGAAAGGATCGACCTCACTCGAGCCGTTGCCGTTATCGGTGGCAAAACAATTCCGGAAACCACCGGCGATCTTCTCGCGGTCCAGTTCCCGGCCGATAAACACCAGACGATTTGTCCGCTCCTCGCCGGCCGCCCATTGGCGTCCCGGCCGCCCCTCGAATAAGAGATGGACGCCCTGGAATACGAACTGGTCCGGGTCGTTGCGCAGGTTGAGAATTCCCTTCATGCGCATGATCTTCGGGCCGAACTCGGTGATCAACTCTCGGAACCACCGGCTCACCTTGAGGCCGTCGAGATCGCCGGGTGTCACGATGGAGACGGTGGAGATGTCCTCGGTGTGGCGGTGATTGTCGTCGTGATTCTCCGCCTTGGCTTCGATGGCGAGGCTGCGAAGGTCCAGGACCGTGGCGATATCGACGTCGGAGTTTTTCGTCTGGCAGATCCGCGCCGCGCCGTTCAGAACTCTCATCTTGTATTCCAGCTCGGATAAGTCCTCCGGAGAGATCAGGTCCATCTTGTTCAACAGCACGAGATCGGCGAAGGCGATTTGCTCCTTGGCCTCGGCGGAATGGTCGAGTTGTTGCCAGATGTGTTTGGAGTCCACCACGGTGACGACGCCGTTCAACTGAAATTCGCTGCGGATGCGGTCGTCGATGAAAAACGTTTGTACCACGGGAGCAGGGTCGGCCAACCCGGTAGTTTCGATCAACAAGGTGTCGAAGGCCGATCGCTGCTCCAGGAGCTGAAAGAGAGTGCGAAGCAGGTCACCGCGCACGGTGCAGCAGATGCAGCCGTTGTTCATCTGCACGACTTCCTGGTCGGATGAGATCAAGAGGTGGTGATCGATGCCGACCTCGCCGAACTCGTTGACGATGACGGCGACGCGCCGGCCATGCTCGGTAGTGAGGATGCGGTTGAGCAGCGTGGTTTTTCCCGCGCCGAGAAAGCCGGTCAGCACTGTTACCGGGATTCTTGTGTCGCTACTTCTCTCCATAGATTCGGGTAAAGCGTAACAACGAGATGTAGGTGAGTCAAACCGCCGCAGGCTAGCCCTACTTCTCGTAGAGCCTCTTGATGAAGCCGCTGCTGTCGAGCTCGTTGAGGAAGCCGGTATCGATCAGGTTTGACGGGGAGATTTCGCGCGCCTTCGGGTTGCGAGACGCGATTTCGTCGAGGACGAGTTGAATCCCTTTGATCGTCGGGTAGGGAACTCTCGGCATCACGTTAACAGCGTAGTGGCGGTAAGTCTCCTCCAGCATCTCCCGGTCGGTGATGCGGGAATACTTCGCCAGCACCTTGAGACTGAACCCTTTGTCGCTCTTCAAGCGAGCCAGCCCCTCCATGTAGGCCTTGAGATAAGAGCGCATGGTTTCAGCATGGTCCCGCATGTAGCTTCGGGTAGTGACGACTCCGGCGCCCTGGTAGTCGACGCCGATGGCGCTCAAGTCGACGAGCAAATTAAGGCCGAGTTTTTGCGCCTGCAGGTTGAGCGGTGAGGAAAGCACGCCGCCGTCGATGCCTCCCGACGCCAGTCCCGCCAGAATCTCCGGCGAGCCTCCCATCTGAAGCAGAGCCACCTCGCGGTCCGGTTGTATTCGCCACTGGTTTAAGAGATAGCGCAGCAGAAAATCGTCTGAAGTGCCGAACCGGGTTACGCCGAGCTTCTTTCCCTTGATATCCTCGGACCTTTTGATCGCCGGCTTCACCATGAGTTTCTGCCCCGGCTTGTGATTGGGCCCGGCCAGCATGACCAGGTCCGCGCCTGCAAGGTTCGCCTGCACGACGGCAGGGATGGCGATCTCGGCGACAGGGACCTCTCTCGCGAGCATCGACTGGACGATGCGCGAGCTGCCGGCGATGTAAATCAGCGTTACGTCGAGCCCGTATTTCTCAAACAGGCCCGCGTCCTTTGTTACCCAAAGCGCTCCCATCGAGCCGACGGTGGTCGGGTAGGCGACGGTGAGCTTGATCGTCTGCGCGTGGGCAAGCGAGGAGAGAGTAAGGAGAGTTATGGCCAACAGAAGCGCTCGGCCCCTAGCCCTGAATGTCCTGTGTTGGCTCATCTCCACACGCTCTTACGGAGTCTCGGGAGCAGCGTAACCTTCATCCTTTTACCAGGCTCTGACCATAGCACTTGTGTGCTGCGCCTGCCACGTTAAAGCTTTCATTGCGTAGCGCCGCAGCGGGGACAGGTGAGCGGAGGCTGGGTCTTGAGGATCGACCAGCCGCACTCCTTGCAAGTCTCAACTGTTTCGCCGAGCATGCCGCGCACCATCGGCCCGCAGCGCGCCGCCCCGCAGGGGCCGGTCCCCACGCCGGTCCGCCGCGTCACTTTTTCAAAAGTGTTCGCGCCTCTTTGGATCGCCTTGACGACGATTCCTTTGCGGATCTTGTTGCAGAGGCAGATCGGCCGGTAGGCGTCGATGATCGCCTGCTCTCTGGCTTTGAGGATTTCGTCCGATGGGTTCAAGGGGGCTCTAGTGTCCTGTCTCAGAAGTTCGCAAAAGAAGTCCTGAGCTCTCCCTTCGTCATGCCCGCGAAAGCGGGCATCCAGGAGCGTCCGATTTTCCTGGATTCCGGCTCGCCCCCCGCTTTCGCGGGCGTCGGCCGGAATGACGGTCGGAATTAGATGACGAATTTCTGAGACACCACACTAGATCAAAACCTACAGCCGCTCGATAATTCGATAGCTCCGGCTCTTGGGTTTGGACGGCGCGACGATTCCCAGCTTGACCATAGCTCTGATCTCGCGGTACGCGGTGTCGCGGTCCACCTCGGCGATGTGTTGGTAGTCCATCGTGGAAAAAGACTTGCCGTGCGAATAGGCGTAGGCGAGCAGACGGCGCTGGCGAACGTTCACCGCGGAGGTCCCGAACTGGTTGAGCCATCTGAGCGTCGGCTCGTCGTAGACCGGCGTGTTGCGCAGCGTGACGGTAAAAAAGAAACCCTCCGTCGAGAACTCCGGCGCCTGCAGGCCGTGGTGCTCCATCTCGTGGAACATCCGGGGAATCCCTTCCCCCATTTCCTTTAAATAGCCGAGGTCCGCGAGCACGCGCACCAGCATCGGGTTGCGCGAGAAGTGGACGCGTTTTTGTCGGCGCAGCTCCTCGATGGTGACGGGGGACGGAGGAAGCCCCGGGCTGCGCACGTCGATCCGATCGTCGAACATCCACACCTCGACGGGCGCGCCCGTCAGGCTGTAATCCCGGTGCGCGACCGCGTTGACCAGCGCCTCCTGCCACGCAAAAATCGGATATTCCAGACGCTCGCGAAAAAAGAGGTCGTGCAGAATCGTCCGCTCTCTGATGTGCTCCTTGATCCGCCCCACCGCTTCGTCGACGATCCGGCAGAGCGGAGCCTCGAAGCGAATCCGTTTGATGACGTTCATCGAGCTGCCGTGCTGCCGTTCCGTCCCATCGTATTTTACGAAGTCGATGCCGCAGCGCGGATGCCAGCGTGTCGGGTCTTTGGCGAACAGCAGGAGCGCCGCCATCGTCAACGAAGGCTTATCGCGCGAGCTGTCAACCAGATGATACAGACGGCTTAAGACGGTCTTAGGGTCTCTTGGGTCTTGGATTTTCTCGGCGAGCGATTCAACCAGCGCAAGGTCGATATCCTCCCACGTCGCCTCCAGCACGCTCTGGCGCTCGTAGAAAACGTGGCGTTTGCTCTCCTTGAGGCTCTGAATCTGTTCCGGCGGGAGGGAGGGGTTTTCCGTCGCGATGCGGTAAAAGGCCCGGCTGCCGGTCACGCGATGCACTTCGGAGCTCGAAGTGATCTCGAACTTGAGGAGCAGCAGGTTGCCCAGGTGGGCCCGCTGGCAGGCCGGGTTGAGGGGAGGGGTCAAGAGCGCCTGCGGCGCCTGGATCAACGCCTGGATTTCTTCTGCGGAATGGGCGATGCCGGTGACGCTTTTGTCGGGCTCGACGCCGACGAGGAGGATTCCCCCGTCCGCGTTGGCCATGCCCGCGACGGATCGCGCGATGTCGCGGGCCAATTCCTCGGCCCGCTTTTTTTGCGGCCCGCCTTTCTTATGCTCGTAGCCGCTCAGGAACTCGAGGAACTGGCCCCGCTCCTGCCTCAGTAAAAGACCGATCTCCTCGCCGTCCATAGCAAATAAATCTCAGGACTGAGGAAAGAGTCCCCTGGTACTCAGTCCTCAGCGCTCGCTACTCAGTCCTGATTGTCGCGTTCAACCGCAAAATCTCCAGCACCATCTCGGCCGAGAGGTAAAGGTCATTGAGATCCAGCCACTCGTTCACCGTGTGGATATCGCGCATGCCGGTCGAAAGGTTGGCGACCTCAAGCCCTTTTTTGTTCAGCACGTTCGCGTCGCAACCTCCGCCGGTTGCCTGCGTCTTGACGTCGATGCCCAGGTTTTTTCCCGCCGCGCGGACCAGACGCACGACGCGTGAATCGTCGGAAACCGCCATCCGGTCGTAGTCGCGCTCCACCTTCGATTCAACCCTGGGACGGAAAAGCTTCCCGTCCAGTTCCAAGGCGCGACACGCCGCCGCCTCTTCGAGGCAGCGGATCATATGTGCAGTCTGCTGCGTCAGTTTCTCTTCACTGTGGCTCCTGGCCTCTCCCTTGAGCCGCACGGAGTTGGGAACGATATTGACCGCGACGCCTCCTTCGATGAGACCGATATTCGCCGTCGTCTCTTCGTCGATTCTGCCCAGCTTCATGCGCGCGATGCCCTCCGCCGCCGCCTGAATCGCGCTGACGCCTCGCTCCGGACAGACCCCGGCGTGCGCCTCCAGGCCGTGAATCACAAACTCCAGGCGATTGGCCGCCGGCGCCCTGGTAAAGAGAAAGCCTACGGAATCGCTGTCCAGCACCAGACCGCTCCGCGCGCGAAGGCGCGAGACATCCAGGCACTTCGCGCCCACGAGCCCGGCCTCTTCGCAGATCGTGAATACCACGTCCACGTCGGCGCAGGAAAGATTTGCTTCTTTGATGAGCCGCAGCGCCTCGCAGATGATCGCCACGCCGCTCTTGTCGTCGCCGCCGAGGACGGTCGTGCCGTCGGTCTTCAGGATATTTCCCTGAAGCACCGGCGTTACGCCTTCTCCCGGCGCCACGGTATCCATGTGAGCCGAAAGCAAAATCGGTTGCGCGCCGGGCGACGTCCCGCGGAAATGGGCGATCACATTGCCAACATTGCCGCCGACCTTGTCGCCGGCGTCGTCGATCCAGACCTCCGCCCCGAGCTCTTCCATTTCCTGCTTAAGGCGCATGGCGACGGCGCGCTCCCGGCGCGACAGGCTGTCGATCTTGATCAGCTCGATGAGGAGATTTTTCAGTCGTTCCTGGTTAATCATGGCGTTGGTCGTGAGCGGTAGGTCGGCGTAACCTCAGGCCGGGGATTTAATCTCTGCCTTCCTGGCGGAGGCGCGGATATATTTTACTGAGATCGGCGAAAGATCCCGCTGTCCTATCATCGCTTCGATGATCGCGAAGGAAGAAGACTTGGCCGCCTGCTCCAGCGCGCGGCGAAAGTCGGCCACGGTCTCCACGCGATAGCCGGCGCCGCCCCACAGTTTCGCCAGCTCCGCGTAGCGCCACGATGGCAGGGCGAGCAGATCCTGACGTTTGGCGATCGGCCGGAAGATTCCCCAGCCGCCGTTGTTGAGCAGGACGACGATCGGATTGACCCGGTAGCGCGGGGCGTGCGCAATTTCCACACCGGTCATCTGGAAGCCGCCGTCGCCGGTGAGGATAAGCGGCCGCAGTCCGGTGCCGATCTGCGCGCCGATTGCGCCGGGCACGGCGAAGCCCATAGACGCATAGAAGCCTTGCGCAAGATAGGGCGCGTCGTCGCTTACTTTGATATCGATGCCGCCGAAAAGGGAATCTCCCGATTCGGCTACGACCATGATCTTCTTGTGCTTCGCGAGAAAGCGGTTGGTCTCGCGCAGCACGTCCGCCACGCGAATGCGCCGGTCGAGGCCCGGGCGCGGCTTGGGCAGGTTGTCGCTGTAGGCCACTTTCTCGTGCCGCGTCTTCAGCTCGGCGCGAAGCAGGCCGTGAACGAAATCGCGCAGGTTGACGTCCGTGTAGGTGTGAAAGCTCACGTTGACCCTGTGATCGACGGCCCAGATCGACCGGTTGCGCAGCGCCTCCGGCGGTTGGCTGCCGCCCAGCTCGATATCGGTGAGCAGCATGCCCAGGCTGAGGATGAGATCGGCTTTTTCCACCCGCTTGCGTATCTCTTTGGGACTGATCGCGCCGATGTAAACGCCCATGTAGAGCGGGTGGTTCATCGGGAAGGCGCCTTTGGCGAGCACGGAGGCGCAGCAGGGCGCGCCCATCTTCTCGACCAGTTTTACGATGTCGCGGGCGACTTTGTAGCGATACGCTTCGATGCCGACCAGCACCAGCGGACGATGCGCGCGGTTGAAGCGCTGCGCCGTGTCGCGCACCGCCTCGTCGAGCTTGTGACGGTCCGAAGGGGGGAACGGGAGATTGCCGTCCCAGGCGATGATGTGCTTCGGCACCGGAATTTCCTTCTCGACCATGTCCCGGTGGATTTCCAGATAGCCGGGCTGCTGGTTGTGCCAGATCGCGCGGATCACCTCGTCGATATCGGTCGCCGCCCGCAGCGGGTCGTCGATCAGCCTGGCCGCGCAGGTGACTTCGCGGTAGATGCGAAACTGCGATTCGATCTCCCTGGCCTGATGGTGGATCAAAACGCCGAGCTTGCGCTCCTCTTCGCCAGGCCCGCCGCTGATGACGAGGAGCGGCACGCGCTCCGAGAAAGAGCCGGCCACCGGATTGACCGTGTTATGGCCGCCGGCGCCGTAGGTGACGCAGACGACACCGATCCGCCCGGTGCTGCGGGCGTAGCCGTCGGCGGCAAAGCCGACGCCCGGCTCGTGGGAGAGGGTGATGATCTTCATCCCTCTGGGACGCCCGAACTTAAGAAAGAGATTGATGACCAGATCGCCGGGGATTCCGAAAAGATGGGAGACGCCGAGTTTTTTTAAATAGGAGACGAGGTAGTCCCCCAATTTCATTTTCGATTCCATGAGGGCTATCGCTGCTCCAGCTCCGGCTCCTCGATCATTTTCAGCAGATTGTGAAACTCCAGCTCGGCGAATAGCGCGCGCACGCTCACGATGTCGGGGGCGCGGTAACGGAGGTCCGCCAGGTTGGTCTCCACCGGCACATCCCGCTTGACCGTGGCCAGTGTCCGGCTGAGAAACGCGCGCTCCTTGCCTTCGGCGAGCGCCCTGCGGATGCGAGCCGCTCCCTTCAAACCCATCGTTTCCACTTCGTCCAGGCGCTCGAAGAGATTCTCCAGCGTCTCGTATCTCTGAATCAGCGCCGTCGCCGTTTTCTCGCCGATGCCTTTCACGCCCGGAATATTATCCACGGAGTCGCCCATCAGTCCCATGACCTCGACGACCCGGTGCGGCTCGACGCCGAATTTTTGCTTGATCTCTTCGAGTCCGATCCATTTGCCCTTCGCGGAGTCGAGCAGCCTGACCCCGTCGGTGACGAGCTGCATGAGGTCTTTGTCGCTCGAGACGACGATCACTTTTATGCCTTGCGATGAAAACGTTTTAGTCAGCGTCGCGATGATGTCGTCG